>JAFDWT010000088.1 GCA_018268335.1 Armatimonadota bacterium | reverse complement strand
CGCCGCCCGGCAAGGCGGTTAAACAGCGTGGATTTGCCCACATTGGGGCGTCCCACGATAACAAGAGTCGGCATTCGGCGCATGGTAGAGGCTGGGGACTGGGGGCTGAGGTACGGCGTACGTTGTCTGGCTGAAGACTGAAGACCGAAGACTCCCCTCCGGTTCCCCCTCTTGCCGTTCTCCAGAAAGGGAGGGGGCTAAGGGGCGGTTCCGGTACTCCGGGTCGGCCAGGGTACCCGGGCAGCCTGCTGACCCTCTATGCCCTCATGTCCACCCGCCCTAGAAAGGCCCGTGCCCAGCCCCCCGCCCCATCCCTTCCCAATACCCTTACCAGGTTTTGCCTGGCAACCATGAGGGCCAGTGTCATCGCTGGCCGATGATCATGCCAGGGCTGGAGGAAGGCCTTGGGGAAAGGGCAAAAACCGGGGGCGGTCAGGGCGGCCGCTCCTCGGACGTTTCCTCCAGAGACGAAGGGCCAAGGAGGGTTCACATGGACTCGGGCATTGAAACAACGCAGATAACGGAACTCAAAAATCTGAAGAAGCAACTTCAGTGGTGGCGCTACAGCTTGCTGGGCGCGACCGTATTCGTCGTCGTCGCTACCATCGCCACGGTGGATGGAGCAGTCAAGGGCCTGACACAGAAGGGCCCCCGCCAAGACCAGTACGTCGCGGAAGTCACGAGCAGTCTGAAAAACGACATCGCTCCGATGGTCCAAGAGATGGTCAAGCAGACCGTGGACGAGGTCAAGCCGGAGATCGAGCAGGCCGTCCACCACGTGAACAGCCGCTTGCCGGAAGTCGCCGAGAAGGCGATGGCCGAGTTTGAGCTGTTGCAGTCCAACTTGCCGAAGAAAGGCGAGAAGGTCCTGAACGACACGTTCGTGGCCATGCTGCATAGCAAGGAAGCCAAGCTCAAGGAGATGTTCCCAGAGGCGACCGAGGAGCAGATCGAAAAGCTGCTGAACAACCTCGGCGAATCGTGCAAGGACCAGGCCAGCTTTGCGAACACCGAGCTGTTCGCCAAGCACCAGGCTGCTCTGCAGGACATCCACCGCAACCTGATGACCATCCACGAGGCCGAGAAGGACAACCTGGCTGGCGTCGAACCTGGCTGGGAAATGGCTGTCCTCGTCCTTGATCTGTTCAAGGAAGACATCCAGAGTGTCCGACCCGACCTGAACGGCGGCGCCAGCGCCGACGACTCCTTTGGATCTGAGGACGCAGAAGTCCGCAGTGCCAAGAAAGTCGTGGCCAGCGCTCCCAAAGAAGCTACTGAGAAGAACAGCACCAAGAAGGTGAAGAAATGAGCGACGGCACCAACAACCACGAGAACCAGGAGAACCAAGTGGAAGAGACCAACTACACAGCGCAGGACTTTGTCAGCGACGAGCTGGCTTCTGCCAAGAAGGCTCTCGCCGGAACCCAGGTCTGGGGCAGTGTGTTCGTGCTCGCCTTGGCTTGTGTCCTCGGCGGCATCGGCAACGGCTTTGCCAGCAACCTGGCGCCGAAAGAAGCGGCCAAGATCACCAAGGGCTTGGTGGTCCAGCGGCTGGACGACCTGCAGACGCAGGCCAGCACCTATCTGAAGGAGCAGATCCCGCAGTTCATCGAGCAGGCGCCCGAGTGGGCGATGGCTCAGTTGCCCGAGCAACGGACGAACATCGAGAACAAGCTGGAAGAGCAGTTCGCGAGCTTCGCCCACGAATCGAGCGGCAAGCTGGACGAGACGTTTGACACCTTCATCGACGAGAACGCCGAACAGTTCAAGACCATCATCTTGGCCGGACAGGACAAGGAGACCACTGACGCAGTGGCCGCCGACCTGCGCGACAAGTTCATGGCCTACCTGACTACTCCCGGCGAGGACGGCGAGTCGGTGCAGGACAAGTTCGACAAGTCTCTGGAGATGCTCGAGGAGATCGAGCAGAAGACGCACCACCTGGCTTTCGACAAGCATCTGGACGCGGTTGACATGAAGACCCGACGCGCGGTGGCCGTGCTCTTTGGCACCATCACCGAGAACAAGGACTTGATGCCGATCCCCAAGAAGGAAGACATCCAGGACGCGATTTCTGCCCACCTGCCTGAGTCGGCTGAGAACCCCGCCGAGGGTGAAGCGCCTGAAGGCGACGACACCCCGGCGGCCTCGGCCAAAGCTCCGGCCAAGGCTCCTGCCAAGGCCCCTGCCAAGGCTCCTGCTCCGAGCTACAGCTACAAGCCGGCCAACCCGGCTGGCCGGGCTGCCAGCAAAATCACGACCCCGGTCGTGCTCGGCTCCAGCCAGCTGAAATCGTTCGACCCGCGAAGCGGAGGTGGCAAAGGTGCGCCGTCTGCTCAGGACTCGAGCAACTATCGTCGCCACAACGGCGCCGCGGCCAAGCCCGAGCGCACACCCAGCACGCAGTCCGGCTCGAACATCGACTGAACTGCAACTGAAGCAAAGGCGAATGGACGCCCTGACCCACTCGGGTCGGGGCGTCCGACTTTTAAGTAACATCTCTGAGCGATGCTGGGAAGAGAGCCGCGCGGATATGAAGGGCACACGGCTGGGTCGTTCGCCCGACGGCTGTTCGGACTGGAGACACCCCTCAAGGGTCGATTTTGGGGTGAGAACAAGCGACTGATCTTTGCTCCCCCGCTTTGGTACGACTGGCTGGTCTTTGGCTGCGTGATCGGCGGATTCGGCGCGTTCCTCTTGGGGTTCTTCGGTCTGGGCGACGGCTACTGGGGCAACGTCGGTGTCTTCGTTGGCTTCGCCGGACTATGGGGTGCCCTGAGCAGCGAGCGCATGACCATCGACCTTCGCCAACGCACCTATTGGCGTCGCCAGGGTCAGGGCCCGTTCAAGAAACTGACTCGAGGCAGCCTCGACTCCATTGACGCAGTAGTCGCCCAGGCGCACGAGCAACCGTCGGTGAGCTTGACGGGCCGCGTGGTGATTTACCGCATCGTGCTCTTTTGGAAAGGCGGCCGTGAGCCGCTCTTTATCGCCGAGAGGAACGAAAGCATGCTCCCGTTCGGCGCGCCGATCCAGACGGCAAGCCAAATGACCGTCGCCAAGGGCGCGCGCTACGCGCAAGAGATGCGGCTGCCGTTCTTCGACAACACCTATTTCCACTCGTCTGATCCGCTGCTGCCCTTCTGAGATAAGCCGTATAGGTCGGAGAGGTCGTATAAGTCCTATAAGACATATTTCCCTCACGGTTACGGCGTCAAAATGAACCTCAGATGGGTCGAGGCATTGGCTTTTTGATCGTGGGACTGGCGGCCGGGTTTGTTTTGGGCACCCTGGTCAACCGCGCCGAAGTCGAAAAGAAAGAGCACGAGGCCGAGGATCTGGCCGACAACCTGGCAGAGCGCCTGGCACAGCTAGAATCCACCGTCAAGCCTTGATGTAGAATCGGCGCATGCTCGCCTGGGTCGCCGCCGCTTTCGCCATTGGCACCGCCAATCCAAAAGTCGAGTTCAAGATCCAAGACCGCGGCTCCTTCACGATGGAGCTCTTCGCGGATCAGGCACCCAAGACGGTCGCGCACTTTGTCGAAATCACCGAGAAGGGCTTCTTTGACGGCATCCTCCTCCACCGGCGTGTAGAAAACTTCGTCCTCCAGAGCGGCGACAGCAAGTCGCGCGGCTGGTTCCCCGAAGACGCCGCCGCCCGGCCCGGCCTGATGAGCGCCACCGAAAACCTTGGCGACGGCGGCAGCGGTCGCACGATCCAGTTTGAAAAGGGAGCCGGTCATCACGCCCGCGGCACCGTCGGCATGGCCCTGGAGTCGCCCGGCGACAACAGCGGCGACAGCCAGTGGTTCATCAACCTGAACGAGAACACCCGCCTTGACGGCAAGTACTGCGTCTTCGGCAAGATCGTCAAGGGCATGGACGTGGTGGACAAGGCCAAGCGCGGCGACTTGGTTCTGTCGGCCCGGATCGTCAAGTGACCCGGGCCGCCCTTCGCCTCACTTCACAGTCAGAGTCGCCGAAACCGACCCGAGGCCTTTGGCCGTCGCCTTGACTGTCACCTTTCCCGCCTTGCTCCCCGTCCGCAAGATGCCCGTGACCCGTCCTTGCCACGCGACGTGGGTCTTACTCTGATAGCTGTTGGCGTCCGTCGGACTCCCATTGCCGACACCCGCCAGAGAGACCGGCCCGCTGACATCAAAGGTCACCGTGTTCTCGGCATACGGCACACGTCTGCCCTGGCTGTCCACAACCGTCACTGACACATAAGACAGGTCATGCCCGTCGGCGCTCAGCGTCGATCTGTCTACTGCAATGTCCAAACGAGCCGGAGCCCCCGAACTCTCCAGAGTCCACCGTTTGGCCTCGGTGCCGGCAGAGTCCAGGCCGACCGCCTCCAGCTTGCCGGGTTGGTAGGGAACCGTGAATCGCGCCATGTACTTCTCTTCCCGACCCGTTTTCGCCGTACCGACTTCCATACCGTTCAAGAGCAATTTGACGCTCGGGAACGAGGAGTAGACCCGGACGTTCATCGGCTTGCCACCCAGGCCCGGCCACGTCCAGCTTTCGTGGTCGTCGTACCAACCCCAACCGCTCACCTGGTACTTCGCCTCGGCAGGCTCGACAAACGCTGCGACAATGTCCTTGCCGCCGAAGAGGATCTGCCGATAGTACGTCTGCGGCTTCCGGCGTCCGACCAGGTCGATTTCACCCGAGCCCGTCGCGATGTAGGGGAAGGTGCCAAAGAAGCCGCTAGCCTCGCCCGGCCGGATGACCCGGCCGACGCCGATCTCGCCGAGGTAGTCCCACGCGGTCCAAATGAAATCGCCGATCACATACTTGTGGTCGCGCACTTGCATCAGGCCATGGAACATGTTCATCGACTGTGACTCGGTCGTCATCAGGATCCGGTCGGGGTGCTCGGCGTGGATGGCGTCGAACTGCTCGGCCATGTAGTTCAGGCCCTGGACGTCAAGCGACGAGTAAGTCTTCTCCAACGCGCGCCAACCGTCGCCCATCGGGAACGCGGCCATCGTGACCGGACGGTAGGGGTCTTGATCCTTGAAGTAGTCGCCCAACATCTTGGCAGTCTTCGCACCATCTTCGTCAGCCTGTTCGGGAATCTCGTTGCCGACGCTCCACATGATCACCGACGGCCGGTTGGCGTCGCGGCCGATCATGGCGTCCAGGTCGCGCTGCCACCACTTGTCGAAGTACAAGTTGTAGTTGCTGCCCTTCTGCCGGTGCCAGTTGTCAAAGGCCTCTTCCAGAACCAGCATCCCGAGCTTGTCGCAAGCGTCGAGCAATGCAGCCGAAGGCGGGTTGTGCGACGTGCGGATCGCGTTGTAGCCGCACGACTTCATGATCTGGACGCGCCGCTCCTCAGCTCGCGGCACGCTCACCGCGCCCAGCGGCCCGTTGTCGTGGTGGACACAGCCGCCATGCAGGTCGACCGGATTGCCGTTCAGCAGCAGGCCGGTCGCGGCAGTCACCGCCACCGTCCTGACGCCAAAGGTGGTCGTCGCCTCGTCGATCGTCTTGTCGCCGTATTTGAGCTGCGAGACCAGTCGGTAGAGGTTCGGTGAATCGGGTGTCCACAGCAAAGGGGCGCTCAGACGGAACGACGCCTTCTCCGTGTGCTCGCTTTTGGCTGGCACCGTCAGCCCTGCCTCGGAAGTCCAGACGACCAGGCCGTTCGGGGCCAGAATCCGGCGGACCAGCTTGGCTTCGCTGGGCACAGACATGTCGTTGGCGACCGTCGTCCTGACGAGCATCGTGGCGTCGTCGCTCGAAAGGTCGACGGTGTCGACCCGTGAGCCCCAGGTCTTGAGATGCAGCGGCTCGGTCACGACCAAACGGACCTGTCGATAAATGCCCGAGCCCGTGTACCAGCGGCTGTTGGAAGCTGTCGAGTCCACTTCGACCTGCAGCGTATTGTCCTCGTTGGTCTTTAGCCCGTCCAATACGACGTTGAACGGCGTGTAGCCATAGGGGTGTTCGGCCAGCAGGCGGCCGTTGAGCCATACCTTGCTGCGCATGTAGACACCGTCGAAGCGAACCTCCACGCGTCGGCCCAGCCACGCAGCCGGGGCGCGAAAAGTCTTGCGGTACCAACCGAACCCGCCCACCGTGTAGCCCGTCGCCTGGCCATCTTTGGCATGGGTGTCGAAGGGGCCGACCACCTGGCGCTTGAGGTTGCTCGGACCGGAATAAAGCCCACCCTCACCGGCTCCGTTATAGACCCGCACGGCCAAGAGGTCTTTACCGCCTCCTTTGATCAGGCCAGCAGGAACCGTATACACTCGGTCTGCATCCCATGCTGTCTCGTATTGCGGCGGGAACGTCCCTGTCTGCCCGATCTTGACGCCATTGACATATGCCTCGTCGCAATCGTCGATACGGCCCAGGCTGATCTTCACGTCTTTGCCCGGAGACAAGCTCAAATGACGCCTATACCAGCCATAGCTGTTCGAGTGGTTGTCGCCCAGAACGACGGACCAACCACCGACACCCTGGATCATCTTCCAGCCCGTATGGTCAAACTCCGGCTTCGCCCACGCCATGTCGTCGCCCAGGCTGAACGCCCAAGGGCCGGCCGTGACGTCCATCGGTGGCTTCATTCCCTTCGGCTCGGGTTTCGGCTTGGGTCGGTCTTCGATCTGAAAGTCGTGGGGCAAATCCACGGGCCGCCACTTGGCGTCGGCGGGCAAGGTCTTCTCCTCGTCTTGGGCCCGATAAAAGCTCCAACCAGCGTCAAAGTCGATGTCCACACGCGGAGAATCGGCGGCGGCGACTGCGGCCAGACAGATCGCGGCTAACATGCGTTCAAGTTACCCTCGGCGTCCGCTTGCCCCATTCCCATAGGGCGTAGAGCGCCTTGTCGTCGGGTTCGTGACCGTTCAGACGCAACGCCGTCTCGATCTGCGACCGGTGGTGCGCTTCGTGCGCGACCATATAGGCGAGGAACTTGGGTGCCGTCCATGTCTTCCTTTTGGTGTCGATGTGGCGCAGGCAGGCGGCTATGTGGCCGTCGGTCTCCTCCAAGGCCGCCACAATCGCCCCACGGTCCGCCGTCTTCCAGTCGAGCCGAGGCCCGACTGGCGCCGACTTGCCGAGTGTGCCCTCGACGCACATGTTTCTGACGCCCACGATGTGCGTGAGATTCGAACGGATTGTCTTCCCCTTGCCCGGCTTGTCGTCCATCGCTTCGTCAGGAATGAGCGCCAGCAGGTCGTAGGTGACACTGCAATGGACGCCCCAGGCTTCGAGCACGTCGTCGATCGACATGCCACCCGTTTTACACTGGCTCAGGCCTTCTTGAACTGGATCGACTTGTGCGTGCGGGCCGCCGAGTCGGAACTGGCTTTCATGTCCGGATAGCTGACGATGGTCACCGCGTACACCTTGTCGCCGTCACCGATGAAGGTCAGGCTGACGACGTAGTTGTCGGCCTTTTTGTCGGGATGGACGCTGTAGACGCCGCGCAAGGCCGGGTGGTCCTCGATCTCCTTGTCATCCTGCTCGATCATCTTCGGGCCAGGCTTAACCGGGTCGAGTTCCTTGAGCACGCTGTCGCGGATCGTCTTGAGAAACTTCAAGTCAGCCTTCGTTCCTGCCCGACCCTTGTAGACCGACGCCCGGACAAAGTAGTCGTCGTTGTCGAAATCATAGTCCTGCGAGGTCGAAACCCAGTCGCCTTGGCCTTCGCTCTTCTCGACTTCGGCGACCTTGTATTTGGTGCCCGGGATTTCCATCGAGAGAGGTGTCGTACCGACCTTGACCCTCTTCCACTCGTCCGTGGCGGGCGCGAACCCGGTCAGGGCGGTCACGGCGGCAAAAAGGACAAGGGCCCGGGCGGAACTGCGGTTGACTCTCGGCATGTCTACGAGTATAGACGCGGCCGACCTACTGCGGCGTCACGCCGTTTCCAGCGGCCTTAACATCCGGTCGAGCAAATCGTTGTCGTACCGGTCCATTTCGGCTGCCTTGCCGAGCTCCAGGTCGGCTTCTTCGGTGTGTCCCGCCAAACGCAACAGCCGCTCCAGCAATCCATGGTAGACGGCTTTGCTCGTGTCCAGGTCGCTGGCCAGACGGACCGCGCGCAGCGCCTCGGGCCTCTTGCCTGCCCCCCACAAGGCCAGCCCGGCCAATGCCAACACATGGTCGTCGCCCGGACTCAGCTCGATGGCAGCCTGCGCCGACTTCGCCGCCTGTTCGTACATCCCCACCTCATAGGCCAAGTCTGCGGCCCAGTAGTGGTAGAAGGCATCGTCGGGCGCAGCGGCGATCGCCCCCTGCACCGCCTCGAGCGCCGCCTTGCGGAAACCGTTGGTGCGCAGCGTCTCGGCGAGTTTGAACTGCAGGTAGGCGTCTTCTGGCTTCTGCTTGGCGGCGGCCTCCAGTTCGGCGGCTGCGTCGCGCAGGCGGCCATACCGGCGGTACAAGGCGGCCAGGGCGACCGTCAGTTCCCCGCTGTCCACCGATTTCTTAGCCTTGCGGTACTGGTAGAACGCCTCCGGCAGCATGTCGGCGGCCTCCATGGCGCCTGCCAAGTCCATGCGTGTGCCGTCGTCATCTGCCCCTTGGGCCACAGCGCGCTTGAAGTGCTCGACCGCCGCCTGGTATTGGCCGGCACCCATGCTCTCCTGGGCCAGCCTTTTGCTCTGGTCCGCGGTCTGACCGACCCGCTCGTCGGCTTCGTCGGCACCCGCCTCGGTTCCGGGCAGGTCGAACAGCTCCATGATCTGCCGGAAAGGGTTGTCCATGGCCAGACAGTCTACGCTTGCAGTCTCTTCTGGCCCGGGTCAGGCTGCAAACAAGAGAAAATCAGCCAACTACGAAAAACATCGTAATCTACGAGACTCTTCGTATATAATGTCCGCATGGAGACCAAGGGCAGACCGCATCGGCACACGGACGCCGAAATGGAAATCCTCCAAGTCCTGTGGAAACAGGGCCCAGCGACCGTCCGCGAGGTGAACGATGAAATCGGCAAATCGAGGCCGGTCGGCTACACCACGACCCTCAAAGTCATGCAGATCATGGTGGACAAAGGCAGCCTCCGCCGCGACGAGACAGGCCGAGCCCACGTCTATGTGCCTACCGAACCGACCGAGACCTCCAAATACGCAATCCTGGCCGACCTGATCGACCGGGTCTTCGACGGATCGGCCGCCGACCTGGTCCTCCACGCTCTGGGCGGCCAAAAGGCTTCCCCCGAGGAATTGGCCGAGATCAAGGCCCTCATCCGGTCGCTGGAGGCCAAGAAGTGAACCCTGTCCTGCTGCACCAGACCGGCCTCACGCTGCTGCACTTTATCTGGCAGGGAGCATTGATCGCCGGCTCGCTCTCCATCGCCATGCGCTTTGTTCCTACGCGCCGCGCCGACATTCGGTACGGCATGGCGCTCGCTGCCCTGGCCGCGCTCTGTGTCTGCCCACTAGTGACCTACGCCTCGCTCCAGGGCCAGTCCCTGCCAGTCCCTGCCCCCGTCGCCGACACCGCCGAAACGTCGTTCGTCACCCAGGAGGGCGCAGAATTGATTCTCAGCGACGCGTCAGCTCCTGCGGTGGCGCCGAGCGCTTTGCCCTTCGACCTGCCGACCGCCGCTACGGTGGTCTGGGCCATCGGAGTCTGCTTCCTCGTGGCCCGGCTTGCCGCCGGCCTCTGGCGCGCCCACCTGATCACCCGGCGTCGGACTGCCAAAGTGCCAGATTCTTGGCAGGAACGCTTGGCCGTCTTGGCCGAAGAACTAGGGATCAAGCGCTCAGTCCGGCTCATCGCCTCCGAGCTCATCGACGCTCCCGCCACGGTCGGGATTCTGAAGGCCGTCGTTCTCGTTCCTTGCAGCTTCCTCTCCAAGCTGCCCGAGGAGATGGTCGAGGCCCTGCTGCTCCACGAACTGGCCCACATCCGCCGCCACGACTACCTCCTCAACATCGTCCAGACGGTCGCCGAGACCGTCCTCTTCTACCACCCCGCCGTCTGGTGGGTGTCGCACGTGGTCCGCGCCGAGCGCGAGAACTGCTGCGACGACATCGCCGTGGGAGCCACGGGCGACAGCGCGAGCTACGCCAAGGCCCTGACCATGCTCGAAGAGCGCCGCACCATGGCGCTCGCCGTCTCGGCCTCGGGAGGCCACCTTATGAAACGCATCCGCCGCATCCTCAGCATCAACACGTCTGCCGAACCGGCCCCCGCCGCACGACCCGCCGCCATCATCGTCACGATCATGGCCCTGGCCCTCGCTGCCACAGTCCTCGCCAACACCGGCGACAAGAAGCCCAAGGACACCGACGGCCCCGATGTCAAAATCGACCGCGAAGACAAGCCCATGCCGACAGACTATGTCGCGCTGGCACCTTCTGCCGGCGACATCGGCAAGATCGGAGACACCGTCAAGGAGTCCGACTACAAGGGCGCGCCCGTCCCTGTCGTCAAGCTCGACGTCGTACCCGGCTTCTTCCAAACTGGAGAGAGAGTCCGGCCCGGTCAGGCTCTACGTACAACCTATGCGGTAGCAGGCAAGGGCACGGTGGTCGTCTTTGCCGACGGTCGCCCCGTCACCACCGACGGCGTCAAGACAGAAGTGGTGACCGCAGTCCCCAGCGACCCGGCGGGCACTTCCTACGTCGTCAGTCTCCCGGGCCGGTTCTTTGCACCAGACGAAAAGATCCGGTCGGGCCAGACCACCTACATCTCGGTCGAACCATCCGATGACGGTTCCTACATCGTCCTGCGAGCCGTCGAACCCACGCGAGGCCGGACCAACACCCAGATCAAGCTGGAGGGCGACGATTGGTCACAGCGAAAGGCCGTCAGCGCACAAGGCCTGAACGTCGCCCTGGTTGCACCACGAGCGGCCGCGCCTAGTGCCAGAGTCGTGACTCTTCATCCCAGTGCCCAGGAAGCGGCTGCAATGGCACGCCCGTCCAGGTTGGCACCAGTGGCTGTCCCATCCGGCACACCTGTCGACGCCATCGCCCCGGTCGCCCAGTACAGAGGGACGGCCGTCGCCACGCCAGCCATCGCCCCACGTGCTGGTCGGGCCGTCAATACGGGCGGCGTCGCTCTGGCAGCACCGGCTGCAGCCGGCCGGCCAGCCGCCCTCGGCGGAACCGTCATCGCTGCTCCAACAGGAAGGGCAACCTCGTTGGGAGGCGTTGCTCTGGCAGCACCGGCTGCCTCCAGCCGGACCACTGCTCTAGGCGGAAACGCGCTAGCCGCGCCTGCCGCCTCAGGCTCGCTGGGAGGCTCTCTCTCCCGCACGGCGGCGGGTCCGGTCAAGGCCGCGCCAGCAGCAAAGTCCGGTGTGCCGATCCTCTCGGACGTCCCCATCGTCGACCGACTGTTCACAACCCAAGACAAAGCAAAGGCCGCTGCTGACGCCGTCGCGCAGCGCGACAAGTACGTCAGGGACTACGCAGTGGCCAAGTCCGCCGTCCAGTACAGAGACGCCGTCGCCAAGATTTCGTCCGACAGAGTTGCCGCGGTGAGCAGCCAGCAGCCGGGCCGGGTTTCGCTCCTGGCCGAAGCGGTTCCGCTCAGCCAGGTCGTCCGTGAGCTCGTCCTACAGTCTGAAATTTCAGTCCTCATCGAGCCTGGCGACTACCAAAAGGTGACCCTGTTCTCCAGGAATTTGGAACCGGAAGAAGCCCTGGCCCTCGCCGTCCGAGCCGCTAAAGGGGAGCTCCGCCGCGAAGGAAAGACTTGGATCGTCTCCCCCCGGTCTGGCGCGCCCGTCCGAGACAAAGCAGCCGGGCCGGTCGAGAAGACCGCCAACATCAACTTGAAGGACGTCGCGTTCACGACTGCCATCGAGAACATGGCGAAGCTCTACGGATTCAATTACTCGATCGACACCGACATGGGGCCGATCAGCGTGAACGCGAAGGTTGATAACGCCAACCTGTCGACCGCCCTGAAAGCTGTCTGCCGGAACATTGTCCACTACCGCGTCGAAGACGGCACGTACCACTTCGGCGTCCTCAAGGGCTGACCAGCCTGGCCGGGTCGGCTCCCAGCCGACCCGGCCCACCCAGGGCCGCCAAGCCGCTTTGCAGAGAAGCGGTTAAGGTCGAAACGTGAGAAAGCACTTACCCTAGCCTCTGGCCTGCCGCCAGGGGCGCGTTTTGTCAGCAATGAACCTGACAAGATAGCTTTGACCGTGTCCCTTCCAGTCGTCTACCTCGGCATTTCGCCCACCAGCCGCTTTGGCGTCGCCATGGCCAACTACACGGCGCGGCTGTCGCGCATGTGGGCTTGGGACGCCAAGTCGTTGAAAGTCATCGGATTCCAAGACATAAAAGCAAGAGCGAAGTTGCTTGATGTGTCAGGCGACGGTGAGTATGTCGGCTACTTTGTCGAGGCGCTTCATCGGAAGCAAGCCTATTTGGCTGTCTCCAGGCCACCATATTTTCACGCTCTGATGCTACGCAACGGACACTACATCATTCAGAGCAGCATTACTTTTACGGCTTCCCTTCTTGTCTTTACTCGCGAGAGATTTGAAGACTGCGAGTGGCTGCGAAATCTCGATGAAACAACGCAAAGGCATTGCCCGCTTCGGATTATCGAAGGCAACGTGGACAGCTTTCCAGACGAAACTCCGCCCCCCTTTGACGGATCATTTGTTTCGAGCTATAAGCGCCGAGGACTAGCCTATCAGCCTTGGGAAGGTGCTGCACCCAGTGAGTTTGGAACACAGTGGAAGGGGCATGATGGCATGGGGCGGGAAATCTGGTCGGACGGCCTGCACGTCTATGCCGACGAAACCCCGTTCCTCGACCTCGCCCGCCAGCCCTTCACCGAGGTCGTCCCGCCCGAGTGGGCCAAGAGTTGGATCGCTCCTCGAAAGTGACATCGTCTCAGCTCGGAACTGAAAACCGGCCGAGGTTCGTACCTGGAGACACATGGCCGCCTCACTTGCCCTCCTGTTGGCCCACGTCTTGAGCCCAAGCCTGGCACCGGGCGATGCGGCCCCGCCTTTGGCGGTACGTAAGTGGTTGCAGGGCGAGCCCATGGCCACGTTTGCACCGGGCAAGGTCCATGTCGTCGAGTTCTGGGCGTCCTGGTGCGGCCCCTGCAAGGTCGAGATGCCTCACTTAGTAGGTCTGGCCAAGAAGTACGAGGGCAAGGTGACGTTTGTGGGCGTCTCGGTCTGGGACAACCCCGCCGACGCCGAGAAGTCGTGGGCGGTCGCCGGCAACCCGATCCCTTACCGGCTCGCCGAAGACAAGATCCCGGACAACCTGCTCGCCGAGAAGGACCCCGCCGCTTTCGCCCGCCGCTCGATGTCAGAAGGGGCCATGTCCAGCCAGTGGCTGGTCGCCAGCGGCCTCGAGAAAGTCGGTATCCCAGCGGCTTTCATCGTCAATCAGTCCGGCCGGATCGCCTGGGCAGGCAACCCGTCACGCCTGGACAAACCTCTGGATGCCGTCCTTGCGGGCAAATGGGACATCGACGCCGCCCGCCGCGACCACATCGATTTGGTGACCGAGACAGACCTTCTGGGCAAAGCCATGGCCGACTGGGAGAAGCGCATCGAAGCCAAGCAAGACGCTGAAGCAGTCAAGGAAGCCACAGACTTTGCCTTCGCTAAACCCAAATACAGGGCACTGCTTCTGGCCCAAGTGTTCGGTCAGCTCTATGTCCAACAGAGGGACGCTGACGCCGCCAGTAAGCTGGCCCGACGCGCACTTCCCCTCCAAACCGACCCCGACAACGACCCTCTGCCGACTATCGCGTACTCCATCGCTTTCAAAACACCCGCCGACCTCAAGCCCGACCTGGCCCTTGGCATGCAAGTCGCCAAGCAGGCCGACAAGAACCAGAGCGGCAAGCACCCAGGGGTCAAGGAATCTCTGGCCCAGCTGGCTTTCCTGCAGGGCGACCTCAAAGGCGCGGTCAAATACCAGTCCGAAGCCATCGCGATCCGACCCAGCGATTCAAAGAAGAAGCGGCTTGCAGAACTGCAAGCCGCTCTTTCCAACGGTGGCTAGAACCTAGCCTTACTTGTCCAGACTGACCTTGACGCGCTCGCGGATCGCCGCTTGCGCCGCCGAAAGCCGCGCGATGGGCACGCGGAACGGGGAGCAGCTCACGTAGTCCAGGCCGATGTTGTGGCAGAAGTAGATCGACTCGGGGTCGCCGCCATGCTCGCCGCAGATGCCGCACTTCAGGCCGTCGCGGGTCGCGCGGCCTTCCTGCACGGCCAACTTCATCAGCCGGCCCACGCCCGTCTGGTCGATGGACTCAAACGGGTTGGTGGCAAGGATCTTGTTCTCGACGTACTTCTGCAGGAACTTCCCTTCCGCGTCGTCTCGTGAGTAGCCGAAGGTCATCTGCGTCAGGTCGTTGGTGCCGAAGCTGAAGAACTGGGCGTACTCGGCGATCTCGCCGGCGGTCAAAGCCGCACGCGGGATCTCGATCATCGTGCCGAACATGTACGGTATCTCGATGCCTTCGCGCTTGACGATCTCCTTCGCCTCTGCTTCCAGCTGACCTTGCACGACCCGAAGCTCGTTCACGGTGGAGACGAGCGGGATCATGATCTCCGGCAGAACCTTCTTCCCTGCCTTGGTCAGCTTGGCGGCGGCCTGCAGGATGGCCCGCGTCTGCATGACGACGAGACCCGGCAGGATGATGGAGAGGCGCACGCCGCGCAGGCCCATCATCGGGTTCTGCTCGTGCATCGCTTCGACAGCGGCGAGCATGGCCCGTCGCTCGTCCAGCTTCATGGCGTGGATCTTGTCTTCCTTGTGGCCGCGCTCGGCCATCTGGGTCTCCAGCGTCGTGACCTCGCGGATGAGGCTGGCCATGTTCGGCAAGAACTCGTGCAGCGGTGGGTCAATGAGACGGACCGTCACCGGCTTGCCTTCCATGGCCTCGAAGATGCCTTCGAAATCGGCCTGCTGGACCTTTTCGAGGCGGTCGAGGCAGCTCTGGCGGACCTTCTCGTCCTTGGTCAGGATCATCTCCTGGACGATTGGCAACCGCTCGGTCTCGAAGAACATGTGTTCGGTGCGGCAGAGGCCGATGCCTTCAGCGCCGAACTCGATGGCCTGGTGGCTGTCGCGCGGGTTGTCGGCGTTGGCGCGGACCTTGAGAGTCCGGAACTCGTCGCACCAGGACATCAGCTCGCCGAACGCGCCACTGACCTCGGGGGCGATGAGCTTGAGTGAACCCAGATAGACCTTGCCCGAAGAGCCGTCCATCGTGATCGTGTCGCCCTGCTTGATGATGTGGCCAGCCACCTTCATCGTGTGGGTGTGCTCGTCGATTTCGAGCGCCTCGGCGCCAGCGACGCACGGGATGCCGAAGCCACGGGCGACGACCGCCGCGTGCGACGTCTTGCCGCCGCGGGCCGTCAGGACGCCCTGCGAAGCCATCATGCCGTGCACGTCGTCGGGGTTGGTCTCGTCGCGGACGAGGAGGACTTTGTGGTTCAAGCCGCCCTTGCCAAGCTCAGCCGCCTTGTCGGCGTCAAAAACGACTTCTCCGACGGCAGCGCCGGGCGAAGCGGCGAGACCCTGCGCCAGCTCGACCGCTGCATGGAGTGCTTCGGGGTCGATGCGCGGGTGGAGCAACTGGTCCAGGTGCGAACCGGTGACGCGCTGGATGGCGGTCTCCTTGTCGATCAGCCCCTCGTGCACCATGTCGACGGCGATGTGCACCGCCGCCGGGCCGGTGCGCTTGCCGCTGCGGCACTGGAGCATGTACAGCTTGCCGTGCTCAATGGTGAACTCGACGTCCTGCATGTCCTTGTAGTGGCTCTCCAAGACGCCGACCACGCGGACGAACTCATCATAAACGGCCTTGTTCTGGTCCTCCAGGTGGCTGATGGGCACCGGGGTGCGGACGCCGGCGACGACGTCTTCGCCCTGGGCGTTCATCAGGTATTCGCCGAACAGCAACTTCTCACCGGTCGATGGGTCGCGAGTGAAGGCGACGCCCGTACCGCAATCGTCACCGGCGTTACCAAAGACCATCGCCTGGACGTTGACGGCGGTGCCGATCTCGTCGGGGATCTTCTCGGTGCGGCGGTAGAAGATGGCGCGGTCGGTGTTCCAGCTCTTGAAGACCGCCTCGATACCGAGGGCGAGTTGCTCATAGACGTCCGTCGGGAAGTCGCGGCCCGCGTTGTCGTGGACGTGCTTCAGGAAGAGCGCGCTGATCTCCTTCAGGTCGTCGGCGGTCAGGTCAAGGTCACTCTTCGCACCGACCTTGGCCTTGTAGCTCTGGAAGATCTTGTTGTCGAACTCGTGCTTGCTGAGGCCAAACGCGACGTCCGAGAACATCATGATGAACCGGCGGTAGCTGTCATAGACAAACCGGGCGTCGCCGGTCTCCTGGATCATCGCCTCCAGTGTCTGGGGGTTGAGGCCCAGGTTGAGGACGGTGTCCATCATGCCGGGCATCGAGAACTTAGCGCCCGATCGGACAGAAAAAAGGAGGGGCTTGTCGCCGCCTCCAAAAGTGCGCCCGGTCGCCTTCTCGACGTCCGCGACTGCCGCATGCACTTCGTCCATCAAGCCAGCAGGCATCGCCTTACCAGCCGTGTAGTACTCCGTACAGACCTCGGTGGTGACGGTGAAGCCGGGAGGGACAGGCAGGCCGATATTGGACATCTCGGCAAGGTTGGCTCCCTTGCCGCCCAAAAGGTCGCGCATGGTGGCGTTGCCTTCACGGAACAAATAAACGCGTTTGTTGCTCATGGTTTCTTGACCAGTGTGGCTGGCGGCGTTCGAGCGTGGCGTCGCTGACACGGACGCGCCGTCAATTCAGACGTGCCCGAGTCTATCCGGTCCATTGTTATGGGCTCAGTCTTCGGTCTTCAGTCCTCAGTAGGCTCGAAGTAGTCCCCAGAGCTGAAGACCGAAGACTGAGGACGCCCCCGGTCCCAAGGGTCTTCCAGTGAACGCCTCCGACCGGCCATAATTCCAATCCGACTCCAGGAGACGCGCATGAAAACCGAAACCCATCCCGTGAACTTCCCCGTCCTCTTCGTCGACGGCGAGCACGAGTGGCCGGGCGTCTCGACCATCAAGACGAACGAGGTCCGCACCATCGACGGCATCGACCACTATGTGGTCCACGTCGATATAAGCGCCTTCACCCACCCGTTCTACACCGGTCAAAAGAGGATCGTGGACACCGCCGGTCGCGTGGAAAAATTCATGCGCCGCTACGCGGGCCAGCAAAAGAAGGACTGATTCACCGTCCTTTAACTGTCAGGCACTGGTTTTTGCCTGGCAAATGTGGAAGAAACCTCTGTAGACACGGAACTTGCGGGGCTGCCGCAAGGTCTAATGGCCCATAGGTGCCCGCCGGGAGACGAGCTATGCCCTTGCAGTTACGTCAGGTGAAGGACGAAGACGGAGTCGTTTTAGAACGGCTCGTCCAGCTTTACCTGCACGATTGCAGCAAGTTCAGCCACCAGACTCTGGATGACCACGGTTTGTTCCTCGCCGAGACTGCGAGCTTCTACACCCAAGACAACCGGCACAAGGCTTATCTCTTCTGGCTCGCCGGACGGCTGGCCGGGTTCGCCACCATCGAATTTCTGGCCGATGGGCACATGATGAAAGACTTCTTTGTCCTCTGGCCGTTCCGCCGCCTCGGGGTCGGCGAAGAGGTCGCCCGTATCATCTTTGAAGAGCATCCTGGCCCATGGACGGTGCCGTTTGACGAGGCCAATGATGTGGCCCGCGCGTTTTGGCGGGCGGTTGTCTACCGGTTCTCGCGCAAAGACTTCGCCGAGATCCGGTGCGTAGACGGACAACTGGCACTCCGATTTGAGTCGGTGCCACGCCCTGATCTGACTGGGTTCCAAGGCACCCAACCAAGATTCCGCACCGAGCTGAACCCAGAGACCCCGTAGTCCCTCCGGGCGGCTACGCCGTGCCATACTTGGGGTTCTGGCGCGCCTTGCGCCTTTTTGGTGACCAGCCTTGGCCAAACCCACCCCACTCAAGCCCGAAGAAGCCTCCGCTCGCGCCTATGTCGACCGGCTGATCCTGGAAAAACTGACCGAACTCGGAGAAGTCGTCAAGCCGAGCGAAGTCGCCGAGAAGCTCCAGTCCGCTGGCGTCGGCCTTGCGGCCGTCCGCTCGCTTCTCGCCTCCAACCCCGACAAATTCGCCTATTCCGAGCGCCGCTGGGTGCCGGCTGCACGCATCGAGGGCATTGGCCGACCATTCTCTGAGATCGTCCGCCTGACCCTCGACCGATTCGGCGGTCCGATGTCGCTCACGCTGCTCACCAGCGAACTGACCAACGCTCACGGCATGGAAGAAGCCTTCCTGGCCGAAGCCCTGCCGCGCATCGTCCAAAGCGACGACCGGTTCTTGCTGACCCGGAGCGAAGAGTTGGCCCTGTCGGCCTGGGTGTTCAAAGCCCACGACGAGCCTGTCACCCGCACTTTGCGGTTGAACGGTGTCGAACTTGAGGATGTCGAAGCCCTGGCCGCCAAGCTCAAAGGATTCGATTGGCGCGACCCCGACGCGACTGTCAAGGCGCTCGAAAAGACCGCCCCGGTGAACTTGAAAGTCCTTGGCGCTGTCGCCTGGATGGCGCTCTCTCCGCAGGAAGACCAGAGCCACCTGCTCTACGATTGGCGCACCTTCAACGCTGAGTTGCTCAGTATTCCTGGGTTCGTCATCTCGTCCGATGGTTTCCTTTCACCCGAGGCCGACGCCAAGAAGTGGATCTCCACCGCCGTCAAGGTCGCCGAGAAACTGGCGCCGACGATCGAGATCGAAGATGCCGCCCCGATTGAGCTGAAGCCCGATGACATCGAGACCGCCATCAAGCGCATCCTTGCTGCAGACGGCACGATGACGGCCACCTCCATCCTCGAGTCGCAGTTCGAAATCACGCCGAGCGTCAGGACATTCCCGGACGACATGCGCAACGTAATGACCGCGCTCACCAAGGACGCCCGCGTCTGGTGGGTCGGCGGCGACCGGTTCCGCAAGCCGAACGACGCGCCAGACTTCATCTACACATTGCCCGACGCGCTGCAGTTCGTCAAGAGCGACCATCTGCAAGAGGACGGCGACCCAGTCGACGTCGAGCTGACCGATGAGGGCCTGAGCAGCTCGCTGCGCAAGCTCATCGTCCACCCGCTGGCCACCGACGTCCAAGACGAGGAGTTCATCCCCGCCCTGAAGCAGTTGCCCGAGCGGCTGCGCTTGGTGCTCAAGCCGATCCACCGCGAGCTCGGCACGTTCCCGATGTCACAGTTCCCCACCGGCTGGTTTGAGGACGAGCCGTCGATCCAGGAACTGGTCTTCATCGCCCCCGACGGACAAGAGCTCCAGGTGTGGATGAACGGCAAGGTCCGCTTGCTGTTCAACCTGTTCGACTGGTGGCTGGACCAGCCCATCGAGTCTGGCTCGGTCTTCAACCTGGGCCGCACGCACAAGCCCAACGTCTTCGAGTTCAGCTGGGAAGAGCAGACCGACCCGGTCGTCTACATCTCCAACCAGCGGATGGAAGAGCTGCGCGAACTGGCCACACGGTCAGAAGAGATGTCGACATTCGACATCCTGCGCGAGGTGATGACGCACTGGCCGAAGGGCGCCGACTTCTTGACTGTCCTTTGGGAAGTCAACGTCGTCCGCCGCACCAGCCGCCGCTTGCTGGCCTCGCTGCTGAGCAGCTACCTCTGCTTCTACCAGCGCTCCGGTTCGCCAGTCTGGCACTACGACCACAAAAAGGTCGAACAGGGCTTCGACAAAACCAAGAAGAAGTTCATCAAGAAGGACTGACCTCTTTGGGAGTGCGCGAGCTCGCTCGCGCTTTGACCCGGGCCGAGCTTCAGCTCGGCCCAATTTCTAGGTCCAGCCCTTGCGCCACCTAGGCTAATCTGCCAATATGTATGGCCCGACAGGACAAAAGCTAGCATGGCCAACCTGAAATCGTCCAAGAAAGACATCCGCCGCTCGACCGAAAAGGCCGCGGCCAACAAGTCTGTGCGCACGTCGCTCAAGACGTACACCAAGAAGGTCGCCCAGGCCGTCGACTCCGGCGACGCCAGCGCCACCGCTAAGGCCGTCAGCCAGGCGCAAAAGAACTTTGACAAGGCCGTCCAGCGCGGCATCGTCCACAAGAACCAGGCAGCCCGCCGCAAGAGCCGCATCATGAGCCGCGCCGCAGCCCTGGCCAACGCCGCTCCCGCAGAAGCCCCAGCACCGAAGGCCAAGGCGGCCGCGAAGCCCAAGGCTGAAGCTAAGCCAGCGGCAGCCAAGCCGAAAGCTGCCCCAAAGGCCAAAAAAGCCGACGCCTAAAGCACTTTCACATCCTGTCGCCGACGCCCCGAGCTCCCTTCGAGTTCGGGGCGTTTGTCGTATTGGGGGCCTGGGGTTTGGGGTCTCGGGTCTGGGGTACCGGGCCAGATGCGCGCTGCCGGGGCATTGGGACTGACGGTTGCCAAAGAAGCGTCTCCTTACCATATCTTTGAGTTAAACCAACAACGGGTGGTCGCCTGGTGACAAAAGACACCAGGAAAACTAGGAAAACGCGACTTTCAATGAACGGACACACATTCCCGGCGATGTGAGACAAAAAAACATCGAATGAAAACAGTGAAGACTTCTCAAGCCTCTACCTCAAATGCTCGAATCCCTAGCCCCTAGCCCCTAGCCCCCAGCCCCCAGCCCCCAGCCGCCATCCTCGCCTCCCCAGGTAACCTACCCAGGCATGGCTAAGCTGATCCTTGTCCGCCACGGACAGTCCCTTTGGAACCTCGAAAACCGCTTCACCGGATGGGTGGACGTCCCCTTGACCGCCCAAGGAGAAGCCGAGGCCAAGGCGGCCGGCGAGAGGCTGCGCGGCCTGCAGATCGACGTCGCCTACACCAGCGCGCTCCGCCGGGCGCAGATGACGCTGCAGAACATCCTGGCGTCGATCCCACTGGACGTCCCGGTCATCCGCGACCAGGCCCTGAACGAGCGTGACTATGGCGACCTGGCCGGGCTCAACAAAGACGAGACGAGGGCCAAGTACGGTGACGAACAGGTTCACATATGGCGGCGGAGTTTCGACATCGCCCCACCGGCCGGCGAGAGCCTGAAAGACACCGCCGCGCGCACCGTGCCCTTCTTCGAGCGCTGCATCATGGGTGACATCCGCCAAGGCAAAAA
>JAFDWT010000087.1:34373-34910 GCA_018268335.1 Armatimonadota bacterium | reverse complement strand
AAGGGTCTGGCCGACACCGCTCTGCGTACTGCAGACGCCGGCTATCTGACGCGCCGCTTGGTCGACGTTTCGCAGGACGTCATCATCAAGACGCGCGACTGCGGCACCACCGACGGCATCCTGGCCGTCCGGCTGGTGAGCGAAGGCAAAATCATCGAGACAATCGGTGACCGCGCCTATAGCCGCATCAGCGCCAAAGACGTCTCCGACCCTGACACCGGCGAGGCTTTGATTGCCTTCGGTGACCTCCTTACCAAGGTGCAGTGCGGTCTGCTGGACGCCATCGACGAGCGATATGTCCGCGACGTCGAAGCAGCCGGTGGTGACGAGGACGCCATAGCCAAGGCCCAGGAGAAGTACATCGCCGCCGGTTTTGAGACCGACGAGCACGGCCGCATGGGCATGAAAGTCCGCAGCCCGATCACCTGCGAACTGGAGATCGGCATCTGCGCCAACTGCTACGGCATCGACCTGGCCAGCCACAAAATCGTCGAAGACGGTG
Organism: Armatimonadota bacterium; assembly: GCA_018268335.1. GTDB lineage: Bacteria > Armatimonadota > Fimbriimonadia > Fimbriimonadales > Fimbriimonadaceae > JAHBTB01. The sequence continues at coordinate 34,408 of JAFDWT010000087.1, read as the reverse complement.
TGGCGGTCGGTATCATCGCCGCCCAGTCGATCGGC
>JAFDWT010000087.1:15168-34356 GCA_018268335.1 Armatimonadota bacterium | reverse complement strand
GCTGACGATGCGCACCTTCCACACCGGCGGCGTCGCTGGTTCGAAGACCATCGCACGGACGAACCAGTACAAGACTGGTAAGTTCGTCCGCCAGTTCCAAGAGGACTTCCAAGCCGCTACCAATACGGACGGCCGCGAATTCGATCCCTCAAAGCTCCTGGAGAGCCAAGAGAGCGTCGTGAAGGGCCTCTTTAGCGGCAAGCCGGCGGGCGGAGACGCGGAAGTCGTCGAAGAGGCACCGAAGAAGCCGGCCAAGAAGCCGACCAAGGCCAGCGAGAAGGCGATCGAGAAGATCGGCACCGACAGCCGCAAGCTGTGGGAACGCAGCCGCAAAACGTTCTTCTACTCCTGGACTGGTGAGTCGAGCGGTATCGTCCGCGTCGAAGAGATCTTCGAGGCTCGCAAGCAGCCGCGCGGTAAGGCGATCATCTGTCCGGTGACGGGCGTCGTCGCCGACATCCAGCGGTCCAGCTATGGTCGGTGGCTCGTCGTCGAGGCCGACGTCACGACCGAGGCTGCCCTCAAGGACGCCTATCTGGCTGACACGCAAGACTGGAACCCGACCGGGGACAAGGCGGCTCAGGCCGCTTTGGAGCGACTGGTCGGCCAAAAGCTGACCAACGCCACTTTGGCCATCCTGCGCAAGTACGAGGTCGCCAAGGTCCACATCTTCTATCCGATCCTTGTGCCACCGCTGGGCAACCTGCCGGTGCAGAAGGGGCAGAAGATCATCAAGGGCGACCCCTTGACCGAAGGCCCTCTCGATCCGCACGAGGTCCTCGACCTCGCCGGTGCCAAGGCCGTCCACGAGTACTTCATTGAGAACTTGCAGTCGGTCTATAAGGACCAGGGCGTCGACATCAACGACAAGCACCTGGAGGTCATCGTGCGACAGATGCTGCGCAAGCGGCAGGTGAAGGAGCCGGGTGACACCAGCTTCCTGCCGGGCCAGGTCGTCGACCGCTTCCGCTTCATCCGCGAAAACGAGAAGGTGCAGCAGCTGATCGCCAGTGGCAAGAAGATCAAGTACACCGACCCGATCGACGGGGAAGAGAAGGAGCGCGATCCCAAGGAGGCCACGGCCAACTGGATCCTGCTCGGTATCACCGAGGCCTCGCTGGCTACGGACTCCTATCTGTCGGCCGCTTCGTTCCAAAAGACGACGCGCGTCCTGACCGAGGCGGCGGTCCGCGGCAAGTACGACTCGCTGATCGGCCTGAAGGAGAACGTCATTATCGGCCGTCTGATCCCGGCGGGCACGGGCGCCAAGGCGCACCGCGACCTGGCGATCGACGTCGACCGCACGCAGCCCAGCTGGGCCCAGCAGTCGCTCACCGCGCTGGTGGAAGCCGAAGATCTGGACCAACGAGCCGCGGCGGACGCCTTCGGCGGCCTCTCGCTGGCCGACTTGGCGGCGGCGGACGAATCCGGCGACGACGAGTAAGCTCTGCGTCCGGTCAGAAGAAGCCCAGGCGGAAGCGCCTGGGCTTTTTTTGTCCCTGGCCGTCAACTCTGCTAGCAGGTCTCCCGATCACTGATATATAGGCTCACCTAGTGACATTGATTGGTGGTTTGCCCGTTGGACTACGGGCGAATTTGGCGTGGCTGGACGCGTGTAGACTGGTCGACGTTCGATGGCCCGTTGGCAGAGCTTTGCGATATGGAAGGGAAGGTGGCCCCACTGGCGGGCCGAGGGCGTGACCTACCACGTTGGGTTCAAGCACCGACGAGAGCTCGACGAGTCCGATCGCCACGACCTGTTCGTGGCCATGCTGAGGGCGCAAGGGAAGAAGGTGGACTACCTCTGCCTGGTTGTGCTGCCTGAGCGCACTGACGCGCTGCTGCGGGTCGTCGACGACCAAGAATTGAGCGACGTCGTCGAGAAAGCCAAGCTCAAGGCAGGGAAGGCCATCATCAAGCGGACCGGGGAGCGGTTTCCGCCGTTCGGCGGTGAAAGTTACGACCGCATCATGCGGGACGAACAGGAGCTGGAGACCGTGTTTCTGGAGATCGTCGATGGTCCATCACGGGCCCGCGCCGAGGCGGCGGACGATTGGCCGACGCTCTTCGTCGCCCCAGTTTAGAGCCAGGTATTGCGCGATAGTAGGCTTTACGGGCTGGCAAAGTCACTGAAAAACCCCCGCAATTACGCCGGAATCAGTAGTAATTACCTGTGCATAAATACTGGTTTACTATGATAGGAATACCAGGTTGGCATCAAATTATGCTGTTGCATCTTTACTAGCCATCATACTTTCCGTACCGTTCAATTACCGAATTGGGGGACGGTGGAGAGGAAATGAAACGATACATTCTGCTAGCCGCTATGACGGCTGTTCTTGGCACGCAAGCCTTTGCGAGCCTCACCCTTCTGACAAGCCGGGCGCAAATCAGCGCTACTGCCGATCTGGGTCTTGGCCAATACGGTGCAAACTTCGCTAACGTGGCGAGCGGTTCCGTCGGAACAACCACTGGCCTTGACGTCTTCCAAGTGAAGATTTCGCACACTGGAGACCTGCAAAGGCTCGACCAGGGAAATGGTTGGGGCGGCACATACAACAACGGCGAAGAGCTGTTGTTCACCAACTTCTTGCCGGGCCCCGTCAACTTCAAGATGGCTAAGTCGGCAACGGCTGTGGGTATGGACGTTCAGCGCAACTTCTACTTCACGACCTACACGGTCTCGCTGGAGGCTTTTGACGGCCTAGGTGTCAGTAAGGGCGTGGTTTCGACGGTTGTCAATGGACCGAGCATTGGCTTTATCGGCGCACGAAGCGACGATAACGACATCTTGTCATACGACCTGACGATCACCGGTAACGATGGATTCAGCGATGACTTTTCGTTCGACCATGTGTCGATCGAGTGCTGCAACCCTGTTCCTGAGCCGGCCTCGATGGTCGTCTTGGGCTCCGCCGGCCTTTTGGCCCTGCGGCGCCGCCGCAAGAGCTAAGGCTCTCTCCAAGCTGGCCCTGCCGCAAGGCGGGGCCTTTTTCTTGCCTGGACTATATACGACAGCAAAAGTACCAACGTATTTATACTGTATTGTCCAGGTAATTGTTTTGTATTACGAAAACTTGCTGGATTGTGTGTTTGCTGGCATGAGATAATACCGGTGTCTTAGGCGAAAGTGTCGGCTAAGGTATTGGAGAAGAATAATGAAGAGGATCTTGGCTATCACGGCCGCCCTGGCTGCTCTCGGCGCACAGGCGACGGCCACCGTCACAGTAGTGACCAACCGCGCGAGTATTAACGCCGATGCAACCATCGACTGGGGACAATTTGGTGTCGAAGGATTCGGCCTCATCCCGGCTCCGGCTATCGGTTTGACCAGCGGCAACGTCTTTGCTTTCAAGGCGACAGGGCCCCGTGCCTTCGACCGCTTTGACCAAGGTAGTCTTTGGAACGGCAACTTTTCAAATGGCGACAAGTTGATTTCGAACTATCCGGACAGCGGTTCGATCACTATTCGGTTCGCCCGCACCTTGAACGCTGGTGGTCTGCAGTTGGAGAACGTGAATTTTGGCACCCACACTTACAAGGTGGAGGCCTGGGACGGTCTAGGTGTCTCACTTGGTTCCTTCACCGTCAGTGGCACTTCCGCTCCGACTGGCGACGGTTCAGCTGTGTTTCTTGGTGTACGAAGCACTGTCGGTGACATCGCGGCACTGACCTACTCCATCGAAAATGGCGACGGTTTCCAGGGCTTCGGCATGAACTATGCTTCGCTTGAAACCTGCAACGTGGTGCCGGAACCGGCGACGATGTCGCTCCTCGGCTTTGGTGTGGCGGCCCTCGTCGCTCGACGCCGCAAGGCCTGAGTGTCAGGAACACTGAAAGGAGTAGCCTCCCTGCAATTCTTTGCAGGGAGGCTACGTGCATTGTGATCCTCAAGGATGCGTTTCCATATTGCTGCTTACCGGCTAGTAATGTAGCCAGAACTTAACAAGGAACTGATTGTTGGCACATGTCCTGCTTTTCCCCTTCGTGCGCAGGTCGGGCGGATTCGCCTGCTTGCATTTTGGGAAATACACACATGAAACGTATCCTTGCCCTCTCCGGCATCGTGCTGGCCGCGAGCAACGCCATGGCGTTGACGTTGCTAACGAGCCGAGCTCAAATCACTGAACAGGCCTACATCGACTGGGGCCAAGTCGGCGCCGATGGTGTCTACGTCGCCTCTCCCCACGTTGTCCAGACATCGCTCGACGTCTTCAACGCCAAGGTCACGACAAAGACCAACATGGCTCGGTACACGGAAGGTATTAGTGCCCTCGGCAACTTTGCGATCGGTGACAACCTCCTGCACGGCGGCTTTGACGGCGGCGCGATGACCATCCGATTGGCCAAGACGGTCTCTGACTTTGGTACGCAGTTCCAGCGCAATGCTTACGGAGCCTTCCAAGTCAAGATCACCGCGTTTGACGGCCTGGACAACTCGCTGGGATCTTTCATTGTCAATGGCAACGCCGGCGGCAACCAAAACAACAGCGCCGTCTTTGCCGGCGTGCACAGCGCGATCAGCGACATCTTGAGCGTCAAGATGGAGATGGTCGATGGCAGCGACTTCCTGATCAACAAGGTCAGCCTGAACGGCTGCTCGCCGGTGCCTGAGCCTGCTTCGATGAGCGCTTTGGCGCTCGGCGTCGCTGGCCTGATCCGCCGCAAGATGAAGAAGAGCTAAGGGCTAGCGCTTCTCACCTCTTCGACCCGCGCCGTACAGAGGGGCTTTTTGCTCCTGTGTACGGCGCTCTCCATTTCTGGTGGCCAGCAAATTGACCGTAGTTCGCCCCCAAGCCTGCCAATGGCACGAGAATTGTCGCAAGAGATGGCATGTGCCGACTGACCATCTCCAGTTGGCAAGGTTGAACCATGAAAAAGATTCTTGCCCTCTCCGGTCTTGCCGTCCTCGCCTGCAACGCGCTGGCCCTGACCCAACTGACCAGCCGCGCCCAGATCCCGGTCCAGTCCAATGTCGATTGGTCCACCCTTGGCGCTGACATGTCCCTCCACGCCGATCCCTCGCTGGTTGTCACCGGCGGTCAGCCCTTCAACGTGCAGATCGACGGCCCCGGCAACAACATGCAGGTCCGCAAGGAAGGTTCGAGCTGGTACGGCAACTTCGCTGCTGGCGACAACTTGCTGTTCACGAACTTCGTCGACGGCACGGTTCGGTTGAACTTCTCCAAGACGGTCAGCGACTTCGGTACGCAGATTCAGCGCAACCATTCCGGGGCTGCCACCATCACCATCACGGCGTTCGACGGCCTGGACACCAACCTGGGCAGCTACAACGTGGCTGCTACCTGGGGCTACGGTACTGAGGACAACACGGCTGCGTTCGTCGGCGTCCACAGCAGTGCCAGCGACATCGCCTACGTCACTCTCTTCGTCACGCCGGCGAACACGGGCTACGAGTTTGACCAAGGCTGGGCGATGAACCAACTGAGCCTGGCCTGCTGCAACACCAACCCGGTTCCCGAGCCGTTCACGATGGGTGTGCTTGGCCTCGGCTCGATCGTCGCCCTGCGACGCAAAGCCAAGAAGGCGTAAGGGCTCCCGGCCATTGCCTCGGAACAGGCTTCCAGCATGCATGCTGGAAGCCTGTATTCTTTTTCAGCCAGCAGCTGTCTTGGCAAGAAAACATCAAGAGATGCTATCTGCTTATGACTTAGAAGATTCATATTGGTGCAACTACCTGAGTTCATAACGAGAAATACCTGAAGAGGCCATTACCAGGTTCATTGGCACAGTTTCATGTCGTACAGTCTCGCCGTGCCACCAAGTTGGTGGCTTGTTTCTTGGAGAGAGACATGAAGAAAATCCTGACAATCGCTTCTCTGGCCTTTGCGGCCACCCACGCCTTCGCTGCTGTTAGCTTGATCACCAGCCGCGGTTCCTACACCGCCACCGACGACCTGGACTTCAACGGCGCCGAACTGAGTTCCGTCGCCAGCGGCCACGTCTATTCGACGACCGGCACGCCGTTCAACGTCAAGGTGTCCTCGGACAGTTCCATGATGCGCTACGACCAGTCTTCGGTCTGGGGCGGCAACTTCACCCCTGGTGACCACTTGCTGTCGACCTACGACTTGTTCACCGGCGGCAAAGGCTCGTACATTGAGTTCACCGGCACGAAGACCTGCATCGACGTCGGCGCTCAGGTCCAGACGAACCAATTCGGCTCTTTCACGGCCATGGTCGAGGCCTGGGACGGTTTGGACAACTATCTCGGTTCCGTGACTGAAAGCGGCGTCTCCGCCCCCTCGGGCGACGGCAGCGCGATCTTCATCGGTGTCCACAGCAGCGCTGGCGACATCCACAAGGTCCGGTTCAGCATGCTCAGCAACGACGGTGCTGGCTTTGCTGTCAACCACCTGAGCTACAACTGCTGCGCCCCGGTGCCCGAGCCCGCTTCCATGAGCGCTCTCGGCCTCGGTGCCCTGGCCCTTCTCCGCAAGAAATCCAAGAAAGCCTGACGGCCTTCTTCCTCTTCGGACCGTTCGACAGGTCGCTTGGCAAGTTGCCAGGCGACCTGTTAAGTGTTTGCGAATTGGGATAGTTATACTGATGAAGAAACTACTAGTAACTGCAGTATAGTTGCTTGTTTCAGGTTTCACATAAACAAAATATATAAATGTACAGTGTACTATTCGCTTGTCCCAGGAGATGTCCTGAGACAGTTTGGAGAGAAGAATGAAAAGAATCATTTCCCTTGCCTGTCTGGCCCTTGCTGCCGGCCAGGCCTTCGCTGGTGTGAGCGTGATCACCAACCGCGCCTCCTTCGTCGCTACCGACGATCTCAACTACACGGGCAGCGAGTTCAGCGCCGTCGCCAACGGCACTGTCTACTCGACCACTGGTACTCCGTTCAACGTGAAGGCGACGAGCACCGGGTCGATGTTCCGCTATGACTCGGCTTCCGGATGGCAGGGCAACTTCCTCCCGGGCGAGCACCTGCTGTACACGACGGGTGACAGCATCACTCTGACTGGCACCAAGACCTGCATCGACATGGGCGCCCAGATCCAGTCGACGCTGTACGGTCCCTTCAATGCCCGGATCGAGGCCTATGACGGTTTGGACAACTGGCTCGGCACGTTCAATCTGGCTGGTCTCTCGGCTGGTGCGAACAACGGTTCGGGTACCTCCGACGGCTCGGCGATCTTTATTGGAATCCACAGCGACGCTGGCGACATCCACAAGGTTGTGTTCAGTGTGACGAGCAATGAAGATGCTGGCTTTGCCATTAACCACGTGAGCTACAACTGCTGCTCGCCGGTTCCGGAGCCTGCTTCGATGAGCGCCCTCGGCCTCGGTGCCCTGGCTCTTCTCCGCAAGAAGTCCAAGAAAGCCTGACGCAATCTTGACACTGCTTTTGACCAGCAGGTCGCTTGGCAAGTTGCCAAGCGACCTGTTAATTCTTTGTGGTGTCACGAACAATCACTGGCGTTGAAACTACTAGTATTGGTGATATTGTTACCAGAGTGATCCTGATAACGGTACAAGCCAAGTCTATTGCCAATGTATGATTTGCTTGCACTAGGAAATGTCCTGTGCAGCATTGGAGAGAAGAATGAAGAAGTTAATCTCGCTAGCCTGTCTAGCTCTCGTCGCCAGCCAATCTTTTGGCGCTCTTAGTCTGTTGACCAGCCGCGCTCAGATCACTGAGACCGACTACGTTGAATGGGGCGACCTGGGTGCCGAAGGGGTCTTTCCGACCAACCCGTTCTTGGTCTCGACCCACGGCACGCCGTTCATGGTCAAGGGTCAGAATGGATCGGGTCTCTTTTGGCGCGTCGACCAAGGCAGTTTCTGGCCCGGCAACATGCCGAGCGGATCCAATCTCTTGTACAGCGGTGACGCCCTGTCCCTGACCGGCGCCAAGACCTGCAACGCCTTCGGCGTCGACATCCAAGCCAACAACATCGGCGAGTTCAAGGCCACCATCGAAGCTTTCGACGGCCTCGGCGATTCGATGGGCAGCTTCGACGTCTGGGGAGACAGCGAGTTCCTCAGCGGCACTGCCACGTTCTTGGGCATCCGAGACACTGAAGGCGCGATCCACCGGGTGAAGATCTCGGTCGTCGGTGCCAGCGGTGGCAGCGACTTCGCCATCGACCGCGTCAGCTACGAGTGCTGCTTGCCAGTGCCCGAGCCCGCTTCGATGACCGCTCTCGGGCTCGGCGCTTTGGCACTTCTGCGCAAGAAGTCCAAGAAAGCCTAAGCCAAGAAACAATCTGCTAGATTGTTAATCGCCGCTAGGAGAATTCCTAGCGGCGATATTCTGTAAGCGTATCTCGTAAGTGTGCTGGTGCAATTATGCTGGTTAAAGAAGAGAACTAGCAATTGTTTGCGCAAGCAAGTGAACCGCTACTTTCCTGTTTACATGTATTATTTTCCGCGTCGCAGCACTGGTTGTGACTATTTTGGAGAGAATCTTAATGAAAAAGATATTGACTATCGCTGGCTTGGCCATTTTGGCCAGCCAGTCTTTTGGCGCGCTGACGCAGCTGACAAGTCGAGCCCAGATCACTGAGACGGACTACATCGAGTGGTCGGACAAAGGCCCTGCTTTCACCGCCCTCTCGAACCCGTTCGTGATTTCGACCCATGGCACTCCGTTTGATGTCGCGGTCAAGGGCCCGGCGGGCCTAGAAGTTCGGCAGCAGAGCTTCGGCGGCTGGGCGGGCGACTTCAACCCTGGCGAGTACGTGCTGTACAGCAAAGGCAGCGGTCCGCTCACCCTGACAGGTGCTAAGACTTGCAACGATGTCGGAATGAACATCCAGGCCGACTTCTATGGTGCCTATACGGCGGTCATGGAGGCCTATGACGGACTTGACACGTTCCTTGGTTCTGTCAGCGTCAAAGGTGTTTCCACTGCCAATGCAGATGGGACGGCTCCGTTCATCGGTGTCCGCAGCGACGCTGGCGACATCCACATGGTCAAGCTGTACATCGTCAGGACCGACGGTGCCCCGACGAGCCTCGCGATCGACCGAGTCAGCTTCTCCTGCTGCGCCCCGGTGCCCGAGCCTGCTTCCATGTCGGTCATCGGCATGGGTGCCCTCGCCCTGCTGCGCCGCAAGAAAAGCAAGTAAGGACATCTCTAGACAAGAAACAACTGCACCCTGTCTTCGCTTCGGCGGGGCAGGGTGCCAGTATGTTTGACAGCGAGGAACAGTAGAGATGCGGGCCGACAATCCTGCTGGTAGCCGCCCAAAAGTAGCGGCAGAGCAGGGAAGCCCATGAGCCGATTCTTCGCGTCTGTCCTCGCCTTGTCCGTCATGGCCGTCGGCCAGGCGGCGGTCTCGTTCGTCGGGTCGAAGGCCGAACTCGACCCGCACGCCAAATTCGACCTGGCCTATTCCGGTCGACCAGGAACCACCTATGCAGGCAGCCTATGGATGGTTTTGCACGGCGACGCTGGCCCAGCGGCTTTGTCGGGGACGCTCACGGCACCTGGGCCTTTCCAGCGGCAAGACCAGGGCAACACCTGGCAGGGCGACTTTGCCAGCGGCGAACCCATCGTGTGGACGGCCGGCCACTCCAACTCTTTTACTTTTCGGACAGACAAGCCAATGGCCGGGATGGGGACTTATGTGAGCGCGGCCGCGCGTGGGGCCTACACGGCGATGATCGAAGCCATGGACAGGGACGACCACGTCCTGGCCGCCTTCACTCGCGACGGCTTCAACGACATGATGGGCGACGGCGACGCGCCGTATCTTGGCGTTGTCAGCGACAGCCGCAACATCCAGAGCATTCGGCTCTCCATCGTCGGTGGCGGTGACTTGGCGATCTCAAGCGTCGATGTCCGGCCGAATCCGGTTCCTGAGCCGCAGCTCTGGGCTATGGCCTCGCTGGGCGGAGTCTGGTGGCTGCGACGACGACACATCGGGTGACGGTGAATGATGTAGTCTGACCGGGTTCTTGGCAGGGGGCCCGAGATTGGACATCGTCGATATCGTCTTGTCTTTCATCGTCGGCCGGTTGGTCAGCGCCTCACCTCGGGTCAGGCGAGACAACGACTGCTTGATCGTCCGGTCCAGCATCAATTCGCAGTTCTTCTGCCTTGGTGCCGCCGCCAAGACGCTGGTCGTCGAGCCGGCGCGGCGGCGGCTGGCGGTGACTTACCGGTCGTTTTGGCTCTACCGACGGACTAAGCATGTGGAATTCGATTGGATCCGTGAAGTCACCTTCGACTACAACGACCTGGGATTTGGTGGCTGGGCGAGGCGGAGCGAGGATCTGTACACGACCGGGTTGACCCTCCAATCCGGCGAATGGGTCGAGCTTTTCAAGTTTTACGGCGAAGGCGACTTCCAGAACGACGGGCCGTTGCCGGACTGGTGGTACTGGGAGGACCATTTGATGACTCATGTCGTCAAGGGTGACCAAGAAGGGTCGTCTTTTCGGTTCGTCGATCTGCTTTCGAACCTCACCGGCGCCCCGATCGGCCAGGCTCCTCCCTAAAAACGTCCCACCACATGCAACCAACTGGGTAAAATTGGCGTTACCTTAGTCTATAAGACTCAAGCCATTTGCTAGCCTGGGTTGACAAAGTACGAAAAGGAGCCGAACAAGACACTATGGGACGCGTCGTAGGAATCGATTTGGGCACCACCAACAGCGTGGTCGCCGTGATGGAAGGCGGTGAGCCGACCGTCATCTCAACCGCCGAGGGCACTCGGACGCTGCCGAGCGTAGTCGGCTTCAAGGCCAACGGCGAGCGCCTGGTCGGCGTCACCGCCAAGCGCCAGGCCGTGACCAACCCGGGCAACACTGTCGCCAGCATCAAGCGCTTCATGGGCCACAAGCTGGACGAGGTTCAGGACGAGGCCAAGAAGGTCAGCTACAAAGTCCAGAAGGACAAGCGTGGCAACGCCGCTGTCTACATCCCGGCAGTGGAGAAGGAATTCACGCCCGAAGAGATCTCGGCGATGATCTTGCAGAAGCTGAAGGCCGACGCTGAGGCCTACCTGGGAGACACGGTCGACCAGGCGGTCATCACCGTCCCGGCTTACTTCAATGACAGCCAGCGCACTGCCACCAAGAACGCGGGCGAGATCGCCGGCCTCAAGGTTCTGCGCATCATCAACGAGCCGACCGCCGCGTCGCTCGCCTATGGCCTGGACAAGAAGGCCAATGAAACGATCCTCGTCTTCGACCTCGGCGGCGGCACGTTCGACGTTTCGATCCTCGACGTCGGTGACGGCGTTTTTGAAGTCAAGTCCACGGCCGGTGACAGCCACCTGGGCGGTGACGACTTCGACCAGAAGATCGTCGACTGGCTGGCCAACGAGTTCATGAAGCAGCACGGCAGCGACCTGCGCAAGGACAGCAAAGCCCTGCAGCGTCTGCGCGAAGCGGCCGAGAAGGCGAAGATCGAGCTCAGCAGCGCGGTCAGCACCGACATCAACCTGCCGTTCATCACCGCGATCGACAACGAGCCGGTCCACCTGGAGATGAACCTCACCCGAGCCAAGTTCGAGGACCTGTGCCGCGACCTGGTGGAACGGATCAAAGGGCCGGTCAACCGGGCACTGGAGGACGCGAAGATCCAGTGGAGTGCGGTCAACGAGGTCATCCTCGTCGGCGGCTCGACCCGCATGCCGATGGTCCAAGACCTGGTGCAGAAGATGACGGGTAAGGAGCCCAACCGCAGCGTCAATCCGGACGAAGTGGTCGCCGTCGGCGCAGCCATCCAGGCGGGCGTCCTCGGTGGCGACGTGCGCGACATCTTGTTGCTGGACGTCACTCCGCTCAGCCTGGGCGTCGAAACTCAGGGCGGCATCTTTGACAAGTTGATCGAGCGCAACACGACGATTCCGACCAAGAAGAGCCGGATCTACACCACCGCGGCCGACAACCAGACCGAGGTGACGATCCACATCTTGCAGGGCGAGCGGCCGCTCTCAAAGGACAACAAGTCGCTAGGCCAGTTCAATCTGAGCGGCATCCCGCCTGCCCCGGCGCGCGTCCCGCAGGTGGAGGTCACGCTGGACATTGACGCCAACGGCATCCTCAACGTGACGGCGCAGGACAAGGCGACCAACGTCACGCAGAAGATCACGATCACCGGCTCGGGCAACCTGGGCAAGGACGAGATCGACCGCATGGTGACCGAAGCCGAGCGCAACCAGGACATCGACAATAAGGCCCGCGAGGCCGCCGAGCTGAAGAACGAGTGCGACAAGCTGGTCAGCGAGACTGAGCGGACTCTCAAGTCATTGGGTGACAAGGTCAGCGAGAGTGACCGGGCCCGCATCGATGAGAAGGTGCAGGAACTGAAGCAGGCCGTCGAACGACAGGACGCCGACGGCATGAAGACCGCCAAGGACGCCCTGGAGACCGAATTCCACGAGATCTCGAAGAAGCTCTACGAGGCTTCTGCGCCTCAGGAAGAGGAGAAGGTGGAGGCTGGGGTCGGCGCTGGCGCCAAGGGCGAAGACGTGATCGACGCCGAGTTCAAAGAAGAGAAGTAAGCTCGCTGCCGGCGCGGCCGCAGGCATGTCCAGCATTTTTGCTGGACATGCCATTTTTGCGGGTCAGGAGTCACGCGCCTGGTGATTCGACCTGTCTCCGCACGAGTAAACTCAGTATCAAGAGGAGAGCGCGGCTCCGGCCGTGGCTTTGTGTTCCGAAGAGGACGATATGAAACGATATGCTTTGCTCGCCGCGCTCGGTGTCGCGGCTGTTTCCCCAGCTACCACGCTGACCCTGAAGGCTAACGCCGACGACTTTTTGACGGCGTACTTGTCGACCGATGATTCAGTCGCTGGTACCGCTTTCCTCGTGAAGGAGGACAGCACCTGGCAGACAGGGCCCGTCTCCGGTTCGATTGCGCTCGTCGATGGTGTCACCAACTACTTGCATATTAGGGCTCGCGACGCGTTCGGCGCCCCATCGATGCTTGTCGGTCAGGCAGACATCGACAATACAGATTTTTGGTTTGGCAACCTGACTCAGCACATCGTGACCAACACGACCGACTGGACGGCCAGCTTGACTGGATTTGGCGTCAACGACCTGACTCCTGCCGACCTGGGCGCCGCTGGGACTGGAGCGTGGGGCGGCACTGGCAGTGCCGGCATTGATCCGGCCGCACGTCTCATCTGGACCAAGCCGCTTGGACAACAACCCGGTGGTGACACAGGCTATTACACCGCCGTGATCCACACGCAGTCTGTCCCCGAGCCGGCAAGCCTGCTCGGCTTGGCCGCGGTCGGGTTCTTGGCCAAGCGCCGCAGCAAGTAAGCCGAGATCATCCAACTACAGTGGCGGCCGGTGACCCAGTCACCGGCCGCCTTTCTTTTTCAGCCGGTTGGCAGCCCGATTGACTTTCTTGTTACCCGGCGCCGCTTGGCGGAAGCTCTGGTCGTCAAAGCCCTTTTGTCGTGCAATTGTTTTGTCGTCTCCAACCGTTGTCGGGGAGTTGCCACTTGGAGACAAGAAGTTAACCAAGTAGTTGCGGATCGCGACGAAGGCGTCGAATGCCGTGACAACCTTCTGAATTCCAAACGCCTTGAGCTGAATACCACTGAACGTGATCCAGTCATCCTGATAAATTTTGGCGAGCGTCAGAAAAGTTGGGCTATTCAGATGTTCAAAGATGGTGTTTCCGATTGGGAAGCCGTTGGAAATGTCTTGAGCAGAATGCCAAAGGTATGAGTATTCGGCCGAAAAGAGTGAACCGCTAGGAAGCCAGCCGGGGCTGCGCTGCTCATCCGGCCTGTACGCGTTGATACTGGTACTGACTGGAAAACCGAGTCCACAGACTCCGATAAGGCCGATGCCGGGATAGTCGTCTTCCTCTCGTCGAAGGAAGGCGACTAGTTCCTCATGTTGAATCAATTTCGGATCGATCACATGTTGCCGTAGGGTGCGCTCGTATACCACCTGGTCGTCGATGCCGTAAGCCTGTTGACCGTCGTAGTAGTCCTCGAATGTCGACCTAATGATCACGACCTGAACAATTTATCACAGGCCACGGGACCCCTATCGGCACAGGCGGTATAACCTCTCCGACCCCAATGAAGCCCACCGTCCTCGTGCTCGGATCGGGGCCGATACGCATCGGCCAGGGCATCGAGTTTGATTACTCCTGTGTCCACTGCGTCTGGGCTCTGCGCGAGACCGGCTACCGCGCCGTCATTCTTAACAACAACCCCGAGACGGTCAGCACCGACTTCGACACCGGCGACGGCCTCTACTTCGAGCCGGTGACCCTCGACGACGTCCTGCGCATCGTCGCCCACGAAAACCCGGTCGGCGTCGTCGTCCAGTTCGGCGGACAGACCGCCATCAACCTCGCCGACAAGCTGCAGGGAGCCGGAGTCAAGGTGCTCGGCACCAGCCCCGAGGCCATTGCTGCGGCCGAAGACCGCGACCAGTTCGAGTCGCTCCTGACGCGGCTGAAGATCCCCAAGCCCCCCGGCCGTGCCGTGAGGAGCCTGGCGGAGGCCCGCAAGGTCGCCGAGGAAGTCGGCTATCCAGTTCTCGTCCGCCCCAGCTTCGTCCTGGGCGGCCGGGCCATGGAGATCGTCCACAGCGAGGAGCACCTTGAAGGCTTCTATCAGGAAGCCGAGGACGCCAACCCGGGCCAGCCCGTCCTCGTGGACAAGTACTTCACGGGCACCGAAGCCGAGGTCGACGTCATCAGCGACGGGGAAGAGACCTTCCTCCCCGGCATCATGGAGCACGTCGAGCGCGCCGGCGTCCACAGCGGCGATTCAATGGCGGTGTATCCGCCCGTGAGCCTGAGCGGTGATGTCCAGAAGCAGATCGTCGTCAGCGCCTGCCAGATCGCCCGCGAGCTCGGAATCAAGGGGATCATGAACATCCAGTTCGTGGTCGTCGACGGCGTCGCCTATGTCCTGGAGGTCAACCCCCGCGCCAGCCGCACCGTGCCATACCTGAGCAAGGTCACCGGCGTGCCGCTCGTCAAGCTCGCTACGCGCTGCATGATGGGCGAGACATTGCGCTCGATAGGCTACGAGAGCGGCCTCTGGACGCGACTCCCCGGCCCTGGCGACGGCACCCGCCTGGGATGCACCGCCAACGGAGTAATACAGACCGAAACCGCCGTCGGCGAGAAGGGCGTCGAGACCCCCGAACCACCGCTCTATGCGGTCAAGGCCCCGGTCTTCAGTTTTCAAAAGCTCGCTCGTGTCGAGCCCAGCCTGGGCCCGGAGATGAAGTCGACCGGCGAGGTGCTTGGCGTCGACCGCACCTACGAGGCGGCGCTCTACAAAGCCCTCATCGCCAGCGGCATCGTCTTCAAGCCCAAGGGCCAGGTCATCATCACCGTCGACGACCCCGACAAGGTCGCCGCCGTCGAGATCGCCAAGGAACTCCACTGCCGCGGCTACCAAATCGCCGCGACACCGGGTACCGCGCGGCTGATTGCCGAGGCCGGTGTTCCGGTCGAAAAGCTCAACAAGATCCAGGACGGCTCGCCCACGCTGCTCGAACGGCTCTTTGAAGGGCAGGTCAGCCTGATGATCAACACCCCTGGGCCCGGCCAGAAAGCCGGCTCCGACGCCGCCCGCATCCGGCGCGCGTGCATCGAGACGGGCGTCACTTGTGTCACGAGTATCGACACTGCCGTTGCCCTAGCTCGGGCACTGCCGGTCTTTGAAGATCCGACCAAGGCACTCTGCCTGTCGATTACCGAATACGTGCGCGGCGTCTGATCACTTTTAGTACAATAGAGCTACCCAAGACGCCGCCTCGGCGGCCACCAAGCGGGTCGAGAAAACCATGTTCCAGTGAACTTGAACCAGCAGCTTGCCGCATTCGGCATTAGCCCACAGACCGGGTTCCTTCCCGAAACACCCCCACTACACTCACTTCCAGCCGCCTTTGCGGCCTGGGAAGAAGTCGCCCAGAGGCTCCCTAAGTACCTGCTGTCGGACGAATTTCGACGCCTTGTCGAGGATCTTCCGGCCTTTCCGATTGGCGAATTGCGGTCGGAAGCAGAGCACGAGCGTGCAATGGTCTTGCTCAGCTATCTGGGCCACGCCTACGTCTGGTGCGGACCCAAGGCCGCTGACCGGATTCCCGCTGTGCTAGCTGTCCCATGGCACGCAGTAGCGACGCAGCTTGGGCGGCCTCCCATGCTGAGCTATGCCAGTTACTGCCTGCACAACTACAGCCGGTTGGTATCGAGCCGGGACTTGGAGGCCGGCAATGTCGCGCTTGTCCAGAGCTTTCTGGGTGGTGTCGACGAAGAGTGGTTCGTCGTCATCCATGTGGACATTGAGATGAAGGCCGCTGCCGCCCTGCGCGAGCTTCTGCCAGCACAGGAGGCCGCCGGTACTGGCGACATCCGACGCCTCCGGCAGTCCTTAGAGGCCATCGCCGCCAGCCTAGACGCTATGAACACGACCATGGAACGGATGCCCGAATGGTGCGATCCGTACATCTATTACCACCGCGTCCGGCCATACATCCACGGTTGGAACAGCCATCCAGACTTGCCTGAAGGAGTTGTCTACGAGGGGGTCGAGGCGTATGGCGGGAAGCCGCAGCGGTTCAGGGGCGAGACGGGGGCCCAGAGCGGCATCGTGCCAGCCCTGGACGCCTTCTTGGGCGTTGAGCACGCTCAGGACGTGCTGCGGGACTATCTGATGGAGATGCGCCGGTACATGCCGCCGGGGCATCGTCGCTTCGTTGAGACTATCGAGGCCGGCGCTTCGGTCCGGGAGTTTGTGGAAGGCCGCCCCGAGTTGCGTGAGGCTTATGACCATTGCGTCGCCGGCGTCCACCGGTTCCGGGCCAAGCATCTGGAATATGCAGCGACGTACATCTTTAAGCAAGCCCAGACTGACTCGAAGAACCCCCACGCTGTGGGCACGGGTGGAACGCCGTTTATGCCATACCTGAAGAAGCACAGGGACGAAACGGAAGGCCACTTGCTGGCGGCCCACTAGTCAGCACTCTTTGCCTTGTGACTTCGCTCTGATCTTGATCAGCTTCTCGATCAGGGCGAAGTCCATTTTCTTGACGTTTGCAAAGCGTATGCATCCCTTGCCGCAATTCAGGCCAATGAGAAGTTCAGGGTCGCTCTCCTGTACGGTCGAGGAGACTCCGTAGAGCGCAATGAAGTTTTTTTGGCTGGCAAAAGCGACGTGCCGGTCGCCTTTTGTGTACACCGCCATGCCCCAATTCATGCCTTCTTGATAATCGGGAAAGTACTCGACGCAGAGCTTGCGGAGCTTGTTGAGCGCCTCATGGCGGTCGGCGGGAGATTCGCTAATGTAGTCGTCGACGGTCGTGGCGGCGCTCTGCATAGGCCGATTCTACAGTGTCGGTGCTCACCGTGCCATAATTTCCGTTGCCGCAAGGTTGGGCCGTGGATGACACCACGGTTGTTATTTGTGGCCGCTCCGCTGGTCGGGGCGAGGTCTAAGAACCATGTCAGCAGTACCTACCGTCCGCATCCGCCTTCGCGCCTACGACCATCGCATCCTCGACACCTCGGCAGAAAAGATCGTCGAGACCGCTAAGAGGACCGGTGCCCGCGTCTCCGGCCCCGTGCCCCTTCCCACTCGCATCCGCAAGTTCTGCGTCATTCGTGGCCCGCACATTGACAAGGAGTCGATGGAGCACTTCGAGTTGCGCACGCACAACCGCCTGCTCGACATCCACGAGCCGACCAACAAGACGATCGACTCCCTGATGCGCCTCGACCTGCCGAGCGGCGTCGATATCGAAATCAAAACTGTCTAAAGGTAGGGGCTGGAGGCTAGAGGCTAGGTTTCAGAATCACTAGCCTCTAGCCTCCAGCCCCTATTGAAGTGCCGGCACGCCGCGGTCGTTGTTGCGGATGCGCACGACCTCTTGGACGGGGATGATGAAGATCTTGCCGTCACCCACCTCGCCGGTGCAGGCAGCGGTGCGAATGGCTTCCACCGTCTTTTCCAAGAATGGTTCCGATACGATGATGTCCAGCCGGAGCCGGTGGACAAGGCCGTCGTTGTGGCTGCCGGCGCGGAAGGAGTGGCCGGGAATGGGCACGCGGCCGGAACCGCGGCACTCGATCACGGTCACCATCGTCACATCGACGGCGTGCAACGCCTCGCGGACGGCCACCGCCTTGTCCGGGCGGATGTTTGCTTCGATTTTATAGATGCTCATGGTTGTATCAATCTGTCTTCGGGACTCTGGCCACCGCTAAACAGAGGACGGGCCGAGTCAAGGGGTCGTCTCTCCCCCTGGACAAAAATCCGACCAGGGAGAGACGCAAGGAGGTCAGTGCTGCGGTGGATAGGCTTCGACGCCGTGCTCGAAGACGTCAAGGCCACCCTCGCCGGTCTCGCCGATCGGCTCGACGCGCAAGCACCAGGGGTGCGGCAGCTTCTTGATCAGCCACATCATGACGAGCGCCACGACGAAGCAAGCGCCGCCGCAGATCAGGACGCCAATGGTCTGGGCCAAAAGCACAGATGGGCCCCCGCCGTAGAAGAGACCGGCCACCGGAGAGCTGTTGTCAGGCCCGGTCGGGCCGGTGGCGCCAAAGCGACCTCGTGCGAAGAGACCGAGCGCTAAGGTTCCCCAGATGCCGGCGAACCCGTGGACGGGCACAGCACCGATCGGGTCGTCGATCCGCCACCACTCCAAGAGGTTGACGGCGCCGAAGCAGACGATGCCCGCGACAAAGCCGATGATCAGCGAGCCACCTGGGCTGACCCAATAGCAGGGACAGGTGATGGCGACAAGGCCGGCCAAGAAGCCGTTGATCGTATAGCCGATGTCGAACTTGCCTTTGGTGGGGCCAATGAAGAGTGCCATGAGCATGGCGCCAAAGCCTCCAGTGCAAGCAGCCAGCGTCGTGTTGGCCGCGACCCGCCCGACTCCGACGGCGTCCATGGCCGAAAGCGTGCTGCCCGGGTTGAAGCCAAACCAGCCGAACCAGAGGAGGAAGCCACCGACGGCGGCAACTGTCAAGTTGTGCGGGGCAGGCATACCGCCGTGGACCTTGTCGTCGCGAGCGAACACGCGGCCCAGTCGGGGCCCAAGTACCATCGCACCGGCCAGCGAGACCATGCCGCCCAGCGTATGGACGACGGTCGAACCGGCAAAGTCGCGGAACCCAGTTCCGACAAACGGCAGGAAGCCGTCCTTGGCGCCCATCGTGACCAGGAAGCCGTCCGGCCCCCAGGCCCAGTGGCCAATGAT
>JAFDWT010000087.1:0-15047 GCA_018268335.1 Armatimonadota bacterium | reverse complement strand
AAGATCCAGTGGGCGAGAAGCGCCACACCTGTTGCCTCGTAGGTGTCAGGCGCGCCTTGCAAGAAGAACCAGTGCTGGCCGATGAAGCCGTTACCGTGGCTGAACATGAAGCCATAGCCGATGGCCCAGAACAGCACGCCGCACAGACACGTGTCGAAGATGCACTCCATCAAGACGTTGACAGTCTCGCGTGTGCGGGCGAAACCGGCTTCCAACATGACAAACCCGGCCTGCATACCGAAGACCAGGGCGGCAGCAACGATGGTCCACAGCGAATTCATCGCGTTGATCATCGCGGTCTCGTTGGCGGTGAACTCGGCCCTGGCAGGAGTGCCCTTGATGACGCCGAATGCGACCATGGCGGCAACTACAAGGGCTAGACCGATCATCTTGCCGCCGAACACAGCGGCAAAGAGGGTCACCTTTTGCTTTTTGGTGAGCGGACTTTTGGCGCGAGGCGTGTTGCTGTGGCCGATCCTCTTGAAATCGACTAGGGTACGTGCGAGTGACAAAACGCTCATCGACACGGGCCTCCTGGGAGTCCGCCTAGAGCGAGTTTTGGGCAGGATTGACTATGGGCTTGAAGCATGCAGAATCTCCGTCAAGAGAATTTCCGAGTGCTTCGATGGACTCTTCAGACCCGTCGCCGCGCCTGTCGTCAAGCGTGTCGGGGAAGCGTCTGCCGTAACGGCTGGAGGCCGGCACTGCAGGCGGCTTCGGACACGAGTTCCGAACAGGTCACGTCGTTGGACCAACCGCCACAGCGCGGATGCGTCATTATTGACGGACCGTCGCCAATTGTCAAGGAATGGTTAACAGAACGAATGAATGGAAGGCAAGTCTTGCCAAAATGGTTGTGTTGGCGGAACAAACTTAGTCAATAGTCCAAGGTTCTAGCTAATGGCTGTTGATAAGAATTTGAAGCTTGACCACAAGCAGTCGAACGGGACGCGGGGGCATTCGTCCAATTCCACCAGCAACCACTCTGTCCCCGCCGCTTGAAAGGCAGGCAAGATCGAGGCCCAATCCAGATTGCCTTCGCCGACGGGGGCGTAGCTGACTTTCCACCCAAACGCGGCCATGTCCTTGACATGGACCACCGGTAAGCGACCGTGCAGCCTGTCGATCTCGGTGACAACCGTCGCGCCAGCGGCGTGCACCCAATAGGTGTCGAGTTCCATGGGCAGCCAGGAGGCGGCGACCAGGGTGTCCCAAGGTCGGCCGTCGGCAAATCGCTCGAACTCCAGCGCATGGTTGTGGTAGCCCAGGTTGATACCTGCGGTCGCTAATTTGTCGTGCACTTGACGGTAGTCGTCCAAGAAAGCGGCGTAACCTGTGGGGCCGACCGTCCGGGCAGACTCTGGCGGCGAGCCGATGGCGGTGTAGGTGCATCCTAGAGCTTGGTGAAACTCAATCTCGGCTTGGGTCTCGTTTCGCAGCTTCTCCCAAGGCCGATGGGTGGCGGCACAGGCCAGCCCGCGTTCTGCCATTGCCCGCCCTGCATCTTCAGCCGTCAGATCGGCGTCAAATGCTCCGACAGCTGAGCACTGCACTCCAGCAAAACCCATGGCCGCGACGCGGTCCAAAGTGCGAAGGAAATCCTCGCGAGTCTTAGTGAATTCGCGAACTGTATACAGCTGGGCGCCGATCTTCATGAGACGTCTGCGGTCTTGACCCGTGCGCCGTCCATCCGAGCGCTCTCGTAGACGGCCAGGATGACCTTGAGCGGTTCCAACGCCTCGCGGCACGAGAGCATCGGCTTGCGGCCCTCGTGGACGGCGTCGATGAAGTCTTGGATCTGCAAGAAGTGCTGCTCGCCCCAGATGGCGCTGGGATCGCTGGCACCGGAGGCGGCTTCTTCCTCGCCCATCAGTTCCAGGTTTGGAACGGGTTGCTTGGTGATCCCTCGACCGTAGGGGCCGGTCTCGCCGCCAACGTCGATCGTCTCCCATGTCTTGATCTTGTCGGCCTCGACAAAGACGCTACCGCCGGTGCCGTGAACTTCCAGGCGCTCAGAGATGCCGGGGTAGGCAGAAGTGGAGCCGACCAGCACACCGATAGCGCCGTTGTCGAACTCCAGCAAAGCGGTGGCGATGTCTTCGACTTCGATATCGTGCGCGGCTGTCCGCACCTGGGCTTGGACCGATTTGACACCGCCCATCACCCACTGCAGCATGTCCACGTAGTGGACGCCCTGGTTCATCAGGCACCCGCCCCCGTCGAGCGCCCAGGTGCCGCGCCAGTCGCCGGAGTCGTAATAGGCCTGCGTGCGATACCACTTGATGTAGGCGTCGCCCTGGATCAGCCGACCAAGGCCGCCGCCCTGGGCAGCATCTCGCAACTGCTGGATGTCGTGGGCGAAGCGGTGCTGGCTGACGCACGCTCCGACCACTCCTGCTTGGTCGCAGGCGTCGGCCAGGGCGGTGGCCGGGCCGAGCTTGATGTCCACCGGCTTTTCGGTCAGCACGTGCTTGCCACGTTTGGCAGCCTCGACCCCGATCTTGGCGTGGTCGCCGCTGGGGACGCACACGGTGACGGCGTCCACGAGGGGCCAAAGCTCGTCGAGAGACGAGACTGCGGTGACGCCGAACTTGGCTCCTGCCGCCTGGGCCTTCTCGGAGAGGACATCGCAAACTGCGGCGAGCTTGCCTCCCTTTGTCCGTTGCAGGGAGTCACAGTGGTTGCCGTGGATGGCGCCGCAGCCGATCACACCGATTCGCAGTTCGTTGGCCATTAGATTCGTTCTAGGATGGCACGTAGGGCGTCCACGGCGACACTGCAAAGCTGAGGGCCGCTGAACCCGCTCATTTTGCCCGCGCTCTTCAGGTGCGGCTCTAGGGTGAGTGTCCCTTGCCAGCCTTCACTCTTCAGCCAGACCAGGGTCTGCTCCAGTTGACCGTCGCCATGGCCGGCGGGGACGATGCTGTGTTCGGTCTCAATGGCGTCCTTGATGTGGAGGGTGTCGAGATAAGGCAGGCACCAGGGGAACCAGTCGTCCCACGGGCGGTGGCCGATGAGGACGGTGTTGGCGAAGTCGAAGGCCATCTTGAAGCTGCGGCTGTGGAACTCCTCCATGAGCCGCTGGCTCTGGTCGGGGTGGCAGCCGTAGAAGTGGGCGTCGTTTTCATGGAGGAGCGTGACGCCAGCTGCTTCGGCGTGGTCGACCATGGGCCTGAGCCAAGTGCGGATTTGCTCCCAGGTGGTGTCATTGTCGGTGTCTTTGGCGGGTTCGGGCGAGAAGACACGGACGTATTTCGCCCCGACCTTTCGGGCTACGGCGACCGAGCGTTCGAGCTTGTCCATCTCGCCTTCGTGCAACGCCGGGTCGAGGGCGACTTTGTTGACCGGACTGCCGATCGCCCGGACGGCAACGCCTGCGGCCAAGATCTCTTGGATGTCGTCGCCGGTCAGGTCGACGACGTTCCGGCCGTTCGCGTTGCGTAGGTCAAGCCCGTCGAGTCCTGTTTCCCGTACAAACGCCGCTTGTTCCGCATAGACTGGCGAACACTCGTCCGCGAAGATCGTGACTGGCCAAGGCATGGGCTGAGTTTACAGCCAACGCGTCCGAGCAGGTCAGAGCGGTTTGAATGTGTAGGTCGAACCTTTCTTGGTCTCTAGCCCGACGGTGCCGTCGGCATCTGTCAGGAACCTGGCGGAGGCCTTGATCTTGCCGGGCCCATGGACGCGCAGCGGGAGGCCGGCCAGGCTCTTGATTTTCGCTTCGACTAGCTTGCCGTTCTTCCACTGGATGTCCACGACGAATCCGCCGCGGGCGCAGAGGCCCGAGACGCTGCCGGTCGGCCATTCCTTGGGCAGGGCGGGCAGGAGGTCAATGGCGTCGTCGTGGCTTTGGACCAGCATCTCGGCGACACCGGCGGTGTAGCCGAAGTTGCCGTCGATCTGGAACGGCGGGTGGTTGTCAAAGAGGTTCGGCAACGTCGATTTAGCCAGCAGGAGCCGGACGTTTTCGTGGGCGGCCTGGCCGTCGTGGAGACGGGCGAACATGTTGATGATCCAGGCGCGGGACCAGCCCGTGTGCCCGCCGCCTTTTGCCAACCTGGCTTCGATCGACTTACGAGCGGCGGCGACCATTTCGGGAGTCTTCCGCCAGGTGAACTGGGCGCCGGGGTGCAGGCCGTAGAGGTGGCTCATGTGCCGGTGACCTGGCTCGGCTTCTTCATACGGCTGTGCCCATTCCATGATCCTGCCGTCGGTGCCCACTTTCGGGAGGGCGAGGTTTTCCCGGGCCTTCCGGACGGCATCGACCACGGGGTCGGTCAGGCCGAGCTCTCGGGCTGCTTCCAGGGCGTTGCCAAACGTCTCCCAAATGATCTCTTGGTCCATGGCCGGGCCCATCGAGACAGAGGCCCGTTGGCCGTTGAAGATGTAGGTGTTCTCTGGCGACGTCGTCGGCCCGCTGACGAGCTTGCCGCTCACGGGATCGGGGACCAGCCAGTCGAGCAAGAAGAGTGAGGCGTCGCGCAGGACGGGCCAGGCCGTGTCGCGGAGGAACTTCTTGTCTTGGGTGAACCGGTAGTGCTCCATGAAGTGGGCGCTGCACCAGGCGCCGCCGACGACCCACATCCCCCAGACCGGCTCGCCGCTCGTGCTGGCATAGAGCCAAACATCACCCTCATGGCACATGGCAAAGCCCCTTCCCCCCAGCCGTTGGGCCATCGTCCGGCCCGAGTGCTGCCGTACGGCGTCGATGTACCAAAAGAACGGGCTCGCACACTCGCTCAGGTTCGTTACCTCAGCGGGCCAGTAGTTCATTTGTAAGTTGATGTTGGTGTGGTAGTCGGCAAACCAGGGGGCTTCCTCGTGGTCGTTCCAGAGGCCCTGCAAGTTGGCCGGCTGCCCGCCAGGGCGCGAACTGGCGACGAGCAGGTAGCGGCCATAGTCGAACAGGAGGTTTTCTAGTCCGATGTCAAGGCCGCCGTCACGGACAGCTAGGAGCCGTTGGTCGACCGGCATGGGCTTGGTCGGGAGAGTCTGTAGCTTGAGCGAACACCGGTCCATCAATGAGCCGTGGTCGTCAACGGCGTCCTTCTTGACCGCGTTGTAGCCTCGTCGTTTGGCTTTGTCGACCCGCGATTTGGCGCGTGCGAAGAGGTCGTCGCCCAGCGGGCTGGAGGGTTCGGCGGCGTTGTAGTCCGTCTCGATGGCGACAAAGACCGTGGTGTCCTCTCCGCGCTTGACAGTAGAGCAGACGACCACGAACTTGACTCCTTTGTGTTCGCCTTTATGCTCAGCTTGACCCTCCAAGACCAAGTAGCCATCCCGTTCGACGGCCTTGACCCCCAGGCGGGTGTAGGTGAGCTCTGGGGCTGCTCCCCCGGTTTGACGGAAAACCAGCACCTGGTCGGGACGGCTGGCGAAGACTTCCCGGACGACCTTCTTATTTCCGACCGTGAACGAAGTCGTGGCGAGACCGGTGTCGAGGTCGAGTTCGCGTCGGTAGTTGGTTGGCTCAATGGCCGCCCAGGCATCGACGGAGAGGGTCAGGTCGCCGGCGGTCTGGTAGCTGCGCGGCGAGATGCGCTCGGCCATGGCCCCGCGTACCGCTGCCTCGGCTTCGGCCGGCTTGCCGGCAAAGATGAGTTCGCGGGCTTTCTGCACCGCGGCCAGCGATCCGACTGGCTGCTCTGGGACTGGCGGGCCCGCCCAAATGGTGTCCTCGTTGAGCTGAAGCCGCTCCGAGACGACGCCGCCAAAGACCATCGCGCCCAGACGCCCGTTGCCGACAGGCAACGCCTTGGTCCAAGCGTCCGACCCCTCGGCTGGACGCGCGTACCAGAAGTCACTGCCAAATGCAAGGCTTGAGGCGGCGACCATGGCCACAGCGAGAACGGGCGTCCACAACGACATAGCCTCAACATACCTGGCAATTGCGCTGTGGGCCTGGTCGTCCGGTGACCCTATATTTTGAAGGGGAGGTGGGGAATATGGATTCGACAGAAGAACTCTGCCGGAGCAAGTTGCTTGATGCTCCGGGTCGGATCCGGTGTTTGAAATCCGGCTGCACCGCCCTGGGCAAAGTCGCACGGATCGGCGGTGGTTGCATCCTGATCCAGACCACTCACAAACACCCAGCGCTCGGTTTGGGGTCGGTCGTTTTTGATGCGTTTGGGCCCGGCTACCAAGTGCGCACGGACACCAAGCTGATGTTCCAAGACGACGTGAACGTGGTCTTGTCGATGCCGGCCGAGATCGAGTTCTATCCTGTGCCCGCCAAATACGCGTTAACCAAGGAGCCCGTTTTGGCTTCGGCCATCGCCGAGGGCGAGGAAGCCAGGATCAAAGTCATTGGCGTCGGTGCCGGCGGGTTTGTTTTTGAAACCGAGGATCTCGTGGAGACCCGCGTCAAGAACCAATTTGCCCTGCAGGGCCAGATGCGCAACCACATGCTCACCGGCGATTTCTGCTTTGAGCGCGTGGAAGCCGGGTACATGGTCTTTGGAGTCGAGATCATGGCCACAGACCGCATCCAGACGGCGCTGTGGCACAACGCTTTGAAAGACCTGGTGGCTTAGCCCTGGGTGATCTTGTCGACAAACCGGACGAAGTGTTTTCGGCTGTCCCACGGCCCGGGTGCCGCTTCGGGGTGGTACTGGATGCTGGAGGCGTCGGCGCCGGTGACGGCGATGCCTTCGACGGTGCCGTCGTTGAGGTTCAGCTGGGTCACATGGGCGGTGGTGCCGGTCAGCGATTCGGGATCTACCGCGTAGCCGTGGTTCTGGCTCGTGATCGTCACGGTGCCGTCTTCCAAGTCTTTGACCGGGTGGTTCGAGCCACGGTGGCCGAACTTGAGTTTGAAGGTTTTGCCGCCGACGGCTTGGCACAAGAGTTGGTTGCCTAGGCAGATGCCGAACATCGGCCTGGTGCCGAGAAGGCTTTTGACTGTTTCGACCACAGGCCCGAGCCGGGCTGGGTCTCCCGGGCCTGGCGAGAGCAGGATTCCCGATGGGTTGTGGGAGAGGATCTCCTCAGCCGAAGTGCCAGCGGGGAAGACTAGCGACCGGATTCGCAGGGCGGCGAACCGTCGTAGGATGTTGTACTTGAGGCCGCAGTCCAACACGGCGATTGTCGCCGCATATTCAACGTCGGTCGCGCCCATCTCGTCTTTGCCGTCGATTCCCCAACTGTAGGCTTTGTCGGTCGAGACGGTGTAGACGAAGTCGTGTTCGCCGTAGTCCTTGGTGGCGCGGAGGCGTTGGAGCGCCTGCTCGGGCTGGGTGGTGACCATTCCCATCACCGCGCCGCCGCTGCGGATGCGCTTGGTGACCGCCCGTGTGTCGATGCCTTGGACGCCGACCATGCCGCGCTCTTTGAGCAATTGGTCGATGGTCTTGGTCGAACGCCAGTTGCTGGGGCTGTCGCAGGCTTCGCGAACCACGACTGCTGCGGGTTGCAGGCGGGCCGACTCGAAGTCGTCGTCGTTGACGCCGTAGTTCCCGATCATCGGGTAGGTGAAGTTGACGATCTGACCCGCGTAGCTGGGATCGGAGAGAATCTCCTGGTACCCGGTCATGCCAGTGTTGAAAACGACCTCGCCGACCGCCTCACCTGGCGCGCCGACTAGGCGCCCGGGAAAGACGGCCCCGTCATGCAGAACGAGGTAGGCGTCCACTGGTGTCGCGCCGGATCATACCGGAGAGGTTCTTGGCCCACGGGGCTTTCGGGCTCGGCTGGTCTGGATATCCCTAGCGCACAGCAAAGTCGCCGTGACTTTGGGCGGCAGGGAACATCAACGAGGCGGACTTTCCTCCCCTTGTCACCAGCAGTTCCGATCCTTTCTTGAGTCCCTTGGCCGCGATTTCGGTTTCACTGACCTTCCTGCTGTCTCCTGGGCCCCTGACCACGACCTGTGAACCAGAGGACGTCTCATAGACGGAGTCTTTCACCCAACCGACATACGGCACGCCCAGCATTTCAGCCTTGGTGTAATCGACCAGGGCAGCGAGCTCTCGGCCAAAGACCGGCTCTTTAGCCTTAGACTTGGCCATGTCGGCGACCACCAAAGCGAACTCCTTTTCGCCGACTTTCTCCTTTGCTTTCTCATCGAATTTGGCACCGAATTTGCCGTGACAGGCAGCGCAGTTTTTGGCGAAGTAGGTGGCCGGGCGGAAACCTAGAGGCTCCGTGTCTTGCTTGGCTGCCATCTTGAGGCTGGCGGGAGGTTCCGCGCGGTTGAAACCCTTCATTCCCTTCACGCCTTGGTCTTGTTTGGCCGGGTCGGCGGCAAGGAAGTCGGACTTGGCTGTCTCCTGGTCTTTCCGCGCGTCGACGACGCTTCCACTTTGGCTGGGCGACTGGCAGCCGGCCAACAGGGCGAAGGCGGCGAGGAGGGCCAGACGTGCGTCCATTGGCCTAGTGTATCCTCGGCTTGGACACATCGGAGCCCGTGCCGGCTTATGCAATGTGAAGATGGAAAACAGCACTCTGAAGAAAGCAACCTTTGGCGCCGGATGTTTCTGGGGCGTCGAGCATATATTCCGCACGATCCCGGGAGTCGTATCGACCGCGGTCGGGTACGAAGGCGGTAATTTGGAGCGGCCGACCTACAAGGACGTCTGCACCGACACGACCGGCCACGCTGAAGTCGTCGAGGTGACATACGATCCTGCCCAAGTTGGCTTCGAGGATTTGCTGCGCGTCTTCTGGGAGCTCCACGACCCCACCCAGCTCAACCGGCAAGGGCCTGACTACGGTTCGCAATACCGTTCGGCAGTGTTCTATCACGACGAGGAGCAGCTGGCCGAAGCGCAAAAGAGCAAGGAGTGGGCGCAGCAGTACTTCTCGCGTCCGATAGCGACGAAACTGGAACCGGCGACGACCTTTTGGATCGCCGAGGACTACCACCAGCAGTACTTCGAGAAGACAGGTCGGCAATCCTGCCACATCCGGCGGCCGCTGACTAAATAGAAAGCGTGAACAAGTCGCAGTTTTGAATCCCCGACCGGCGCGGCCATGTCATAAAATACAGACATGGTCGCGCCGCTCGACAACAGGGGGAAAGTCGCGCACTTGCTGCGCCGCTTCGGGCTAGGGGCTTCGCCGCACGAATTGGACGAATACGCCGCTCTGGGGCCCCAGAAGGCGATGGAGAAGCTCCTTGACTTCGGGCCCGACGAGCCCAGCCGGCTGCATCCGCTGCAGTGGGCGTTCAAAGATGACAAGACCGAAGCGGAGCCCGGTGCCTACCGCTTCGTCGGCCAGTGGGTCTACGACCTGATGACGACCGACAAGCCACTGCGCGAGAAGCTCGCCGTCTTTTGGCATGACCATTTCGCCATCGACGACAACAAGGTCGAGGACGGCCTGGCGACGATGCATTACATGGTCACTGTCCGGCGCGTGGCGGGCGGCAAGTTCCGCGACATTCTGGGGGCGATGGCCAAGGAGCCTGCCTTCATGAAGATGTTGGACGTCCGCATGATGAGCAAGGGCGAGCCGAACGAAAACTTCGCGCGAGAGTTGATGGAGCTCTACACCCTTGGCGTTGGTCATTACTCCGAAACCGACATCAAAGAGGTCTCCCGGGCGCTGACCGGTTGGACGTACTTCAACACCTACTACGAGGCGCAAGGGAAGAACGACGACAAGCTGCGCAAGATGCATCAGTTCGACCAGCCGTACACCCTGTTCGCTTGGGTGCCCGACGCGCACGACTCCAAACCGAAGACCGTGCTAGGGAAGAAGGTCGACAGTGGGGAAGAGGTGCTGGACCTCCTAGCCGCCCATCCTCGCACTGCAGAGTTTGTTTGCGAGAAGCTGTGGAAGTTCTTCGGCAGCGACACGGAGTCGCCGTCGGCGGTCGCCAAGCTGTCCAAGGTCTTCACGAGGACCAAGGGCGACATAAAGGCCGTGTTGTTGGAGATGTCCAAGATCCCCGAGTTTTGGTCCGATGAAGTGGTGCGCCGCAAGGTGAAGAGCCCGTTGGATTTCACCGTCGGCTATGTCCGGGCCATGGGTTCCAAGCTTGCCCTGGAAAAGTTGGTTCCGCCAGGCATGGCGTTCGACGCGCCAGTGCCTAAGCCGGTCTTCGATAACGTCCTCGGCGTCCTGTATTGGATGGGCCAGCAGGGCATGACGCTGCTCTATTGCCCGAGCGTGGCTGGGTGGGAGAAAGGGCAGGCGTGGATCACGTCGAACAACCTGCTCCGCCGTCGGCAGTTCACAGGGGTGTTCACCTTCTATCAGGAGTCCAAGGACAAGTGGAAGGCGGATACCTGCAGCCAGCACGTGGTTGCGTTCCTGAACGCCCGCAAGCCCACAAAGCCGCGCGACTTGGTCGACGGTCTGTGCGAACTTTACGACTGCCCGCTGCCCGAGGAAGGCCGAATGTCGGCGACGAGCTTCATTGAGAAGCACGGCGGTATGGCGGTGACGAAAGACGAGACGACCTTTGCCTACATCATGCAAGAAACCATGGGCATCGTCCGTTTGGCACCTGAGTTTCATTTGTGCTGAGCCAATTACCCTGGCAACACCCATAAAATGCATTCCAGTCGATATGGTCGCTCTGCTTTATCAAGCGCATCCTCGCTTGGGAAACGGCCGTATACATACGCAAGTGGCTGACGAAAGCCTTCCGGAGTTTGAGGCAGACCGCAACGCTCTCAGCATCTTTGCGATCTTTGCCCTCTGGCCCTACTTCAAGTGGATGCAAATGGCGATGCTGGAGGCCGCCGCTGACCATAAACCTCAGGTTGAGTTGAAACACGCTTTCGCATCGTTGCTTCACTTCCATGGCAAGACGGGTAGGGTTCTTCGTCGATTAGGTGTCAACAAGGGCGATCTCTATCGGGATTTGACCGGCAGAGAGATTGGGCTCCGGTTTCGAAACCCAAGACGCAAGATCAGCAAGTCTCCAAGGCTATCGAGTGAGATCAAGGCTATGTTGAAGTTGGCTCGCGGAAACGATATTCTCCGATTTAGGTCGATTTTCATGTGGTACTGCGTTGAACATGCAGATGGCCGTTTCAGGCTGGCGCTTGACCGGCACGGAGTCGAAGCTTCTGCTTTCGAGAAGGACGCAGTGATAAAGATTAGGAGCCTGGAATAGATGTGGCAGAGGTTCACTGAGCGGGCGCGGAAGGTGGTTTTTTACGCCCAAGAGGAGGCACAGAAGTTCGGCGAGGGGTACGTCTCGACGGAACACCTGCTGCTTGGCTTGGTCCGTGAGGCAGACAGCGCGGGCGGGCAAGCGCTGGACAAGCTCGGCGTCGCCCATGCCCGCGTCAAGGCTGAGGTAGAGAAGCAACTGCCTCGCGGCGAGGCAAGGGTGTCCCAGGACATGACCCTGACCCCACGCGCCAAGCGCGTGATCGACCTGGCTTATGACGAGGCCCGGTTGATCGGCAACAACTATATCGGGACAGAGCACTTGTTGCTCGGGCTCGTGCGCGAAGGCGATGGGCTGGCGGGCCGCGTTTTGGCGAAGCTTGGCGTAGAGCTGGAGAAGACCCGGAAGGTCATTCTGGAAATTCAGGAGTCGCAAGGCCACGCCGCCGACCACACTCCTTCACCGTCCCGGTATACGGCGGAGCCGACGACGATCTTCGGCACCCATTGGTCGGGGCTGACGCCGCTGGCCCGGAGGGCATTGAGCCATGCTCGCGAAATGGCCGTTTCTGCCGAGGTTCCGGTCTGTGCCGCTCATGTCGTCCTGGCCGTCCTCGGCGTCGATTGTAGGGCGAGCAGAGCTGTTTCGCAGATTGGAGGGGATCCCGCGCAGGTCCGGGCAGACATTCTTGATCATTTGCTTTCCAACCCGCCAAGTACGCAGGCCTTAGGCAACTATTCGACGGAGTGCGTCCAGTTGGTCGACAGGGCGGTCCAGACCGCCGCCGAGCGCCGTGACGAGCACATTGGCACCGAGCACTTGCTGCTTGGGGCGGTCGAGCAAGACATTGTCGGATTTGCTGCCCACGGTATCGACAGCGAAGCGCTTCTTGCTGCGCTTAAGCAACTCTGACGCCTTTAGTATTCGTTCTGCTCACGTCAGGCACGTGCATTGCATGTCTGCATACCGCATCACTTCAATGGAATCGGACTGAGCTGCCCCGGAGGACCGGAACCGCCCCCTAGCCCACTCCTCCCGCCGGAGCGGCCCCGGCCAGGGGCGACGGGGTCCAGAGACAAGAGGGGGAATCTGGAGGGTCTGCGAGGCTGCCTTCATTCTTCCGAGGGACAGACACCCACTACGAAAACGAAGTGCGGCATGAGTTCCGCTGGCTTAGCCGCCGCCGGACTTTTTGGGCGGTTCGATCGGGCAGAGGAAGTGGCCGGTCTTGTTGATGTAGTCCTGGTGGTACTCCTCGGCGGGCCAGAAGGTCTTGGTTGACACGAGCTCGGTGACAATGGGCTCGGCTAGGCCCTTTTGGGCGGCGGCTCGAGCTGCCTTGGCATCCTTTAGCTGGGCCTCGTTGGCGTAGAACAGGACGCTGCGGTAGCTGTCGCCGACGTCCGGACCTTGCCGGTCCTTGGTCGTCGGATTGTGGAACTCGGTGAAGAAGAGGTCGGCCAGTTTGCGATAGCTGACCGAGGCTGGGTCGAATTCGACCATGACCGACTCGGCGTGGCCTGTAGTGTGCGAGCAGACATCCTCATAGGTCGGATTGGACTTGGTGCCGCCGGAGTAGCCGACCGCGGTGCCGGTGACGCCGTCGACCTTGCGGAACCGATATTCAAGGCCCCAGAAGCAGCCGCCGGCGAAAACGGCCCGCTCGCGCTTGTCCGACTTGGCTTTGAATTTCGTCGGTGTCAAGGAGGCGCTGCCGCCGTCCTCCATCCCGCGAGGAGCGGTGGCGTTCATAGCCAGCGGACTCGGGGCGCAACCCAGCAGGGCCAATCCCAACACGGCGAGGCTGATTGTTTTCATACGCCTATCCTAATGCATCTACAGCCCAAATCCGTCCAGAGAATTGGGACCCCGCGCTAGATGGCGATGCGACAGACGGCGAGCGGGCCGTCAATCCGCCAGTCGACTGGGAGTCCGGAGCGCTCAACAAGTGCGAACATCTTGGTGTTGCCAGCGAACATTTCGCCGACGAGCACGCGGATTTCGCGCTCTCTGGCCGCCTCGACAAGGCGGTCGAACATCGCTCGGCCCAGCCCCAAGCTCTGGAAAGGATCACCGACAAAAAGGGCGAAGTCGGCCTCGTCGGGCCATTCGGTCAGTCGGACAAACCGGCCAACTGCCATGCCCTGGCGGCTGCCGTCCGCGAAGACGCGCCCGGCCACGAGGGCGAAATGGTCGTGTCCGTCGACTTGGGTCAGATAATCCAGCTCTGCCTCACTGAGTTCCTTCTTGACACTAAGGAACCGCCAGTAGAGCGAGTCGGCGGAGTAGCGGGCCATGCCGTCGCGGAGCACGTCGCGGTCTTCGGGCTTGATGCAACGCACGGTGCACTGCTGGCCGTCGCTCAGGGTCAGAGTCTCGATGTAGTCGGCGTCAAACCGCATGGGGTTTCCAGGTGAACCTGGCAGGCCTGCCGCGGCCCGCTTCGGACAATTCGCCGTCTCGGACGGCGAATCGGCCGCGGACCAATGTATGGATGAGCTTGGCTTTCAGACGGCGACCCTCGAATGGCGACCAGCCGCACTTGCTCTGGAGCCAAGGCTTCGTGACTTCAAAGTCGGCGGCGAAGTCAAATACGGCGAGATCGGCGTCAAAGCCCTTGTCGATCAGTCCCTTTCGGGCCACGCCGTACAGCTCGGCGGGGCGTTGGGAGAGCATGCGTACTGCACCGGTCAGGCTGATGCCGCCTCTCAGCGCGAGGTCGTAGACCAGGGGGGCGAGCGTCTGGACGCCCGGCATACCGCTGGGGCTGCTCGGGTACGGCTTAGCCTTTTCTTCCAGTGTGTGAGGAGCGTGGTCGCTGCCGAAGACGTCGAACAGGCCACGCTGGACGGCTAGCAGGATCGCCGTGCGATGGGCACCGCCGCGCACAGGAGGGTTCATTTGGGCCAGCGTGCCGATGCGTTCGTAGTCTTCTTCGCCCAGCAAGATGTGCTGGGGCGTGACCTCGCAGGTCACCGGCAAGCCGGCGAGCTTGGCATCGCGCAAGAGGGGGAGCTCTTCGAGAGTCGAAATATGCAAGATGTGCACGGGCCGACCGGTCTCGGCGCAGAGCCGGATCAGGCGGGACGTGGCCAGACGGGCGGCCTCAGCGTCACGCATGTCGGGATGCTGGCGGGCATGTGTCGGTGTCAAAGTGGCCTTGAGGTGTCTAAGCCGGGCTTCGTCCTCGGCGTGGACGGGCATCGGGCGGCGGCCGTTTTGCATCACGCGGCGCAGCGTCGCGTCCTTGTCCACCAGCAGGGGGCCAGTCGAGCTGCCCATGAAGACCTTGATGCCGGGCGTCCCGGGAAGCATTTCTAGGCCAGCGAGGTCTTGAGAGTTTTCCTCGGTGGCACCGACGAAAAAGCTGTGGTCGCACCAGGCGCGACCGCGTGCCCGGGCCAGCTTGTCGGCAAGGGTTTCGGCGGAGGTGGTCAGCGGGTTGGTGTTGGGCATCTCGAAGATCGTCGTCACGCCGCCGGCCACAGCGGCGCGCGTGCCGCTTTCGATGTCTTCCTTGTGTTCCAGTCCCGGCTCACGGAAGTGGACTTGGGTGTCGATCGCACCGGGAACGACATGTAGGCCGGTGACGTTGACAGTCTCGGCAGCCGAAGCGTGGGTCAAGTCGCCGACCGCGGCGATCACACCGGACGAGACACCTATGTCAGCTACGAAGACTGAGGTCGGAGAAACTACCGTGCCGCCCTTCAAGACAAGGTCGAATGCTGCCGCCATCCATGCAGTCATACCCGTGATGGCTGGCGAGGCCAGGGCCGCTGGTATCCTCGGCCACGAGCACATGGCAGAGCCCGAAATCCCCGAGGTCTCGATTCTTGTGCCTGCCAAGAACGAAGAGGCGACCATCGCGACAATCGTCGAGCGGTTGCTGGCATTGCCCCTGCACAAGCAGGTCGTCGTTATCGACGACGGCAGTACGGACCGGACTGTGGCTTGCCTCCAGCCATACCTGGACCGGATC
>JAFDWT010000086.1:6458-14162 GCA_018268335.1 Armatimonadota bacterium | reverse complement strand
TTTTGCTACCCCGACGGCACCAAGGCGCTTGACCGGGTCAACTTCACCATCGAGCCTGGTACCTCACTCGCCCTCGTCGGGCCTAGTGGGGCGGGGAAGAGCACGGTCGCCGACCTGCTGCTGCGGTTCTATGACCCGACGGAGGGTCAGATCCTCCTGGACGGCCAAGACATCCGGACGCTGAAGGGAGCCTGGTACCGCGGACTGATCGGCGTCGTGCCTCAGCAGACGTTTTTGTTCGCCGGGACAGTGGCGGAGAACCTCAGGCTTGGTGCCCCAGAGGCAGACGAGAAGGCCCTCGCCAGTGCCGTCAAAGCAGCCCATGCAGAGTCGTTCGTCGATCTCGACCATGGTGGCCTGGACGGTAACCTGGGTGAGCGAGGTGTGGGTGTCAGTGGAGGCGAGGGTCAGAGGCTCGCCATCGCCCGTGCGCTTGTCCGCGACCCCCAGATCCTCTTGCTGGATGAAGCGACCAGCAACCTGGACGCCCATAGCGAGAAGGCTGTCACGACCGCGCTCGATGAAGCTATGCAAAGCCGGACGACCCTCTTCATCGCCCACCGCCTGACCACCGCGGCCCGGGCGGACAAGATTGTCGTCTTGCGTCGCGGGCAGGTTCTGGAGACGGGCACCCACGAGGAACTCATGCGCGCCGACGGCGCTTACGCCGGCATGTTCCGCGCTTTCACCAGCGGCCTTGTCGGGGAAGACCTTGGCTGAACCTGTGCTCGTCGCCCAGGGGCTGGCGGTCGGTCGGGCCGGAGTCGCCGTGGTCTCTGGGATCAACTTAGCCGTTCCCGCGGGCGAATTCTTAGCGGTGGTGGGTGAGAACGGTTCGGGCAAGAGCACCCTGCTGGCGACATTGGCCCGGCAACTAGCGCCGGTCGCTGGCCAATTGCTGGTCGGCGGTCGGGATGTCGGCGGCTATGACTTTCGAGCCTATGCCCGTGTCGTCGCTCTCGTGCCGCAGGTGTCGGCTCAGGCGCTTGGGTTCACGGTGCGTGAGGCTGTGTTGGCGGGCCGGTTCGCCCACTCCTCTGGCATCGTCGAGACCGATGCCGACTATGAGGCGGCTACGAGGGTCATGAAACAGACGGACTGCTTGCACTTGGCGGATGCCAGGCTCGACCAGGTCAGCGGCGGGGAGGCGCAGCGTGTGGCACTCGCCCGCGCTCTGGCGCAAGAGCCGAGCGTCCTGCTGCTGGACGAGCCGACGACCCACCTGGACTGGCGGCACCAGCGCGAGATCGGGCGGCTGGCCAAGGAGGCTTGTGCCAGTGGCATCGCGGTGGTCGCGGCCGTGCACGACGTGGGATGGGCCCTGGACTACGCTAGCTCAGCCCTTGTGCTGTGTCAGGGTCAACTTCTGGCCCAGGGCCCCGTAGCGCAGAGCTTGAACGCCGACACGCTCAGCCAAGCTTATGGCCTCGATGTCCAGATGATCGCCACGCCCGGCGGGCCAAGGCCGTTCACCCAGCCGTAGCTGAACTCAGTAACCGCGCTTCTTGGCCAGTTCTTCTTTACGCTTCTGTTGCTCGTGCTCGTTCAAGTACCACTGGCTATTGGTCGAGGACTCGTTTGGCACAGGATCGTAGCGCTTGAACTTGGCAACAAGAATCGAAGGTGTTTCTGGGATGCCTGTCGCTCCGGGCTCTGCATTTTCAGGCTCGTCCTTCTTGTGCCGGTTGATCTCGGCCTGGACCATCGCCTTGGTATCGACCTTTTGCTCCGGCGCGTCCTTTTTGGTCTCCTTCGGTGGAGGAGTGAAAATCTTGGCCCAGATGTCGGTGCTGTTGGTGAGGGCGATGCCGACCAGCACCACCGCTCCGAGAACGATGAGCATGACGGGTGACTGCTTCTTTTTCATGACTGCTCCAAATATGTGCCCGAGACCAATTCGGCGTGAATGCCGCCTGGTATTGTAGCCTCGGCGGAGGCCCCGGGGCCGTCGCTGGTCCCCGATGCCTACCCTGACCGTCGCCATCGACGCCCGCCTGGTCACTACCCGCAACACGGGAGACACCAGCTATTGGCGGGGCCTGATCCGCGGATTGGCCGAGGGCGAAACCGATGCGACCTACCTGCTCTACTCTAACGCTCCGAGGCCCGATTGGATTCCCGATCTACAGAGATTTCGGTGGATCCACCTGGACGGCCCTTCGCGATGGTGGAGTCTGGTGCGTTTCCCGGCGGCGGCGCGGCGCGCTGGAGCTAGCGTCATCCACACCCAGTACTCATTGAGCCCGCTAGCCTGGCGGCGCGGCGTGACGACAGTGCACGACGTGTCGTTTATGATCGAGCCGGACTGGTTTAAGCCTAAGGATAGGGTGCTGCTGCAGTGGCAGGTGCCGGCGTCGTGCCGGCGAGCTAGAAAGGTGCTGACGGTCTCGGAGACCTCCAAGGGCGAGATCGAGCGGCTGATTCCGGGGACACGTGGCAAGGTCGTCGTGACGCCCAACGCTCTGGGTGACAACATCATGCCGGTTTCGCCGGAGCAGGCTCGCCAAGTCGTGGCGGAGTCGTTTGGTGTCGCCGGGCCTTACTTGTTCGCGCTGGGGACGCGGTGGCCGCGCAAGAACTTGCGGTTGGCTGTCGAGGCGTTTCAACGACTTGGTCCGGCCATGGGTTTGTCACTGGTGGTCTCGGGCCAGCCCGGTTGGGGAGTAGAGGCCAACTGCCCTGGCGTGGTTTACACCGGTTACGTCAGCGACGAACAGCTCTCTGCGCTTTACTGTGGAGCCTCACTGTTCTTGCTGCCTAGCCTACACGAAGGGTTCGGCATCCCGATCCTGGAAGCTTTCGCCTGTTCGTGCCCCGTGCTCTGCGGCCCCGGCGGGGCGATGCCTGAGGTGGCCGGTGGCGCGGCCCGGGTGACGGCTGGCTACAGTGCCGAAGAGTGGGCGGGTGCGGTCGCCGACCTGCTGTCCGATTCGAGTAATCTCGACGCCATGCGTGCCCGTGGCCACGAGCGCCTGCAGCACTATGATTGGGGCACGACCGCCCGCCTGACGACCGACGTCTACCGAGAGGTGGCCGGTTGCTAGACGAGTCGTTTCTCGCCCTCTTGGCGTGTCCCGCTTGCGACTCGCGACCCCGGCTTGAACAGTCTGGTGAGGAACTCGTCTGCACCGTCTGTCGCCGCAGGTACCCCGTCGTCGACGGTATCCCCCACCTGCTTGTCGAAGAAGCCACATTGCCCGAACCAGGAAACGCCCACCCATGACGACCACGATGAACGTGCTGGTTTTGCACGGCCCCAACTTGAACTTGACCGGGTTCCGCGAGCCGGAGCTTTACGGCAAAAAGCCACTTGCGGACATCGACGCCGACATCCAGCGGCTGGCGGCTGAGCTGTCTATTGACGTCCGTATTTTGCAGTCCAACCATGAAGGCGTCCTGATCGATACGATCCAGGAACACCGCAAGTGGGCGAACGCGATCATTATCAACCCTGCGGCGCTGACGCACTACTCTTATGCCTTGCGCGACGCTTTGGTGAGCGTGCGCCTGCCGGTCATCGAGGTGCACCTGTCCAACGTCCACGCCCGCGAGGAGTTCCGTCGGCACAGCGTCGTCGCGCCGATCACCATCGGCCAGATCGTGGGCTTGGGAGACCAGGGATACCTCCTGGCCCTGCGTGCCCTCCGCGCAACAGAGACCGTGACCCCATGAGCGCCCTCACCCGACTCACCGACCGCCTGGGAACCCTTGGTTTGCCCGCCTTACTCGTCTCCGACATCACCAACGTCCAATGGCTGACCGGTTTCACCGGTTCGTCGGGCTTTGTCGTGCTGACACCGACTCGGGCCGTCTTCGTCACCGATGG
Source organism: Armatimonadota bacterium (assembly GCA_018268335.1). GTDB lineage: Bacteria > Armatimonadota > Fimbriimonadia > Fimbriimonadales > Fimbriimonadaceae > JAHBTB01. Next base: position 10,336 of record JAFDWT010000086.1, on the reverse strand, counting down.
ACGCTACGACACCCAGGCCCACGAGGAGGTCAAGGGGTTCGAGATGGTCATCTACAAGCCGCCGATGACCCTTGATGGCTGCTTGGCTTCGGTCTTTGCGGACGTTGGCATCAAGACCATTGGGTTCGAAGACCTGGTGACTTGCTCGACCATCAACCGTTTGCGCAAAGCGCATCCGGGGATCGAGTTTGTCGAGACCGCCGACGCCGTCCATCCGCTGCGGATGGTGAAGGAGCCCTGGGAAGTCGCCAAGATCGTCGAGGCTTGCCGGCTGTCGGAAGCTTGCTTGGAGCACTCGCTTCGACTGCTTCAGCCCGGTGTGACCGAGCGGGAAGTGGCCATCGACATCCGTTTTTACTTTGAGCGGCAGGGAACGGTCGCCAGCTTTGGCCCGATCGTCGCCAGCGGCCCGAACAGCGCGAAGCCGCATGCCAAGGTGAGCGACCGGGTGCTACAGAAGGGCGACTTCGTGACGATCGACTGGGGATGCTGGCTCGATGGATACAGCAGCGACATCACCCGGACGTTTGTCATTGGTGAGGCGTCGGACCGGCACAAAGAGGTTTACAACGCAGTTTTGGACTCCCTGCTTGAATCGACCCAAGCCTTGGTGCCAGGGAACACTGGCAAGGCGGTCGACTCGGTCGCCCGCGACCTTCTGTCCGGGCGCGGACTGGGGCATTACTTCACCCATGGCTTGGGCCACGGCTTGGGGCGGGCTGTCCATGATCCGGGGAGCCTGAGCCAGGCGTCCACCTTCACGGTCGCGGAGGGCAACGTTTACACCGTCGAGCCGGGTGTCTACATCGACGGGTTCGGCGGGGTGCGGATCGAAGACGACGTGCATGTCACCACCGAAGGGCCGGTCGTCCTGACCCGATACCCGCGTGAACTGATGGTGGTCGGTTAGCGCAGTGTCCGTGGTCCTTTCCATCGACGCGCTGGTGCTGGCCAAGGGCTGCCGCAGCTTGACTTTGGATTTGGGGCCAGGCGACAAACTGGCGGTTGTCGGCCTTTCGGGTTCGGGCAAGACGCAGCTGGCCGAGACCGTCGCTGGTCGAGCTAAGCCGTTTTCCGGCGAGGTCGTCCGCCGAGGCGCTGTCGTAGAAGCGTGGCATGGCGGCCACAACCGCCGGGCCACTCCGCTTTCGTTGGCGCAGAAGGCGCAAGGAGGCCGCGACGACGGCATGTGCGCCCAGGTTTTGACCGCCCTGGGGCTGTGGGACGACCGGGAGGCCGCGGTGGCGAACCTGCCGGTCGGCATGATGGTGGCTTGCGACCTGCTGCCCTGCCTCCTGGCCCCGGCTGACCTTGCCGTGATCGACGGCCAGCTTGATCTGCTGGATCCCTGGACGCTCGATAGGGTGCTGGCTTCGGTTGAGGAGTTGTCTGGGCAGGGACGCTCGTTTGTGGTCGTCACCAACAACCTATGGCTGGCCGAGAGGCTGGGCTCGCTGGTCGTCTTGCGCGGCTGCGAAGCGGTCTATGCCGGTTCGGTCGGCGACTTGGTGCGGCGGGGGCGTCCGAGCGAGGTGACGGTGACCACATCCGACCCGAGTACGGCACAGAGCATGGCCGATCCGTTTATGCTGTCGATCCAGAAGACTGCGGACGGATTGCACTTGACCGCTCATGATGGTCAGGCCCTGGCAGCGCGGTTGCTGACCGAGGGGTACGGGTCGGTGAAGGCAGTGGTGGTCAAGGAACCGGCGTTCGCGGATGTGTTGTTGGAGTTGATGTAGTCCAACATCAATTCTTGGGGCCATTCGGGACCGCGATCCTTCTTCCTATCCAGCGCGTCCAACTAGCAGGCACAATGATGAGCATGAGGTGGTGGATTGTCGTGGCCGGGTTGGGCTTGGTGGTCGCGGGGTGTGGCGGCGAGGGGCAGAACCCTCTGCAGCCGGCCTATTCGCCGGGTACCGCCACGAACTTTTCCAATCCGGTCGGCAGTGGTGCGCTCGCCCAGCCGCTGGTGTCTACCCCCAGCGTCGCCCACCAGGTCGCCGGGACGGCGGTCTTGGTCGACAAGGTCGACGGCGAGAAGTCGCTGGTCCTCGTCACCGATCGGGACGAGAAGGACGGATCGCTCAATGTCTATGACCTGGAGGGCAAAGCTGTCCAGCGGGTGGCCGGCCTGGCTGGGCCGGTCGGCGTCGCGACGAAGGACGGGCTGAAGTTTGACGGCGAGGCCTCCCCAGTCGTTGTCGTCGCCGAGAGCAAGAAGAGCCGACTGTTGGTTTACAAACTCGACCCTAAGACCTCCAAGCTTGTGGACGTGACGGGCTCGACCACAGTCTTCGCAGACAATAAGGGCTTGGAAGCCGAGCCGACCGACCTGGGCCTCTACCGGCGAGCCTCGGACGGCGCGCTGTACGCCATCGTCTCCCGACGGGCCGGCCCTCAGACCGGCTATTTGGGCCAGTACAAGCTAACGGTGAACGACGACAAGGTGGACGCCAAGTTCGTCCGGTGGCTGGGCCAGTTCAGCGGCAAGACGCCGACCAAGGACGGCCAGGTTAACGGCGTGGCGGTCGACGACGAGGAAGGCGCTGTTTATTACGCCGATGAGCGCAAGAACCTCCGCCGCTACCACGCCGACCCCGACGACAAGAAGGCGGCAGACCAACTCGCAGTTTTTGGCGGCGATGGATTCAAAGGCGACCGCACGGGCTTGGCCGTCTACGCCCAGCCCAAGACCGACGGCTATCTGCTCGCTATTGACAGCCTGCAGGGTGGCTCTGATGTGCGGCTGTTCCGCCGGACCGGCAAACAAGGGGACACTTTGGCGGCGGTCAAGACAATGGCCGACACGGCCAGCGGCGTCGCGGTGACGTCGGCGCAGCTCGGCACCAAGTACCCGATGGGTTTGATGGCGGTGGTGAACACGACCGGCAAGAATGTCCAGCTGTACGATTGGCGGTCGGTGGTTTCTTCGGCTGGCCTGTCGCGGATGAACGGTGGGACGGCCAATCCAGCTTCGGGCAACACTGGTGGCCGTGCGCCCGTGCGGCCTAACCGGTCCTTGGCCTCGACTGGAGGTGGCCAATGAGCAACGCGATGTCGGCGGGCCGGACTCCAGGGATGCGGCTGGCCTGACCGATGGTCAGCGGCCTGACGCGACCGAGTTTCTCTTTGGACTCATAGCTCAGTCCATCGAGGAGTGAGAAGTCAAACCCACCGGGAATGGCCAGCCCTTCTAGGCGTCGGGCAGCGGCGACCTCCTCGTCCTGCCGCTTCAGATAGCCGTCATAGACGGCCATGATCTCGATCTGCTCTCGTGCGGCGTTGGCCGGGCAGCCGTCGTTGGTTCTTTGCGGCAGGTCTTTAAGGGTTTGGCCGGTCCGGCGGGCGAGTTCTTCAACGATTTCCAGCGTCACTCCAGGGCGCTTGAGCATCTCGTAGGCGGACACCCGGCCGTAGACACCACCGATTTCAAACCGCTCCAGCTCCGCGTTGTGGCCAGGGACGAAACCGCAGCCTTCCAATGCGGCGAGACCCTTGGCGATGTTGTCGAGTTTGGCGTCCAGGCGTTGCTTCCTGATGTCGGTCGCCAGGCCGAGATCGGCGGCGAGCGGCGTCAGACGTTGGTCGGCGTTGTCGTGGCGGAGGAGCAAGCGGTGCTCGGCGCGGGCGGTGAGCATGCGGTAGGGATCCTCGACGCCCTTGGTCACCAGGTCGTCGAGCATGACGCCGATAAAGCTCTGCTCGCGCGGGAAGACGACTGGCTCCAGCGACTTGGCGTGGCGGGCGGCGTTGATGCCGGCGACAATGCCTTGGCCGGCGGCCTCTTCGTAGCCGCTCGTGCCGTTGAGCTGACCGGCCAGAAATAGGCCCTCGACCTGCTTGGACATGAGCGTCGGGAAGAGCTGCAGCGG
>JAFDWT010000086.1:5937-6413 GCA_018268335.1 Armatimonadota bacterium | reverse complement strand
ACGTCGGCGGGCATGGAGGTCGAGAAGCCTTGGACGTAGACCGACTCGTCGTCCCACTCCTCCTGCTCCAGGAAGACCGGGTGCGAGGTCTTGTCGGCAAAGCGGACGACCTTGTCTTCGACGCTGGGGCAATAGCGCGGGCCGACGCCCTCGATCTGGCCGCTGAACATCGCGCTCCGGCCCAGGTTGTCGCGGAGGACTTGGTGGGTCGCCTCGTTGGTGTGCGTCTGCCAGGTGGGGAGTAGTTCGCGCTTGGGGAACGGGCGGTCATGGAGGAAGCTGAGCGGCCCGGCCTCGGGTTCGCTCGGCATGACTTGGGTTTGGTCCAGACGTAGCGACGACAGCTTGACGCGGGGCGTCGTGCCGGTCTTGAACCGGCGCAGGTGGATGCCATGCTCGACCAGGAACTTGCTCAGTCCGACCACAGCTTGGTCGCCGTGGCGGGCGGCGACGGTCTTCTCGCTGCCCTGGTGGCA
>JAFDWT010000086.1:0-5903 GCA_018268335.1 Armatimonadota bacterium | reverse complement strand
GGCCACGCCGGTAACGCGGCCGTTTTCGGCCAAGACGGTCTCGCACTCGGATTCGATGAGGGTCAGGTTCGGCTGGTTCCGGAGGACGCCCTGCATGAAGAGCGGGTAGTCGTGCTTGCAGACCTGGGCCCGGATGGTCTGCACGGCGGGGCCCTTGCCGGTGCCGACGCGGCGGACGTGGGTCAGGGTGTGGTCGGTGGTGACGGCCATTTGGCCGCCGAGGGCGTCGACCTCGCGGGCGATGTGGCCCTTAGCGGGGCCGCCGACACTGCAGTTGCAGGGAAGGTGTCCGATGCGGTCGAGGCGGAGAGTGACGCAAGCAGTGCTGAGTCCGAGGCGCGCCGAAGCCAGGCACGCCTCGATCCCGGCGTGCCCGGCTCCGACGACGACGACTTCAAACTCCTGCACGAAGCCGGGAGTGTACCGGTGGTGTGCGGACTAGTCCGGCCGGTAGACGCGGTCGATGTTGTGCAGACCTGGAAGTTGGCCTTCGAGCGTCCTCTCCCATTTGTAGAACTTGGCGTGGCCGTCGAGAAATCCAAAATTCGCGCCGCCATTGAAAGGGCGCTTCTCCAATCGCTCTTCAAATGCGTCCTCGCCCTCGTCGTCTATGTAGGTTGTCAAGTCGTCCCAACTCACACCGTCGTGCGGCCACGGCTGGTAGTCGTCTTCGTGGGTCTCCTCTTCGTCCTTCAAGGCGATGGTGATCTGGCGGGTGGGTTCGCTGAACCCGGTCAAGCTGGCCGACCGGACAAAAATGCGGTTGAGGGCATAGTCGGTCTCGCTGGCGTCGGGTCGATGGGTGTAGGCCGGAGTGCGGAAGACGCCTTCGTTCTTGACGTAGGCCTGTAGAGGTTCGAACCACTCATAGTGGTTCTCCTCGTCGTCGGCGGGAGAGAGGTCGTCGTTGTCCGCCGCGTACATGAAGAGGGCGAGCGAAATCTGCTTGATGTTGCTCAGATCAGCTGTCTTCTTGGCTGCCAGCTTGGCTTGGGCGAAGACGGGGAACAGGATCGCCGCCAAGATGGCGATAATGGCGATGACGACGAGAAGCTCGATCAGGGTAAACGCTTTGACTTTCATGTCCTCTCCCGGAAGGATTCAGATTACTCACTCGCCTCATGCCTTAGCTATCCGTTAACAACGACTGTCCCGGTGCGGCGTGTGTCCAGAAACCACAATCTGAGTTCGCAATGTCATTTTCGCAAGTCGATCTGACGGTCATTGGCGGCGGCCCGGTCGGGCTGTTCGCTGCCTTTTATGCCGGGATGCGCGGTATGTCGGTGCGGGTCATCGACTCGTTGCCCGAGCTGGGCGGGCAGTTGACCGCGCTGTATCCGGAAAAGTACGTCTACGACATGCCGGGCTTCTCGAAGGTGTTGGCTAAGGACCTGGCCTCGGCCATGGTGGAGCAGGGGCTTCGGTTTGATGCCGAAGTCGTGCTGGAGGAGACTGCGAGCGGGCTGGAGCGCGAGGGTGACGGGTGGGTGGTCATTGGCAAGGACGGCAGCCGGTACCCGACGAAGACTTTGATTGTCAGCGCCGGAGCGGGGGCGTTCACGCCGACCCGGCTGGGGGTCGACCGGGAGGACGAGTTCCATGGACGTGGGCTTTGGTACGGCGTTCGGGACAAGTCTTGGTTCGCGGGGAAGAGGGTACTGGTCGTCGGCGGGGGTGATTCGGCCTTTGACTGGGCTAAGGAACTCCATCCCGTGGCGTCGTCGGTGGGGTTGGTTCACCGCCGGGACGTGTTCAAGGCTCATGAGGAGACTATCGGTGAAGTGCAGGCGATGGGAGTGCCGTTCCATTTGTGGAAGGCCGTTTCGATCCTGCACGGTGACGATGGGCTCTCGGGCGTGACATTGGTGGACACGCAGACCAAGGAGGAAGTGCACCACGAGGCCGACGCCGTGGTGGTGAACATCGGGTTCAAGTCGTCGCTTGGCCCGCTCAAGGACTGGGGCTTCACGATCGAGAAGAACCAGATCGTGGTGGACCACTGCTACCGGACCGGGCTGCCGGGCGTGTTCGCTGTGGGAGACGTTTGCACCTATGAAGGCAAGATCAAGCTGATCGCCACGGGAGTTGGCGAGGCGGCGACGGCGGTTTGTTTGGCCAAGACGATGATCGATCCCGAGGCGAAGCTGTTCCCGGGGCATTCGTCAGATATGACTCTCTAGGTTCCAATTCGCGTTTTCATCGTTTTCATTTCGTTTTTTTGGGAGGCTTCGTTGGCGAGCCGCAATGTCGTTTAGTCTGTATTGGTTTGGCTGCTTGAGCCGGAATTGTCAACCTTGGCCGAATCTCGGAGCCCGGAACCGCCCCCTAGCCCCCTCCTCCCGCCCGAGCGGCAAGAGGGGGAACCCGGAGGCGGCCAGAGTCCGCCAGGGAAAAGCGGGGTCATAGCCCCCGCACTCCAGACATCGACCCCGTCTTCACGATTTAGAGAACGGCTTCGGGCAGGGGCGGCTGGGTCCGGGGACAAGAAGAGAACTCGGAACCTCGGGGCCCAAATCCGGTTATAACTAGATATGCGAGCGATTCTCTGCGCTAGTGCCGTTTTTGTTGCCGCCACCCTGATGGCCGCGCCCTTTCTTCAGCAGCAGACCGTGAAGCCAGCTGCGTCCGGCCACGCCAAGTTCGACCCGAAGCGGGACGCGGCCAAGGACATTGCGGACGCTGTAGCCAAGGCGAAGAAAGAGAACAAGCGGGTGCTGCTGGACGTTGGCGGCGAGTGGTGTTCGTGGTGCCACAAGCTCGACGCGTTCTTCGAGAGCAACGCCGAGGCGAAGAAGATCCTGGCGGCCAGCTATGTGGTTGTCAAGGTGAACTACAGTCAGGAGAACGAGAACAAGGCCGTGCTGTCGAAGTATCCCGCGATCCAGGGCTACCCGCACTTGTTTGTGCTGGACAAGACCGGGAAGCTGATCCACTCGCAGGACACAGGGCAACTGGAGACCGGCGACCATCACGACCCGGCGAAGGTGATTCCGTTCTTGAAGAAGTGGGCGGGGTAAGATTTGCTTAACACCATTAACCACGAGAACCTGAAAAATGGGGTCGGCGCTAGTAATTCTAAGTCGAAGGTAATGATATGTTATCCATTTCTGTTGCGATTGCGGCAATGCTTGCCACTAGGATCGAGTCTACTGGTTACTTGGTGATCCCGGTTAAGTTTGCTGACACAAAGTCAAAACCAGCGTTGAGCAGAAAGCAGCTAGAAGGACTGTTCTTTCAGCGTCAAATCGGCGTGGTGGACTTCTACAAGGAAAGCAGCTATGGGAAGTTTGACCTTTCCAAAACAGTAATAGCTGATGAAGTTACTTTGCCATTGGCAGCTGGTCAATATGTTAGTAGGGGACAGCCTTGGGAGCGTAGTGCTAAGGGATTCTTTAGCCATCAGCGCCTGGCTGACGACCTTTCACCATTGATTTGTACAAAGTACGACATTACGAAGTATTTCGGAGTATTCATCTTTCCTAACGCATATGACGAGGTTCCTCAAGGTGGAAGCGGAATTGACGCTAAGTTTCTGGCTTCCAGTAAATCTCCGATTTTGGAAAAACTCGCCTATGTTGAGCCAAATACCGCAACACCCTGCTTCATTGTGCATGAGATTGGACATCATCTCAATTTATCCCACGTTGTTATGGAAGGACAGAAAAGTTTGACCGCTAGCGCAATGGCATTTATAGGAAAGAGCCATCCTGAAGTCGGCACTGTGACTTGTGATCATATCATGTGGCAAAAGGAGCTGCTTGGTTGGATCAGTCCAGGTGAGTGCGCAAACGTGAATTCTTCAGGAGTGCAAAAAGTCAAGCTAGTTGCCAGGACACAGCAAGGACCGGGGATCAAGCTCGTCAAAGTTAGATTGAGCCCGACTCAAGTCGTTACCGCAGAGGCCGTATTGCCGTTTGGCGTCGACGCGCTGGCTGACTTGCGACTCTATGGATTACTGGTCACTGTAATCGACGAGGATAAGTGCAAGTTTGAGAATTTTGGCCAACTGGCAGACGAATGTTTGCCTTCAACTCAGATATCTAGTTCGCAGCTTCCGGTCTTCAAGACAGGCGACCAGTGGGTTAGTCGAGACCGAAGAGCTAGAATCAAAGTAGACGAAGTTGGCAAATACAGCATTTCACTGACGGTTGAGCTTTCCTGAGCCTTTGTAAGCGCAGTGGCGCTCAGTTCTAGTTCGATGAGGTCAGAGGCCTCGGCGCTTAGGCTTCTCGCTCCATCCGATCGGGAGCGCCGATGCCGAGGAGATTGAAAACGGCCCGCAAACCGGAGCGGGTGGCGGCGCAGAGGGCTACTCGGGCCTTGGAGAGCTCGGGCTGGTCGGGCTGGATGACGCGGCAGGCGTCGTAGAAGGCGTGGTACGTCCGAGCGAGCTCTACGGCGTAGGTGGTCAGACGGTTGACGGCGTAGTCTTCGGCGCAGCGGGCGACTTCGTAGCGGAGGTCGAGGACTTTGAGGGCGAGGGTCTTTTCCTTCGGCTCGACGAGCAGGTTCCACAAGGGGTCGGAGGCGTCAGAGGGGACGGCGGCGGGGAAGCCAGCTTCGGCGGCTTTGTCGAGGACGCTGCAGATGCGGGCGTGGGCGTACTGGGCATAGAAGACCGGGTTCTCGTCGCTCTGCTTTTCGGCGAGGTCGAGGTCGAAGTCCATCGCCGTGTCGTGGTGGCGCATCAAGTAGAAGAAGCGCGCGACGTCTCGGCCAGCGGCCTGCTTTTCCTCCGTGGTGCCGCTGGGGCGCGCCTTGGCGCCGATCTCGTTGACGAGGTCGATGAGGGCGTAGATGTTGCCGTCGCGCTTGCGCATCGGGGCGGGCTTGCCGTCTTTGACGAAGCGGACGATCTGGAAGATTTGGACATCCAGCTTCTCGCGGGCCAGCGCGGTGGCGGCGCGGCAGCGGTCGCGCTCCTCGGCTGAGGTGTAGATTTTGGCGTCGATCTCGCTGAGGGGCTCGTCGCTGGGCGCGACCTGCACCTGGCCGTCGGCGAGGAGCATGGCGGCGACGACGGCGGTGAGGCGGCCGATGTAGCCGTGGTGGTCGGGGCCGAGGACGGTGATCAGCTTGTCGCCGTCGGCGGGCCGGTTGAACTTGTCCTTGTGGTAGGCGACGTCGCTGGCGATGTAGGTCAGGCGGCCATCGCGGCGTTTGAGGACGCGGTCCATGTCGTCGCCGAACTTGGTACTGCGCAGCCAGACGGTGGGGCTGTCACCAGTGGTGGCGATCTCTTCGTCGCCTTCTTCGGCCTTGATGGCGGCTTGGTCCTCATTCTCGACGTCCTCGACCTTGCCGCCTTTGGCGAGTTTGAGTTTGAGTCGGTAGGGGTTTTCGTCGGCGGCCTTGCTGCTCTCGAGCTCTTCGAGTTCGGCCTGGACGGCTCCGTTGTCGTGGAGCGACTGCTCGCTGAACCAGGTGTCGAAGGTGACGCCGAAGACTTCAAGGTCGACTCGTTGCTTTTCGAGCATCGCCAACTGCGATGCTCGTTGCCAGACCGTGTACGAGAGAGCCGTATCACTAGTTGGCATCAATTCTCTTACGGGAACTGAACTGCTTTTTCTTTCCCGCAGTGCTTCTGCAAATGCTTCGATCTCAGGAATTCGCAACCTCGAAGGGTCATAACCCTTGAACGCTTCCTCAGTCTCGCCAAGTTTTCTGAGTCGTTCCAGATGAAAGTACAGGTTCGAAAGTTCCATCTCGATGGCCTGGCGCCACTCGAAGTCAGATGTGTCGAGAAAGTCAGCAACGCCTTGTACGTAATCACCCTTGTAGCCCTTTTCTGGAAAATCATCTCCGAGAAATAGGGCTCGGACCGACTCGGCGAACAACCTCATCTGCTCGCTGTTGACGCCGTCGTTGATGTAGTACTCGCGGTGGACGGTGTGGCCGGCGGC
>JAFDWT010000085.1:4967-28470 GCA_018268335.1 Armatimonadota bacterium | reverse complement strand
GGCGGGCGGTGGGTGGCCCTACCCTTCCCTGACTCCGAATGGGTGCCACTGGTGTAACCAGTGGGAGTGCCGAGTGGTTTCTCCGTAACTGCCCATCCATCTTCCCTAAGTTAATCGATCCGTGGCTAGGCTGAGGTAGATGCGTGAGGTTTTCTACACTCCCAGGCACCATCACGGATCGACGTTTTCGTCCTACCGTCGGGCGGCGTGGTCTGGGCCCGGTCGGAATTGGGATGGATTTAGATGCTGGGGATGACAGTCTGTGCGACTGGAAGCGGTCCGTGGACGCACTGGTTTCACCAGTGGCACCCAGCCTGCCATAGGCCAAGTCAAGAATTTCTGAAACTCCTTCAACAGAGCGCCCCACAACCTGGCACTCTCAGTCCGAGGGCCCTCACAACTTGCAACACATCGACAGGGATCTGATCGAACGGTTTCGGAACGGCGACGACGCCGCGTTCGACCAGCTGTACGAGAAGATGCACCTGCGGATTTTCCGCTTCGGACTACGCCTGACGGCGTGCCGGGAGGATGCCGAGGACCTGACCGTCCAGACCTTCGCCGAAGCCCACCGGGCCAGGCGCGGCTTCCAGGGGAAGTCGAGTTTGGAGACTTGGTTCTATCGGATCGCCCTCCACCAAGCACACCGCATCCGCAGGAAGAAGCGGCAGGAGGGCCGGCTCCACGACAACCTCGTGGACAGACACGGCGACCGCGGGTTCCAACGCATCGAACTCGAACAGTTGATCGACACGCTCCCCGACCGGGCAAGGACGTCGTTTGTCCTCGTCCGCTGCGAGGGGCTCAGCTACCGCGAGGCGGCTGAGGCGATGGGCAAGCCGATCGGCACGGTGCAATCCGACGTCCATAAGGCTTCCCGGCTGCTCCGCTCCGGATTCGCCTTCGACGATCCGGTCAAGGACACCACAGAGGACTATGGCTATGAAGTGTAAACACGTGATGGAACTTGTCGACGCCTATGGCGACGGCGAGGTCTCCGACACTAACCAGGGCCGCATCGAGGCCCATCTGGAACAGTGCGACGCCTGCCGCCACGAGGTGGCGCGCGTCCTGCATTGGATCGACGCCTGCCGTCAACCCGTGGTCGCACCTGGCCCGGATTTGAAGAGGCGCGTCCACGCATCGACCGTCGGCAGACCCCCGCAGGAAACCAGGAACATGAATAAGAAACTAGGAATCCGATTCGGGCTGACCGCCGCCGCCCTTGCCGCCGTCGCGTGCGTCGCCTTTGTCCCGAGGATCGCTTCGGCGAGTTCGGCCAAGGAGCTCTGGGGCAAGATGGCCGAGGCCGCCAAACGGCCGCAGGCCGTCCACATCGTCAACGTCTGGTACGAGCCCGACGGCAGCAAGGGACAGACCCAAGTCTGGACTGACGGCAAGTCGATCCGGATCAACGAAGCCGACGGCACAGTCCGGCTCGCCAAGGGAGGAAAAGTCTATGCGACCAAGCCTGGGCCGCAGGAGAGTGACGAGATCTTCGTCGCCATGCCGACGACCCTGGACGCCGCGATCTTCACCGTACCGGTGCAGATCAAGATGCTCGGTGCGGGTGCCAGCGAGCCCATGGACTTGGGTGTCCAGCGGGTGGACGGCGCGGACTTGCATCGGGTGGCTGTCCTCGGCCGGAGCGGGAACGAGCGGTTCACCTTCTGGGTGGACACGAAAACCAACCTCCCTGTCCGCAAGACCAACGAGGAACGTAAAGGCAACTCTTGGGTCGAAACTGGGTACCAGACGTTTGAGTTCACTCCTCAATTGGAGCCCGAACTGTTTGAGATCGAGGCAAAGGTCGTCTCGTCGCCGAGCCAGGGCTCGGCCAAGTCGGCGGTCGGCGGCGGCTGATCCGTCTCCGTTGTGCCGCCGGGTGAGTGCCCGGCGGCACGACGGGCTACCGAAGCCAAATCAAAGGCACTTCGTCTTCCTTGTCGATGACATCCCCGATCTTCAGCGAGTTGTGGTAGGGCTCGCTGAGGACGTTGCGGCGGCCGTTGAAGGTGGCGCCGTCGGGCATGTAGGCGCAGGTCATGGCGCGGCGGGGGCGGTGGGTCATGTTGGCACCGGCGCCGTGGGCGACGAGGCCGTTGTGCAGTACCGCCGAACCGGCCTTGCAGGGTGTCGCCACGGGTTCGACCTCCAGCCACTGTGGGTAGATCTTGAAGAGGTCGCGCTGGTTGGCGCCGATGGGCGTGGGGTCAAATGTCGCCGTCTGGTGGGTGCCGGGCAGGTAGTAGAGGCAGCCATTGGAGAGCGTGGCGTCGTCGAGCGCGACCCAGAGGGAAATGGCGTCGCGTGAGCTGAACGACCAGAACGGGTTGTCGCAGTGCCAGGCCGTGGCATTGCCGAACGGCGGTTTGATCAGGGCCTGGTCGTGCCAGATGCGGATGCCGTCGACGCCGGCGAGGTCGGCGGCGAGCTTGCCCAGGCGGGGGTCGTCCATGATCTGCCGCATCCCCTCGTGGACGTCGCGCAGCTTGATCGCTTGAGTGAAGACCTGGGCGTAGTAGCTGTCGGGATCGCCCTGGTTTTGCAGGTGGGTGGTTTTGAGGCGCTCCTGGATGCCTTCTTCGGTGCACCGTCGCCAGTTTTCTATTTCGTCGGGGTCGAGGAATTCGTCCAGGACGATGAACCCGTCGTCGCGGTAGCGCCGGATCTGCTCGTCGGTGAGCGTGGTCTTCATGTTGCCATCATATCTTCCCCCTTGTTCGAGTTAACATGGGCAGATGGCTTGGGGTGCTGGTCTCGCTGTCGCGACCTTGTTCTTGGTGATGCTGCCGCTGGCGGCGCAGGCAGAGCCTGTGTTCAAGGCCGCCAAGCCCGTCTGGCCCGCTGGACGGGAGAAGGAAAAGAACCTGACCGTCGGCTTCCGCACGACGTTCGATTTCCATGCGGGCCAGCACGCTACGCTCCGGGCGGCAGGCTCGACCACTTACCGCATCAAACTGAACGGGCAGTTCCTGGGCTACGGGCCGGCTCGGGGGCCGCATGGGTGGTACCGAGTGGACGAGATCGACCTGTCCAAGCGGGCCGTCGCCGGTGCCAATGTGCTGACCTTCGAAGTCTGTGGCTACAACGTCAACAGCTACGCCCTGCTTGACCAGCCCTCGTTTCTTCAGGCCGAGGTGGAGGTGGGTGGCAAGGTGGTGGCGTCGACCGGCAAGGAGTTCGTCGCGGGCGTGCTCCACGGGCGCGTCCAGAAGACGCAGCGGTATAGCTTCCAACGTCCGTTCTCGGAAGCCTATGTGTTGTCGCCCGAGACCGACTCGTGGCTAGTCTCTGGTCGTCTCTCAGATCCACTCAAGGTCGCAGTGCAGCAGGAAAAGAAGCTGCTCCCCCGACGAGTGCCGCTTTCGGAGTTTGAAGTTCGTTCGGAAGACCCTTCATTCTTTGGTCGTCTCAAACACATTGGTCTACCCGCAGCACCTTGGAAGGACAGGTCTCTGACGGGCATCGGCACTGCACTGGGCGGGTATTTGGAGAGTGACCTGACCACTACCCCGTCTTTGGAAATGCAAACATTTCAAACAGGCGAAGTGTCTGCTTGGTCCGGCCTCATCAATGGTTTTGGCGGAAAGGAAGATGCCAGATCGTTGGCAAAGAACGAGTTCTTCGTCTATGATTTCCGGACAAACCTGACCGGATTCGTCGGCATTGAGTTGACATGCAAGAAACGGAGCAAAGTCGTCCTGACCTTCGACGAGATACTCACCAACGGTGACGTAGACTTCAAGCGCTTGGGCTGCGTCAATGCTATCGAATACGACCTGGCACCAGGCACATATCACCTCGAATCCATTGAGCCGTACACGTTGCGCTACTTGAAGGTCAACGTATTGGCCGGAGAAGCCCATGTCGGGCAAGCCACCTTGCGCGAGTACGTCTCTCCCACCGATGGCTCTGTCAGTTTCCACGCCGGTGACGTACGCCTCGACCGGCTCTTCCAAGCCGGCGTCGAAACCTATCGCCAAAACGCCGTCGACGTCTTCATGGACTGCCCGTCACGTGAGCGGGCGGGATGGCTGTGCGACAGCTTCTTCACGGCGAGGGTCGAGCACGATCTGGCCGGTGACACGCTCATCGAAAAGAACATGTTTGAGAACTTTTCATTACCGGAGTCGTTCAAGTACTTGCCTGAGGGGATGCTGCCTATGTGCTATCCGTCGGATCACAACGACGGTGTTTTCATCCCCAACTGGGCGATGTGGTTTGTCGTCCAATTGGAGGAATACGCCCAGCGCAGTGGGGACACTGCAACCGTGAAGAAGTTACGGCCGCGACTGGAAAAGCTGCTCAGATACTTTGATAAGTTCAAGAACAGCGATGGACTCTTGGAGAAACTCGAGAGCTGGGTTTTTGTGGAGTGGTCGGACGCCAACAACTTTGTCCAAGACGTCAACTACCCGACCAACATGCTCTACGCCGAAGTCTTGGCGGCCATGGGGCGGATGTATGGTCGTCAAGACCTGGCCGATCAAGCGGCGCACATCCGCGAAGTCATCCGCAAACAGTCCTTCGATGGCAACTTCTTTGTCGACAATGCAGTCCGCAAAGACGGCAAGCTGACAGTGACCAAGAACCGCAGCGAAGTGTGCCAGTACTTCGCGTTCTTCTTTCACGTAGCCACGCCAGAGTCACACCCGGATCTGTGGAAGACTCTCGTCAAAGATTTCGGCCCAAACCGCAAAGAGACTAAGAAGTACCCCGAGGTCCGCCCGGCCAACGCCTTCGTCGGCAACGTCCTCAGGCTCGAGCTTCTTTCCCGCGCGGCATTGACACAGCAGTTGTTGGACGAGAGCCTGGCCTACCAACTCTACATGGTCGACCGGACCGGAACGCTCTGGGAAAACGACGGCGCCTATGCCAGTTGCAACCACGGCTTCGCCTCGCACGGCGGCGTCCGCGTCCTCTATCGCGACATCCTCGGGCTCTACACAGTCGACACCATCAAACGCAAAGTCAAACTGCGGTTCACGAACTTGGCCATGTCTCAGTGCGAAGGGTCGCGCCCTGTACCAGGCGGGCAAATCGCTTTGCGCTGGGCTAGGGACGACAAGGCCATCCACTACTGGCTCGACGCTCCGACTGGTTATGAGGTCGAAATCGAAAACCTGAGCTCGTCAAAGCTGGTCCGACACTGATCAGGCAGCGTCGCGGACCAGATCGGTGAGCTTGGCTGCCCCAGCATAAGCCATCGCCTGCACTGGAACTAGAATGGGTGCGGCGAAGAGCACCAAGACGACCCAGGCCTTGAGATAGAACGCCAGCACGACGCAACACAAGATGTGCGAGCAGAAGGCGATGACGGCGCCTAGTTCGATCGGTCGGTGTTCCTTCCAGTGGATGAGGATCCCGCAGACCAGCCCGGCGACGACGGGGCCGATGAAGAACAACCACAAACCGCCGATGTTGCTCACATTGGCCGCTACGTAGATGAGTTCGGTGACCGCCAAAGTGATGGCAAACGACGCCAGTGTGCCTGCGACAATCTGTGGGCGATGATCCACCTTTTTCGGCAGGGGCGGCGCTTGCACAACCTAGTATGCGCCACACGGGCACTGCAGGTTGCGACGTTCGTCAGCCGATGATGTCGACGCCGATGGCGTTCGACTTCTTGCTCTTTTCGTCCTCAGCGGCTTGGCGGCGCAGCCTTTGCGCCTCGTCCTCGCTCGGGGTCTTGGTCAGGGCGTCCTTGGCAACCGCGCTGCCGTTCACCTTGGCGACACGCCGAGCCCAAGCGTAGGCGCGGGTGTAGTAAGCCTCTTCCAGGCTGCTGATCTTGACCGAGCCGCTGCTGCTGGCGTGGATGAAATTGTTGTTGCCGATGTACATGCCGACATGGCTGACCCGGCTGCCACCGCGGGTGTGGAAGAACACGAGGTCGCCAGGTCGCAGCTCGTCCTTTCCGACAGCCTCGCCGACGCCGCTCTGCTCGATCGAAGTCCGCGGCAAGTCGATGCCGTGACTCCGGAAAACCCAACCGACGAACCCAGAGCAGTCGAACGAACCACGTGAACCAGTCGCTCCCCAGACATAGGGCGCGCCGATCTTGGATTTGGCCGTCTCGATCAGCTCGGAGGCCACCACGCTGGCATTCGATGAACCGGTCGACTTTGGTGCCTTGGCTGGCGCGGCCACTGGCGTCGCCACCAGCTCCGGTCGTTCGGCGTCCGGCTCTTCGTCGCCGTCGATCTCAATGGTCACGCGCTTTGGTTGGATGAAATCCTTTTCGGTAGGCCCGACCGGCGTTACCGGGATGCCACCGTTGCCCTTTTTGACCGTTGGATTGACTCCCTTGGGGGCAGAAAGCATGTCGGCGCGGACCCAGCCGGTGGTTCCGCCGTCGAAGCGGATCTTGTACCAGCCGTCCTTGCGCTCCAAGGCCTCGGCCGTGCGGCCGATTTCGACGACCGTCACCTTGTCTGAGTCGGCATCGGGTTCTTCGCGGACAATGACGCGGTCCTTGGCGATGCGGACGCGGTTCCCGCCGAACTCGGGGAACTTGGTCTCGGGAGCGGGGACTGGGATTGGATTTGGCCGAATTCCGTTCCTGGAGACCTCTATGGCTGCCTTGTTGTGCACCAAAGCGCAGGTGCGGGCGGCGGCGTAGGTCGCGCAGGCGAGGGCAAATCCAATCGTCGGCAAGTCTCTTCCTCCTCCAATACCAAGGCCACATGGCGTATGCCCCCGGTGACCGACAGGTTACCAGGGTGCAGCAGCGATTTTCACCGGCCCCCAGAAAAGTACTGTCGGTCTTTCCCCATCCGAACCTGAACTTGCGGCAGTTTTGAACGGGCAAGAAGCCCCACCAGGTAGCATCGAGCCGCCCAGATGCTCAGCGTCCTTGTCGTCAATTGGAACACCAAAGACAAGCTCCGGGCGTGTCTGGCCTCCCTCCACGCGCACGGGCCAGGCTTTGCGCATGAGGTCATCGTGGTGGACAACGCCAGCTCGGACGGCAGCGCCGAAATGGTTCGAACCATGTTCCCATGGGCCTGTCTCGTCGAGGCCGGCGGCAACACAGGTTATGCGCGCGGCAACAACATCGCCTTCGGCTTGGCTCGGTACGACTGGCTGCTCACGTTGAACCCAGACACCCTTTTCCATGGCGGCGAACTGGAGACGGCGGTACGGACACTCGCGCGCCATCCCGAGTTTGGAGTCCTGGCCCTCGAACTGCGTTTTCCCAGCGGTGAGGTCCAAAGGTCGGTGCGTGGCTTCCCTTCCCCGCTCGGAGTTATCGGCGCCGCCACCGGACTCGACCGGCTACTGCCTCGGACACCCTTCGCGTCGTATTCGCTGCCGACTTTCGACTATGCCGCCGAGCAAGCCGCTCCCCAGCCGATGGGGACTTTTCTGCTATTCCGGCGGCAAGCTCTGGCGGCAGTTGGCGACCCGCAATCACCGTTTGATGAGGATTTTCCAATCTTCTTCAACGAAGTCGATCTCCTCAAGCGCATGGCCGACGCGGGGTGGCCGTGCCTCTATTCGCCTCGGGCCTGGGTGGGTCATCACCACGGCTCCAGCACGTCGCAGGCTCGGAAAAGTATGATTTGGGAATCGCACGCCAGCCTGACGCGTTATTTGGACAAGCATCTGGTCGGCGCGGAGCGTCTGTGGTTGCCGGCCGTCGCCGCCGCCAACTGGGTCGCGGCGTTTGTGCGGGCCCAAGGCTACTATGGCGGATTTCGACCTGAGCGTGACCATTTGCAGTTGGAACACGGTCAATGACCTGCGCGACTGCCTGGCCAGCCTGCGCGCCTTCCGCGACGAGGCGAACTTTGAGGTCGTGGTGGTCGACAACGCTAGTTCGGACGGGTCGGCGGACATGGTAGCGGCCGAGTTTCCGGAGTTTCGGCTCTTGCGCCAGACCAAGAACCTCGGCTTTACCGGCGGGCACAACCTGGCCATCGCTGAGCGAAAAGGGCATGATGTCGCCCTCCTGAACTCCGACACAGTCGTCCACCCAGGTGCGATCCGGACTCTGACTAGCTATTTCAAAGAACACCCCGAGGCCGGCATCATCGGCCCCAAACTGCTCAACCCCGACGGCTCGCTGCAGTTCAGCTGCCGCCGTTTCCCCAACCCCGTGGCGGCGGCGTTCCGCAACACCTTTCTCGGCCGGATGTTCCCGAACAACAAGTACGTGCGCGAATACCTGATGCAGGACTGGGAGCACGAGCAGCCACGCGAGGTGGATTGGCTGTCGGGCGCGGCGCTCTTTGCCCGCGGCGAAGTCGTCGACAAAGTAGGGGTTCTGGACGACAGCTTGTTCATGTTCTGTGAAGATGTCGATTGGTGCAAGCGCACCTGGCAGGCTGGCTGGAAGGTCGTTTATGTGCCGGAAGCCGTCATCACCCACGCCATCGGCCGCAGTACCGATAAGGTCGCCAATAAGATGATCGTCCGGTTCCACCGCTCGATGTTCCGCTACTACATGAAGCACGACGTCCGCGAGGCGTTTGTGCTGTGGCGTCCCTTTATGGCGGCGACGGCCTTGCTAGCTTTGAGCCTCCGTGCCCTGGCGTTCCTGGCCAAGAACTGGCGCGACGAACTGCACCGGAGGTGGAGCCGGTGAAGGGCGTCCGGCCAGAGACGATGGTTCTGGCGCTGGCGATGCTGTTGGCGCCGGTCATCGGCGGCCAGGTGAGCCAAGATCCGCTCCCATTGACGGGCGATTTGTTCACCGAAATGCTCGGCGGCTCGGCCCTGCCCTTGATGGCGCGGGCGCTCTTGGCGCTTTTGGTGCTTGGCGCATTGGCTTTCAGCCTCGTCCGAAGGCAAGTGCTGCCGGTGCCGTCCATGCCACTGGTCGCGAGTCTTGGGGCGACTGTCGCCTTGCTCGGGATGTCGTCGTTCGTTTCTGCCTTCCCCACCGTCAGCGTCTCGTCTTGGTGGTCTTGGGTGCTGTACGCCGGAGCCTTCGCTCTCGCCGTCTGCTGCGCTGGTCGCGAGAAAGGGCCCGCACTGGTCTTAGGCGCTATCGTCGTCGGATGCGGGATCGTCGGGGGCAAGGGTGTGGTCGAATACATGGGCCAAGCCGCCATCGACCCGACCTGGCGAGTCTTCGCCGGCTGGAACAACCCGAACGGCACAGCAAGCATGGTGCTGGGCGGGGCGCTGCTTGCTATCGGCCTGGGTGCTGCTCTGCAGGGGCCATGGCGCTGGGGGGCTTGGTTGTGCGGCGGCCTGAGCCTGGCGACACTCTGGCTGACCCAATCGAAGGGCGGTCTTGGTGCTTTGGCGGTCGGGCTGCTTTGCTTGGTCGTCACCGCGTTTCTGGTGAAGCGACCCAAGCAACTGGCGCTCGGGGCGGTGGTGGTCGTCGTCATTGCCGCCGTTGTGGCTATCGGTGTCCGGCCACGTGCTACTTCGGCTGGCGGGCCGGCGGCGGGGCCGCGTGTCTTCCAGGCCTCAGCCACACAAGTGCAAAGCGAAGACTTTCGCAAGAACCTCTGGAAGTCGGCGGTCCAGATCTCCAAAGACCACCCGGTCGGTATCGGCACGGGAAACTTCCGCTTCTATTCGGCGCAGCCCGGTCTGAGCGACCAGACGGTGTTCGCCCACCAGACGTTTCTCCAAGTGGCGGCCGAAGGAACCTGGTTAGCACTGGCGGCCTTGGTCGTGTTCCTAGGGCGCTGGTTTGTGAAAGTGTTGCCGACCCACGAATCCGAGCCGGACGCTAGGCGGTTGATGAAAGCGGCGGTCGTGCCTGCGGTGTTGGCATGGTGCGCTCATGGCTTCTTTGAGTCCAATGTGTACTACCTTGGACTTGGACTGGTGTTCTTTACCGTGCTGGGCGTCGGCGTTCAAATGGCCGACGACATGTCGTCGCCGGAGTGGTCGCCGAGTTGGCTGCGAGGACTGGTGGCAGTCGTCTGCTGTGTCGTCCCTCTGCTGGCGATGGTGTTGAACGGTCAACAAGAGATCGCCCGAGCGACGTTCATGTCAGCACTCGGGACTCCCCAATTGACTACTGCGGCTGCTCAGCTGGAGTCGATGGGTGACATCGAGAGCACTTACTTGCTCGGCGTCTACGCCAGCACGAGCTTGGAACAGCGGCTCGATCGGCTGCAGCGTGCTGCTGAGAAGTACCCACGCACGAAAGTTCTCCGCGCCTTGGCCCGTACCCAACTGCAGGCCCAAAAGCCCGGTGACGCCGTCGCCACCCTCAAGCGGGCGCTGACCTTCGACCCGAACGGCCTGCCAACTCTCGCCGAGTTGATGCGGACGTATGACGCGATCGGCGACAAGGAGGCAGCTGGTGCCACCGCAAGGCGGATGGTTGAAGTCGAGAAGTCACCCAGCTTCATGGTGCGGGCCATTCCCGAGATCGTTCCGACCGAGACCTTTGAAGCCCGCGTCTACTTGGCTTCCCTCACTCAGAACCCTGTCGAGAAGGCACGCTTGTTTGGCGAGGCGACGGAGGGATACAAACGGTTTGTCGCCATCACGGCACCGCGGGTCGCCACCGTCGGCGACCTAGGAGGTATCGACCGCAAGCGCGCTGCTGAGATCGTTCAATCCGGCCAAGCGGCCAACGCACAGTACGCCCAGGCACTCCGCGACAGTGGCCAGGCCGACAAGGCCAAAGAGATCGACGCCCAGGATCAGGGGTTCGTCGCCGCGTTGGCCGATTTGTCCAAACCCAGATAGTGGCTGACGATCTGCTTGGCGATCGGCGCCGACACGTCGCCGCCATGGCCGGCGTTTTCGACCAAGACACAAATCGCGATTTTGGGGTCGTTGGCAGGGGCAAATCCGACGAACCACGCATGGGTCAGTTTTCGAGGGTCATTTTCTGCCGATCCAGTTTTGCCCGCCCAGGTCAGGCCAGGGACTTGTGCGGCTCGGGCCGTGCCAGATTCGACGACGTTGACCATGGCGCTGCGCAGCCGGTCCCAAAACCAGTCCGGGGCGTCCACCTTGCCGAGTTGCTGCTGTTCGGTGGGCGTCGATTTTCCGGTCACCGGGTCAACAGAGGCCTTGACGACACGCGGCTTGTAGTTGACACCTCGGTTGGCGACCAGGCTGGCGACCTCCGCCATCTGCAGGGGGCTGACGGCCAGTTCGCCTTGGCCGATCCCCATGTTGACTGTGTCGCCTTCGTACCAGCCGTTCTTGCGCCCCTTAGCGACCATGCGTTCCAGCCACTCTTGGGACGTCACGAATCCGCTGCCCTCGCCGGGCACATCGAGGCCGGTCGGTGAACCGAGGCCGGCATCGCGACACGCCTGGCGCATCGCGTCGATTCCAGCCTTACGCGCCAAGTCGCCGAAGTAGCTGTTGCAGGACTTGGTCAGGGCTTCGCGGAAATCGAGGGTGACGCCCGCGCCGTGGTTTTCACATTTCATATGCCGCCGTCCGACGGTCAGGTAGCCAGGGCAGGTGATCGAGTGGTCTAGGCTGATGCCGGCCCGCAGGGCCGCGATGGAAGTGATGATTTTGAAAGTCGAGCCAGGGGCGTAACTGGCTTGGAAGGCTCGGTCGAAGAGTGGCTTGCCGGGGTCGTCGAGGAGTGCTTGGTATGCGTCCTTGCCAATGCCGCCCTGCCAAACCTTGGCGTCGTAGTTGGGAGTGCTCGCCAAGGCCAGAACTTCACCTGTCGATGGAATCATCGCCACGACGGCACCGCGCTTGCCTTCTAGCAAGCTGTTGGCCATACGCTGCAACTCCAGGTCGATACTGAGGACGAGCTTCTTGCCCGGGACAGGCTCGTCGCTGCCCATATAGCGGATCGGGCGGCGTCGGGCGTCCACAGCGAACTTCTCGTTGCCCGGCGTCCCCATCAAGTCGACTTCGTACTGCTGCTCGATTCCTGCCCTTCCCACATAGTCAGCGGGAGTAATGCCCTGCTCGCGCAGTGACTCGTCGACCTTGTCGTTCGGTGTCCAGACGTAGCCGAGTACGTGGGCGAGGCTGGTGGTGTCCCAATACTTGCGCATCGGCGTCGAACGGACATCGAACCCGGGGAACCGCTCTGGCGCCTCGACGAACTTGCTGGCCAGTTCCACGGGGACGCCGACGATGACGGGAGTCCACAGGTCACGCCGGGTCTGGTCTTGTGCGAGTTTCTTGAGGATGGCCTCCTTCGTCGTGCCGAGCAAAGTGGCGACCTCCTCGATCCGCTCAGGGTTCTTCCTCATGTCGGCCTTGATGACGCTCAGCTTGCCGACGACCACCAGTTCTTCGCGGACATCGGCGATCGGGCGGTCGGCTCGGTCGACGATACGGCCGCGGGGTGCCAGGCGGGAATCGCTGACCACGGCAGTCTTGCTGGCTCGCTCCACCACGTCGGCGGATTGGATGACTTGGAGGCTCCAGAGTTTGGCGGCGAATCCAGCAAAAGCCACCAAAACGGCGACCGGGACAGCCAGTTGGCGCGCGTCGAGCGGCGTCTGCTCGGGGGCGTGGATGACCGACACGGGGCTACGCCGCCTCCACGCGGCCCCGAAGTTGTCGTATCACGGACTTCGCCTTGGCGGGCATGCGGTCCAGCCGAGCCTGGACGTTGCGCCGCCACCATCGCCTGAACTTCACGTCCAGCCCCGGTGCGGCCGCCACAGTCCGGACTGGTTGCTGGGCCACCTTTCGTGGAGCCATCGCCAGGCTCGGGGGTCTGGTGTCTCCAAACCACTGGATGTGGACAAGCTGCGCCGCAAAGGCGACGAAGCACAGGCACAAGCAGACCAAAACTGCCCGCTGTCGACGTTCAACCGCCATGGGACGTGCACCTTGTCTTGGGCTCGGTTCCTTTGACGAACGCCCGTCGGACGCGCTCAGGACAATAGAGCGTGGCTTTCAGGCCGGTGTCGGCACAGATCTCGACATAGACCAGGCCGCGGACCTTGGGCGGACTCGCTGGTTGGGGGTTAGTCCTGGCGACTTCAGGGGCCGTAGTGCCGTCGTCGGCGGGCTGGTCGCCGTTCTTGGGTTCCTCCGTCTCTTCCGTGGGCGCGCCGGTTTCCGGTTTGTCGGGGCCTGGCTTTGCCACCACATCGGTCGGCATCGTCTCGGGCGGGACTGGAGGCTCGTCTGTCTCCGGGGTCTCGACTTTGCGGTTGCGCCGGTCTCTGCCTGAGTTCGACTCGCCCAACGTGTCCTGGACCACGGTCATCAACTTGGCCCAGAGCGGGCAGGAGTACTGGCCGCCATAGACGCCGTCCATAGCCAGGCGCTTCTTGCTGCCGTCGGCCCGTGTCGTCTGGCTGGCTAGCCAGACAATGCCGACAAACCGGTCGGTGTAGCCGCAGAACCAGGCGTCTTTATAGTCGCTGGTCGTGCCTGTCTTGCCATGGGCGTTGGGGACTCCGATGGCGTCTCGGCCGCTGCCGCTGGTGACCACTTCGCGCATTAGATAGTCGATGCCTTTGGCGGTGTCGACGCTGACGACACGTCCGATCTTTGTGCCGGCGAATTCGTGGAGTACTTCCCCGTTCGGACCGATGATGCGGCGGATTGCGTAGGGCCGCACGCGATAGCCTTCTTGCTGAAAAACGCTGTACGCCGAGGCCATCTCCATCATCGTGACCGTGTTGGCACCGATGGCGGTCGTTTCGACGTGGTCCTTCAGATACTTGAAGCCAAAGGCCTCGCGCGATTTTTGCATCACGTTGCTCAGCCCGGCTTCCTTTTGGGCCCACATCGCCGCGTTGTTGTAGGACTGGGCAAACGCTGACCGCACACTGACCATAGAGCGTGGCCCGCCGGACTTGATCTTGCGTGACGACCGACCGTCTTTGATCGTGTAGTCGCCGTTGTTCACCTCGCCATAAGGGCTGAGGACACCGTTCTCAAAGGCGGTGGAATAGACAAACGGTTTGAACGCAGACCCTGGCTGCAGCTTGGCCCGGGTGACCAGGTTGTACTGCTCCTTGCCATAGTCTTGGCCACCGATCATAGCGAGGATCTTGCCGTCGCTGTCGGTGCAAAGAAACGCTCCCATGTTGACGTTGGCGCTCCGGTAGGCGCGCAGCGTCTTGCGGAAGACCTCGTCGACCTTGGCCTGCAGCTGGGTATTGACCGTGGTCTCGACCCGATAGCCGCCAGAGGCGAAGTCGATCTCCGGCGCGACTTCTTTCAACTCTTGCAGCAGGACATAGTCCACGAAATATGGCAGTCGTTTCCCGGAACGGGTGGTGCCCTTGGCGCGGGTCTTGATCTTGAGTGGCTCGGCGAGCGCGTTCCGATAGGCTTCTTCGGTGATAAAGTCCTCTTCGCGCATGACCTTGAGTACCGTGTCTCGGTTCTCCTTGGAGCCCTCTAGGTCATCGATCGGGTTCTCGCGGCTCGGTGACCGAACGCAGCGGGCCAAGGTCGCTGCCTCGCCGAGGGTCAATTCGTCAAGGCTCTTGTCAAAATAAACCTTTGCGGCGGCAGCGATGCCGTAAGCCCCGTGGCCGAAGAACATCTCATTGAGATAAACCTCGATAATCTGGTCCTTTGTCCGCATGCGCTCCATCATCGTGGCCAGAGCCATGTTGTTGAGCTTTCGGTCGAAGGACCGCTCATCGCCGGTGAACACCTTTTTGGCGATCTGCATCGTCAGCGTGGAGGCGCCTTGCTTTTTGCCCTCGCGGACGAACAGCGAAAGGATGCGTCCGAAGGCGTACCAGTCCACACCAGAATGCTGGTAGAAGCGCTTGTCCTCAGCGGCCAGGATCGCGTTGACAACGGTGGTCGGGATCTTGTCTCGCGTCACGT
The DNA here is from genome assembly GCA_018268335.1 of Armatimonadota bacterium. Lineage (GTDB taxonomy): Bacteria > Armatimonadota > Fimbriimonadia > Fimbriimonadales > Fimbriimonadaceae > JAHBTB01. The sequence continues at coordinate 13,752 of JAFDWT010000085.1, read as the reverse complement.
AGACGCGGTTCTGCGGCGAGTCTTGGAACAACACCTGGTCGTCTTCGCTGACGATGACGCTCGGTTTGGTGTCGATTTGATGGATATAGTCGGCCAGGTTCGGCACGATCTTTGAGGCGTCTTCTAGCCGCTTCTGCCATACCGCCGAGGCGACAATGAAGACCAACGAGCCCACGGTCACCGTCAAGACGCCGGTGATCTTGAGCCATCGGAGCCAACGCCGACCCGGCTTGCGCTCGATGTCGCGGTCGTTCATAGACGCGCCCACTTCAAAGCATTATGACGATTAAGCGTCTAGCCCCGTTGCTCGACCTGGACTTGTTGCTGCAACCTGGCAAGGTCCGCTTCCTCAACATCACCCACCAAAACGAGTGTCAGATCGCCGACTGTCCAGACCCGCGAGCGCAGTCGTCCACCGCCGAATTTGCCCAGCCGCTCAGGTGAAACTGAACCGTTGCAGAGGAACAATGAGACCCTTGTCCGTTCGCCGACATAGGTCTGCCGCATCACCTTGCGGCCGTCGGCCTCGAAGACCCTTGAGTTGTCCAAACGCAGACCGCTGTTGCGGCTGATCACGTAGGGCTTGATCCCCATCTTGGCCGCGAGACGAATGACCTCGTCGCGCACGGTCACTACCTTGGCGTTGGGATAGTTGAGCACGAAAGCGCGAGCGGGAATCTCGACGTCGTACTTGACGGCTTGGTATTCAAACGACATGACGAGGTTGCCGTTCGGGCTCGTCATCTCCAACCGCAGCACCGCCCCCTTGTCGGAGTCGACATACATGCGCATCGTCTCTTCGCCTTTGGCACCTGTGGCGACGACAAGCCGCGTGCGTCGGTCGGCGACTTTGCCGCCGTCGGTCTCAGTGAACTTCATCGTTCGCCGCGGTCCTGCTTGGGGTGGCGGAAGGAACCCGAACCCAGGCATACCAAACGGGTTGTGGCTGGTGAAGATCTCGTTTTTGGCGGGGTCGTAGACCGTGCGTTCGGGGCCGTTCAGGACCGTGATGACGCCGTTTGACGACTCGATCCTGATCCTCGGGCCGTCCTGCAAAATCCTCTCGGAGAGTTTCTCTTTGCTCCGGCCAAAGATGACGGTCCGCTTGCCCGCAAGCTTGAGCTTGGGCCAAGCCTCAAACGCTTTGCGCATCGCCGGGGTGGCATTCTCAGGCAGGCGTGGCCCACCTTGTTGCCCGACAGAGACCGCGGCGACGGCTACAAGAGCCGAGAGGGCTGAAGCCCTCAGGACTTGTCGAGCTTGGACCAATCAAACACCTGGTCTTCCGGGCCTTGCACCGGCACGGCGCCAATCGAGGACTGGGCGGTGCCCTGCATGTGCGACGAGACGAGGGCCTCTTCGAGCGACGAAGGCGCCTTGGCGATTGTCTGCTGGGGAGCGGGCGCTGCGATCGTGGAAATCTTGGGCTGGTTGACCATCATAAGTGCCATCACCGATGCCGCTACAGCGGTCAGGCCGCCAGTCCAGCCCAGCAAGAGCTTGAGGCGTGGGGCCCGCCGGGTAGCGGCCAAGCGCAAGTTCAGGCTGCTGCGCCAAGCGTAGCTGGGGCTGACGTCTTCCAAAGAATCGAGCATGGTGGAAACGCCGGGACGCTCGCTTTCCAGAGCCTCGTCCAGGCGCAACGACTCGGCGGCCGTCAACGGCTGCTCGTCGGCTAGTTTGCGCAAGATCTCCTTGTCCAGCATTTCCTTATCCCTTTGCCAAGTATCGGCCCACGTGGTCCTGCAGATGAGCCCTCGCCAAGAAGAGACGGCTCTTCACTGTACCCACAGGAACGTCCACGGTTTTCGAAATCTCTTCGTATCCCATGTCTTCTTTGTCATGGAGGAGCAGCACGGTGCGGAGCTTCTCGCTCATACTGGCGAGTGCTTCCTCGACCACTGCCTGCAACTCTTCCCGAAGGACGACGGTCTCAGGGTTCCACCGGGCGTCGGCGACGTCTCTCTGCCCTTCTTCGCCTTCCGCGGGCTCCAGACTGACCGATACCGGCATCCGTTCCGAACGCCGCGCCCGGTCGACGCACAGGTTGTGCGCGATCCGGAAAAGCCAAGTCCGAAGGCCAGAACGGCCGTCAAACCGGTCCACTGCCTGGAACGCTCGGACAAAAACCTCTTGTGAGATGTCGAGGGCGTCTTCCTCTGAGCGCACCATGCGCTTGACGAAGCCGAATATCCGCGACTGGTAGGCGTCGACGATCTTGGAGAAGGCGTCCAGGTCTTGCCTGCGCACCTGCTCCAATAGGGCCTGTTCCGCTGCTGCGTCGATCTTCTTTCCAGGCACCAAACTTGCCACTCCGAGGGAACGACTCATCCGTGTTAGTCCGGACGACTACACGGCGCGAATGTTCACTGGTACCACGGGACCAAGTAGAAGAGCCTGGCGCAGGTTGTGCGCCAGGCTCCGAGAGTCAGGTTGTCAGAAGCGGATGCCGGCGACGACCGCGAAGCCAGAGAGCTCCTTGCGGCTGCCTCCGAAGTATTTCGCTTCGATGAAAGCCGGGGTCTTGCCGTAGTTGAGGTCACGGCCGATCGTCAGGCCAAAGCCGAAGTCCGTGCTCGTGCCCTTGGTGACGCCGTCGTTGTAGTGGTTGAAGGCTGGGCCCGCGCCAGCGCCAAAGTAGAACTCGGACTGGTGGATCGTGTAGCTCAGAAAGACCGGGACGCTGCTGAAGCTGCCCTTGGTGATGTAATCGAGCGCGATCCCATAGGTGGCAGGGGTACCGCCGTTGTTCATGTCACCCAGCTTATAGTCGCCGCCGACGATGAACCAGTTGCGTCCCTCGATGCTGTTGGCGATGTCCGAGCCGGTGAAGAAGAGCCCCATGTGAACGGACAACCCGACCGGCTTGCCGTAATCTGCCATGGCAGCGGTTGAGAGACCGGCGCCCAACGCCAGGCCTGTGAAGACTTTTGCGATCACTTTCATCCTTGATCCTTCTGTCAACCTCGCGCAAGCAAGAGAGACTTGGCTCAAAGATAGCACGGCAGGCTCCCCTGAGTCTACGGTAGGGCCGAGTTGCCACCTAGCGACGAAACCTCTCGCCATGCCCCAGTTCGACAACAAAATCGACTCCTCTACCAGTCATTCCCGCGTAGGCGGGAATCTAGGATTCTGGCCATAAAGAGTCCGTTTCGAACTCAAATCGAATCAGACTCTTGTGCCTCCGGAGGCCTGGATCTCCGCCTTCGCGGAGATGACGACAGATGAACCAAAGATGGTTGCCTGGCTGCGTCCGACCTGTGTCAGTCTTTGGCCGACTCGACGACCAATTCGTACGCCAGTCGGGCCGTGTCCACCAGGTCTTGGATCTTGATGTATTCCTCGTGGGTGTGAATCTTGTCCATTCCCGTTCCCAAAACGACACAAGGCACACCCTTGGCGTTGTAGACGTTGGCGTCGCTACCACCCAGGGTTGTCCGTAAAGTCGGTTCGAATCCCAAGTTGCGGCTGGCGCGCTGGGCGACCTGGACGACCTTCGAGTCTGGGTCGATGAGGTAGGCGTCGTAGTGGCGGTGGTGCTCGACCTTTAGCTGGGCGCCCCACTTGCGGGCGGCGGATTCCAGGCACTGCAACATGTGGTCGATCTGCTTGTCGAGCTCGGCAGTGTCGGTGCTCCTGGCCTCGCCGCGCAAGCGGACGAACGGGCAGACGACGTTGACCGCCGTGCCGCCTTCGACGATGCCAAAGTTGGCCGTCGTCTCCGGGCCGATGCGGCCCAGGCGCATCTGGGACACGGCGTCGGCCATGACCTGGATCGCGTTGATCCCCTTCTCCGGGTCTTTGCCGCTGTGGGCCGGCTTGCCGACGATCGTCACGTCCAGTTTGTCGTGGGTGGCTGTCCGGGTCACAAACGTGCCGACTGGAGGTCCGGTGTCGAGGACGAATCCAAATTCGCAGTGCAGGTCTTCGATCTTGAGGTTGGCGGCGCCCTTCAGGCCGACTTCTTCAGCGACACTGAAAAGCAGGACGACGTCGCCATGGGGTGCGCCGCTTTCTTGCAGCATCCGTACCGCCTCAATGGCCGGGGCCATGCCGCCCTTGTCGTCAGCACCTAAAATCGTCGTCCCGTCAGAAGACAGCACACCATCCCTTTCTACAATCTGCAGTCCGGCGGTCGGCTCGACGGTGTCGAAGTGAGCGCTGAGGAACACGCGCGGGGCCCCCGGCTTATTGCCCTTCAAAACTGCCACGACGTTGCCCGCGTTGCCGCCGATGGCGGCTCCGGCATCGTCCTCGACAGGGTCGAGTCCCATCTCTGCCAAGATCACTTTCACACGGTCGACGCATGGCCGCTCAGCCAGAGAGGGGGCGTTGATCAGAATCAGTTCCTTGAACAAAGAGACAAGCCGTTCTTGGTTGACCACGGCATAGATTCTAGCTGGTACGATGGCGGGCTGTATGGCCACCCATCCCGTCACTGTCGAAGGCTTCGGCACCTATGAGATTGAAGAAGGCACCAAGCTCGTCTTGGCGATCGAGCAGAGCGGCGTGGACATCAGCCACCGCTGCGGCGGCCAGGCCCGGTGCACGACTTGCCGCGTCCAGTTTTTGAGCGAAGAGCCACCGATGGGCGAGAAGGAGCATGACTGCCTGGAGGAAGACGGGGTGCTCGGGCAGTTCCGTCTCAGCTGCCAAAGCCGAGTGACCGGACCGATGAAGGTGAAAGTCCTCATGCTGGCCAGCGAGCAAGGCTGGGACCCTGGGGTCGAAGTCGACCCCTGAGACCGGGGTATTGTGGCCTCCGTGCCCCAGCTTCTCGCCGAACCTCTGATCCGCGACGTCCCTGACTTTCCTAAGCCGGGAATCCTGTTCAAGGACATCACGCCGGTGCTCCAAAGCCCGGCGGCCTTTCAAGAAGCCGTCGGTTTGTTGGCTGCGGACGCCAAAAAGCATGGGGCCGAGTGCATCGTCGGCATCGAGTCGCGCGGCTTCATCTTCGGCACGCCGATCGCCCTGGAACTCGGCCTACCGTTCTCCATGGCCCGCAAGTTCGGCAAGCTGCCCTATGAGCGGATCAGCGAGGAATATGCGCTGGAATACGGCACGAACATCGTCGAAATGCACATGGACGCTGTCGATCCCGGCCAGCGGGTGTATATCGTCGATGATCTCTTGGCCACCGGCGGCACCGCCGCAGCCAGCGCGCGGCTTGTCGAACGCCTGGGTGGACACGTCTGCGGTATGGGGTTCCTTGTCGAACTCGGTTTCCTGGAGGGTCGGAAGAACCTCCTGGGCTACCAGGTGGACTCACTGATCCAGTTCTAGAGGATTTCGCCTTCCTAAAAGAGCGCCGTCTGTTCCGGCACGCTTGGCGTTAGCAATTCTGGCCCTTCTACACTAGGCTTCCCCACCGCCTTGTTGGCTGGGCTCAAGATCAACTGGCCCTCGAATGGCTTCATCAAGCTCTCGACAGCACCGGGGACGACGTCACCGTCCAGCCACGCCTCCCAATCCGACTCCTCCAAGATCACCGGCATCCGGTCGTGGAAGAAGGTCATCTGTTGGTTCGCCTCCGTCGTGACGATCGTGAATGTCGGGATCGGTCCGTCAGGCCCGTTCCAAGTCTCGAAGAGCCCAGCCATCGCCAGCCGTTTCCCGTCCGCCCTTTGGATGAAATACGGGGTTTTCACCTTCCCTTCTGTATGCCACTCATAAAAGCCATCGGCAGGGACGATGCACCGGCGCTGGGCGAAGGCAGAGCGGAACGCTGGCTTCTCGGCCAGTGTTTCGGCCCTGGCGTTGATGGCGTTCGTGCCGAATGCAATGTCCTTGGCCCACGAGGGCACCAGTCCCCAGCGGTGCAGCCTGGCGACGCGAGTCTCGCCGTCGTCCAGGACGACCGGCATCCACTGGGTCGGCGCCGCGTTGTAGCGGGGCGTCAAGTCGGGCAACGGCACGACGCCGAAGTCGTCCTGGATCAGCTTGCCGTTGAAATAGGCGTACCGGGCGCACATCCTGGCTACTGCGGTGGAGGGGCTACTCCGCCACCCCGCCCCATTTGGCTGAACGACAGCGACAAAAGCTTCATTAAAGGAGACGCCTTGATGAGCCCTTTCTTGCGTTCGATCTCTGACTGGATGTCTGCTGGCAGGTTTTTGCTTGTGTACTCAGTGTCCCCCGGCTTCTCGGGGTCCATCAGCATGCCTTGCAAGCCTCGCTGCGGGGCGACCTCAGCTCGCAGGCGCATGGAGATGCGTTTGCCCACCTTCAGCTTGGCACCAGACATATTCAAGGACTCTTCCTGTGCCATACCGGGCATGCCGGACATGATGTCGAAGAGCGCGTACTCTTCGGCACCTAGGGCAGCACTTTCCATAAACGAGATATCTACACCGGACGCCAAAAAGTACGGCTCCGAGAACGATTGCGACATGAGTCGTCCGCGCATGTCCAAACCATTTGGCAGGAACTCGGTCGGCTCGTCGGCCAGGTCGAAGCCCCCGCCTTCTGAGCCCATTGCCATACCCATCATCATGGAGTTCATGATTTGCAGATCGTTGTTCGCTTTGGCAGGTGGGAACTTCATGACTTGTGTGTCGGCTCCGAAGACTTTCTTGGAGATTTCCTTCCTTGCGCCCTCTGGCAGGACACTGAATTGGACAGCGCTGCCTTGTCGAAGTGATTGGCGTGAGCCGGGGTCAAGAAGGCCCCAGATCCGCATCCAGCCACCGTTGCCGCCCATTCCAAATATTCCCCCAAAGGGCGTCAAGTCGAGAACGCATGACGTCCAGCTGGAGAATGTGGTGCTGGCCTCCTCGGGAACGCTTGCGGAAAACGTCGCGGCGGCGTCCAAGGTCAGCCACTGTGAGGTGCGGTACGCAGTCAGCGCCTTGCTGGCCATGACACGGTCGATTCGGTTGGCCCGCGCGCGTTCTGGTTCCTGCGGGGTAGCAACCCACCAACCAGCCTCTTTGGCCAAGACCATTGGGTGGTTCCAGACTCGCTCCTTTTCACCGCCAAAGTACGTGTGAGAGACATTCTCGACAAAGATCTTGTCTTCTTTGGCTCCATAGGCAAACGTGTCAAGCAACGAATCCGGCAGGCTGGCGACGACATTGACGTTGTTCCGTGTCGCCATGTCGAATAAGAAGTCGGTCGGCAAAGTGGACAGGGGCTCGTTCGCCGCCATGTTCGCTACAAAGTCCAGGTCTTCCGGTCGGACTGGCTTGTCCTCTTTGGCCCCTCGGCGCATCCGCCGGGTCTCGTGGGCCCGGAGCCAAGTCTTGCTGCCCTCGCTGAGTTCCAGCTTTGTCTGCACGGCTGGCGTCTTGGCCTTCACCGGCGGTTCGTCGTCGTCTGCATCTCTTGCAGCGACGGCAACTCCAGCAGGCACAGCCGCCAAGTCGAGTTCTTCAAATTGCTGGCTGGTCGGGTCGTCCGAGACCGGCACCTCATCACTCAACACCATCTTTCCCTGGTTGTTGTAGGCCCGCAAGCTGACGCTGGTGTACTTGGGGCCGCCCCACGACTTCCGGTTCGCCACGATCAGCAGGAGCTTGGACGGCATCGCGTCGATCCTCGCCGGCTTCTGTTCAAACCGATCCGGCTCCAGGCCAAGGTCCTTCATGACCTTCACCAACTCGTCTTGCTCGGGGCTGACCGTCTCGACGTCGCCTTCGCCTACTTCCCCTGAGTTCTTGAACATTTCATTGTGCTCGGCGACCCATTTGGTGAGATAGGGGATGGGATCAAGGGCTGGCAGCCCACTTTGCATGCGTGTGGGGCTCGACGACATGACATTGCGGACGTCCGGCTCTAGCCGGGCGAAGTACGACGGCCCAAGCGCCCGGATGTAGGCCACCAACAGCCGCTTGCCAGGGCCGGCTGTGGGCTGGACGTATTCCTCGTCGCCCTCCTGGTCGTTTCGCTTCGGTGGGGCTGTCGGGGCTGCCCCTTGCTTCTTGGGCTTGGGATCCAGAGACTCGACCAGCTTGGCGATCGACTTGGCGAATCCTTGGGCCGATGCGGCCGCTTTTGCGGCTTGGTTCCGGCTTCGGAGAGTGTAGTCGGGCACTAGGGTCTTCGTGTCACCGTTCACCACCCACTGGGCTTCGCAGGCAGCTGCTACTTTGGCGAGCAGTTGGTCGGCGGCCACGTCCTTCACAGACACGCACAAATAGTCCCGCCACATGTTGCGGTCGGAGGCGAGCTTCAGGCCAGTCTGCTTGGCGATCTGTTCCACGACCACCGGCGCGGCGGCGGCGCGGATTTGGCAAGTGACCTTGGCGTCTTGGTGCGGTGTCGCCCCGACAGCCAGCAGCATAGACAAGAGCACTGAAGTGTGCATATCGTATTATCCTACGGGCTGGCCGCCACGTGGGTTACTTCGGGCCGATTATCGTGGTGCGTTACGGAGGTGGTGGGCGAGGGAGAAGACCTCTTCTAACTCCTCGGCGTTCAGGGCGGCTTGCACTTGTGGATCGGAGGTGACGCCGGTCTTGAAGTCAGCCCCTTCCCACGTCGCAGCGGCGTGCTTCTGGGCGATCTTGTAGGCTTCCCTGCGCCCCAGGCCTTTGAGGATCAACGCGGACATCAGGTGCTCGCTGAAGACCAGGTCGCCCATCAGGCGCAGGTTCTTGGCCATGTTGTCTTTGAAGACAACGAGGCCTTGCAAGATGCGCGTCAGGCGGACGAGCATGAAGTCGGCCAGGTGGCAAGAGTCGGGGAAGACAATACGCTCCAAGCTGGAGTTGGTCAGGTCGCGTTCGTGCCAGGTCGTGACGCTCTCGAGCATCGCGTGGGCGTTGGCGCGCAGGAGGCGGGA
>JAFDWT010000085.1:0-4860 GCA_018268335.1 Armatimonadota bacterium | reverse complement strand
CCCGCGCCGAGCAGGGCCAGATTGTTCATGAAGTAGGCGTGCCGGTCGCGGTTGATGATCTGGGTGCTGATCGGCTCGGGCTGGAGGCCGAGGATTTCGCAGACCCTCTTCTCCATGGTGGGCGAGACATGGGCGTGGATGCCGACGGCGCCGCTGACCTTGCCGAAGGCGACCTCTTCCTTGGTCCTTTGGAGGCGAGTTTTGTTGCGGAGCAGCTCTTCTTCCCAGCTGGCGCACTTGAAGGCGAAGGTGATCGGCTCGGCGTGGATGCCGTGGGTGCGGCCGATCATCGGCGTCTCGGTGTGCTCGCTCTTGAGCCTTTGGACTTCCTTGAGGAGCGTGTCGATGTCGGCCAGCAAGACGTCGCACGAGTCGCGGAGCATCATGCCCAGGGCGGTGTCGATGACGTCGTAGCTGGTGACGCCAAAGTGGATCCACCGGCCGGCAGGGCCGATGTTTTCTTCGAGGTTGCGGACAAACGCGGCCAGGTCGTGGCGGGTCTCCAGCTCGATTTCGTCGCAACGCTCCAGGCTAAAGCTGGCCTTGGCCTTGATCTCGTCAAAGTCGGCCTGGCTGATGGTGCCCGCCTCGCTGTGCGCCTGGCAGATCGCCACCTCAACCTCCATCCACCGCCGGTACTTGGCCTCCCGGCTCCAAATCGCGGACATGGCAGGGGTCGTGTAGCGGTCGATCATGCAGGCCCGGAGGGTACCTGGTGGGTTTAGCGACTCCCTGGGCGGACCGTTGCCGCTGGGAGATTGTAGTGCCCCGTGCAACGGCAGTTGAAGTCAAGCACAAGAGGAAACTGAATGTTTACTACATTTGTAGTAACATGTGTCTCAGGCGGCACGTCTATTGTGCCAAGGAACAAGACTGATGCGACAGAAGAAGGCAAGCCGGGCAGAGATGGACGTGCTGCGAGAGGTGATGGAGCGCCAGCCAGTGACCGTGCGCGAAGTCGCTGACGCAATGGCCGCCAAGAAGGGCGTGGCTCTGACGACCGTCCAGACACTCCTCGGAAGGCTCGTGACCAAGGGGCTACTGAAGCGGCAGCAAGCGGACGGCGCGTGGCGCTATTCGCTCACTGGGCCAAGGCCCGAGGTCGAGCGCTCGTTGGTCGACGACTTCGTGGAGACCGTCTTGGGCGGGTCACTATCGCCGTTCGTCGCCTATCTCAACGACCGAAACGACCTGAAGCCCGAGGAGGCCCAGGCCTTGAGAGACCTGATGGAGCGGCTGGACAAGGAGGGACAATGACAGCACTCGCAGACTGGCTTGCGTATATCTTGTGGCAGTCGTCCTTGGAGTCGGGCGTCTTTGCCTTGGTCGTGTGGGTGCTTTCTGGGTGCCTGCCTCGCCTGCCAGCCCTGACTAGGGTGTGGCTCTGGCGAGCGGTCGCCCTCCGATTTGTCCTCGGGCCGGCCCTCGTCGTGGTGGCCGGGCACCGAGCCCAGCCTGCCGGTTCGCTCTCTTGGCTCGTTGTTGTCCTGACCAGCATGACGGCGGTCGTCGGACTGACCCGACTCATGTTCGACGCCCGATTGATGCGGCAGCGACTCACGGCCACAACACTGTGCGACGTTTGGGACACCGTGCGGTCTGCCCGGAACGTCGGCTTGCCCCAGGGAGTGCAGGTCAGATGGACGTCAGCTCACGAGTCGCCGTACATCGCCGGATGGAGAGAGCCGGTCTTGGTGCTCCCGCGTGGCGCAAGCCGTGAGCTCGTCACGATGGCAGCGGCCCACGAGGCAGCCCACCTGAAGCACGGCGACCTTGCCTGGAACGCCCTCGCTGCAGCGGTCGAGTCGATGTTCCTCTTCCACCCCCTGGCTTGGGTCATGCGCCACGAACTGTCACTAGCCCAAGAGACGGCTTGTGACGCGGCTGCCATGCAAGCGACCGGCGTCCGGCCGCAGCAGTATTGCGAAATGCTGGTCGCGTTTGCCTTGGGCCGGACGCCATGTTGGACAGAAACGGCCTTGCAAGGAACCGCCGCCACATTGAAACGGCGCATCAAACACGCCTATTTCGCCAAGGGACCTGGGCGGCAGCACTCCTGGGCCTTGGTCCTGGCCTTCGGCGTAGCCGTGATGCCCGTCACACGGCCAGCCGACACCACGAAGCTGACCCTCGGAAACCGTTCAGGCGGTGGCCGCTTCAACAGGGTCATCCAAGTTTCGTCGCCGGTTCAGGTGGCGATACCAACAAGCAACAGGACAACACCATGAAAAAACTCCATCTCGTGTTAGCCATCTCCACGGCGCTCAGCCTTTGCGCCTTCGGATGGGCACAAGTCGCTTCTCGAACAGGAAGCACAAACAGCACCGCGTCACAGAAGCCGCCCATGAAGGCTGCTTCGAAGGAAGCTGCGGAACGACAGTTCCTTCAGTCGCTCCGACTCAGCCCAGACCAGACGCGTGCCCTCGACGGCATGTATAGGACTGCAGCCGAAGGGTACGCAAGCATCCCCGGCCTCAAGACGAAGGAGGAGCGAGTCAGCCGGGGGGTCGCAGTGGCCGAAGCCCGGGCGGCTACGCTAAAGGAAGTCCTCAATCCAACGCAGTACAAAGCCTACGACCAGTGGGTGGAGTCGCGCGTCCAGGCGAAGCACGGCGGAACCGACCCCGTCAACGCAGGCGCAACAAACTCCGCGATTCTGGGCACTCTAGGATTGAACAGGACACAAGAGAAAGCTTTGGCCCAATTGCAGAACCGTCTGCTCGAGGCTAACCACACCTTCTATCGCCTAACGGAGACTGACTCGCTGGGAGCCGCATGGTACAGCCACGTGGTCAACTCGATGTCTGTCGAGGGCACCAAGTCCATCCTGACTGCCGAGCAGTTCAAGTCGTGGCAGCAACAGTGGGCGCGGTCATTCGGTCTTTCCAAATAGATCATTGAGATAAAGAAGCAAGAGTCCAACACATTCCCCGCTTGGTTCAAGCGGGGACCTTTTCAGTTTCAAAGGTGTTGATCAGAGGGATGCGATATCGGTGCGATATTGGATCCCTTCAAAGTTCATCTGCTCAACCCCACGGTAAACAAGAGCACGGGCTTCGGCGATGGTTGGCGCGGCCGCAGAGACGGCGAGCACCCGCCCGCCAGCGGTGACGACTTCGTCGCCCAGGTACGTCGTGCCGGCGTGGAAGACCACGACACCTTTGGGCAGCGGGCCGATGGTGATGGGCTTTCCTTTGGCGTAGGCACCCGGATAGCCGCCACTGGCGAGCATGACGGTGACAGCGGCGCCGTCGAGAATTGCCACAGGAGGGATCGGCCAGCCGTTGGCGACTGCGGCCAGGGCGTCGCCGAAACCGGCGCCCATGCGGCGGACCAGAGTTTCGATCTCGGGGTCGCCGAAGCGGACGTTGTATTCCAGACACTTGAGGCCGTTCGGCGTCGCCATGAGGCCAGCAAAGAGGACGCCACGGAACGCTCCACCGCGGCGTTTGACTTCTTCCAGAAGAGGGGCGATGACACGTTGCTCTGTTTCCCGGACGGTGTCTGCAGTCACCCAGTCGACGGGCGAATAGGTGCCCATGCCGCCAGTGTTCAGGCCCTCGTCGTTGTCGAAGGCGCGTTTGTAGTCTTGGGCGACGGGCAGGCTTTGGAAGCCTGTCTCGTTACAGAGGCAGATGAGGCTGAATTCGCGGCCGACCAGGCGCTCCTCCAGGACTACCGTTCGGCCAGACTCGCCGATCTCGCCGTGGACCATGAATCGGTACAAGACGTCTTCGGCTTGCTCCAAGGTGTCGCAGACGACGACGCCTTTGCCGAGGGCAGTGCCGTCGGCTTTGACCGCCACCTGGCGGCCCTCGGCGTACTCGCGGCGGACGTGGCCGAGGGCGGCGCTATGGTCGCTGGTGGTCAGGGCCAGTGCAGTCGGGACTCCTGCCGACGCCATCAGTTCCTTGGTGAACGCCTTGGACCCTTCGATCCTCGCCCACTTCTTGTCAGGGCCGACGACTGGGAAGCCGGCGGCGCGAAAGACGTCGGCCAGACCGTCGACCAAGGGATCTTCGGGTCCGACTACGACGAAGTCTGGGCTTGTCCTTTTGGCCAATTCGATCAAGCCTACGTGGTCGCGAACCGAGACGTCGAAGGTCGGATAGTCGTCCTGGATGCCAGCGTTGCCGGGGGCGCAGATAGCCTCGCCGTCCTGGGCGAGCTTCCAGCAGAGTGCGTGCTCGCGGGCCCCGGTTCCGACGACAAGCGTCCTCACTTCACATCTCCCGCCTGTACTCAAGCGCACTCAGCAAGGTCGCGTTGTCGGCGTAGTCTAGTTCGCCGCCGACCGGCATACCGTGGGCAAGCCGCGTGACTTTGACGCCGACAGGCTTGATTAGCTTCGCCAAATAGAGGGCTGTCGTGTCGCCCTCGATGGTGGGGTTGGTGGCGAGGATGACCTCGTCGACTTGACCCTCCAGGCGAACCAGCAGTTCTCTGACCTTGATTTGGTCCGGCCCAACACCGTCTAGTGGGTTGAGGAGGCCGTGCAACACGTGGTAGACCCCTTTGAACTCGTTCAGCCGCTCGATGCTGGCGATGTCGCGCGGCTCGCCGACGACGCAGATTTCGCGCCGATGGCGCGTGGGGTCGGCGCAGATGGGGCAGGTCGCTGTCTCGCTGACGTTTTGGCACTCTGTGCATAGTCGCAGAGACTCCCTGGCGTGGCGCAGGGCCTCGGCCAAGCGGCGGACGTCGTCTTCTGGCGTGCGCAGGATGTGGAACGCCAGCCGCTGTGCCGACTTGGGCCCGACCCCCGGCAACCGCTCCAGTTGGGCGATCAGGTCGGCAAGCGGGCGGGCGAACTGCATGGCCCGAGGTTACAGGCCAAGACCGTCGAGACCAGGCACGTGC
>JAFDWT010000084.1 GCA_018268335.1 Armatimonadota bacterium | reverse complement strand
GCCAAGAAGACCCAGGCGCTGAGCAACGCCAAGCAGCTGGCCACCGCCAACTTCATTTACATGGGCGACTATGACGACTCGCTGATCAAGTCGTACTTTGGCTTCCCACAAGCACCGACTTGCGACTGGAACATGCCATGGGGCACCCCGGGCCTGTTCTACAACTGGCGTTATGCTCTGCAGCCGTACGTGAAGAGCGTGCCGATGCTGGGCGACACCACCAACCCGTTTGTCGCCGAGTCCTTCTGGACGCAGATGTGGGACGGCCAAGGCAGCGCTCCTAACAAGTTCGCTCCGAGCAACTTCGCCGTTAACACCACGTTGATCGGCTTTGCCAACGGCGCTTGCGCCGGCCTTGCCGACAAGCAAGGTCTCAGCACACTCGACGCCGTGCCTGAGGTCGCCAGCACGATCATCATGACGCCGAGCCGCACCCAGTGGAACGACATGCCTTGGAGCTGGGGCACCTTCTCTGGCTTCCTCGGCGGCCCGACCTCCGGGAACATGTACAACGGTTGGTGCATCACGCCTCAGGGCGGCAGCTCCGCGGTCTGCCCGGCGACTGGCAACGGCCCGATCCACGCGGTCGGCAAGCAGGTCACCTTTGTGTGGGCTGACGGCCACGCCAAGTCAAAGGCTTATGCCGCGACTCTGCGCCTGAACGACGCGACGGGTGACGACTGGTATAGCGCCGGATCGATCAACAGCAACACCAACGCTCCGTTCACCCAGGCTGACCGCCAGGCAGCGGCCGCATCGGGCTTCTTCCCCGAATATCAGTAAGAAGAGTCCATGTCGACCGGGCCGCGATACCCGTGGCCCGGTCGACCCGACAACGATTGTCCTCACCATGAAAGTTCGAATCATTGCCCTTTGCGGCATTCTCACGGCTATTAGCCTCTTCGGCTGCAATCCAGACAAGTCAGGGGACACCCAGACCATGAAGGAAAAGAGCCCCCCACCCGCCCAAATGCCTCGTAGCAAAGAGGAGGCACAAAAGATGTTCGGTGGCGGTGGCGGTTCCAACCCTGTGGCACCACCGTCCAACAAGTGAATCATGTTGATCGCGATTGCGGCCATGGCCTCTTCCCTGATTGCGTCTGACCTTAAACTCGTCTTCGAGCAGGACTTTTCCAAGCTCAAAGACATTGATGAGAAGGTCTGGAAGTTTAACGACGGGCCTGTCTATAACAACGAGAAGCAGAAGTACACCAAGAAGAAGGCCAAGAACGTCTGGATCGAAGGTGGGCGGCTGATCATCGAAGCCCGCAAGGAGCCGAACGGGACGATCACTTCGGGCCGGCTGGAGTCGATCGGCTCGTGGAAGTACGGCACTTATGAGATCGTCGCCAAGACACCGGCCGGACGCGGCACCTGGCCCGCCGCCTGGATGCTGAACGACCGCGTCCGCTCGGACGCCCACGGCTCTCGACTGGGCTGGCCGAAGTGCGGCGAAATCGACATCATGGAGTACGTCGGCTACGACCCCGGCGTCTATCACTTCACGCTGCACAGCGACAAGTACAACCACACGAAAGGCACCCAGATCGGCAAACAAAACAAGGTTGCCGAGACGCAGCCTGGCTGGCACACGTACAAAATGGATTGGAGCGCCAAAGCGATCACCATCTATATGGACGGCAAGCAGGTCTTCCACCGGGACAAGACGGAGACCAGCCTGGAAGCCTGGCCGTTCGACGATCCGTACTTCTTCATCCTCAACCTCGCCATCGGCGGAGACTGGGGCGGAGCCAAGGGCATCGACGACGCCATCTTCCCTGCCCGCTTCGAGATCAAGTCGGTCCGGGTCTGGCAGTAGGCTAGCTTGTGGAGTGCAGCGGCTCCGACGCTGCCTTGTCTGGCGCGGCAATGACGCGCCAGGCTCCCATCCATTAGGGCGAAGGTAGCGGAGCCAAGTCGGGCTCGACGAACTCGTACTTGGCGCGTGGGTCCATGCGGCGGGCTGGCGAATAGTAAAGCCGCATGATGTGCTTGGTCATCAGCTGGGTGTGCAGGTCGCAGAACTGCTCGCTGTCGGTGGTCGGCATCTCGGGCTCGTAGGCGGCGACGGTGGCGGCCATGATGCGCATGAAGGCGACGGTGGTCGTCTCGTTGTAGCCCCGGATCAGCGACTCGGGCACTTGGTGGACGGCGTTGAGCTTTTGGACGCCGTCGCGAAATCTCTTCAGTCCTTCTTCGTAGCCGTGGAGGCGGACATAGAGGTACGCCATGCGCACATGGGCACGGTGCGACCACTCGATGTGGGTCAGCGCCTGGCTTTCGAACTTCTGGATGAGTTCGGCATCATGCGCTTCGGGAACGAACTGGGACACCGACACATTTTGATCGTTTGGCTTCAATAGTCTCGGGCAAAGTCTGGATTCGTCAGGTACTTGAACTCCTGCGCGAACTTGGCGGCGGCTTTGGCAAGTTCGTGGTGCGGGTATTCAGTCGCCACACGCTGCATGTAGCGTGAGGCTTTCTTGCGCTCCGGCAAACTGTTGGCGCGCCACCAGGTGTTCATGCGCGAGAACTTTTCGCAGCAGACCGCGGCCATGTAGAGCGCCTTGGCGACATAAGAACTGCGCGGACAGCGGGCGACTAGCTCCTCATAAAGTCGTATTGCTTGTGAGAACCTCTCGTGCTCGTGGCCTGTCGCTACCGCTTTGCGATGAGACTCGCCTTTATTCACGTTGCCATTCCAATAGAGCACGTATGTATCCGCCCGTGCGAGCCTCCACAGCCCTGCGCTATAGAAGAGCAAGTCGCCGTGATCGTACACGTATGTCCCCAAGGCGTAGAGCGCGGCAGCCCTCCGTTCTTGGTCTTTGGCGCTTTCAGCCTCGGCTCGTAGTTTGGCCATGTCTCGGACATGAGACAAGGCGTCTTCCGGGCAAGGCGGCCCGATTTCGCCCTGCTTGGGAGCAAAATCTTTGTCCGGAAACTCCCAGTCCGCCTCTGACATTTCGCGGTCGGCTCCCTTGTGGGCCCTGGTTGCAAAGTCGAGTTTTTTCAATATCGCGGTGGCCTCCGCGTACTGTTCTTTGCGGAAGTAGCGCATTGCTAACGCGTAATCAAACGACTTGCGTTCAGCACCTTTATATCGCACAATCGCCCTTTTGAGCTGCGGAATACTGAGCCCGGAGTCGGCCATGAATGCGACATCCCGAAGGTAACCGATGTCCCGATAGATGTGGAAGGCCCGAACCGGGTCGCCGTACTTTTCTTCCAAGAGGGCCAAAGCTTCGCCGCTGGCCACGCGAAGGTACTCGGCTGGTGAATCGGCAAAGAGGCGCGAGTACAGGGTCATCGCCTCGTGTGGCCGACCGAGCCGGGCCAGAGAGCCGGCCTCAGCAAATCGAGCCCGGCCCCAGATGTCTTTGCTGGCCCGACCAACGCGTTGGGCTGTGGCCAATGCGGCGCGATAGTCGCCGACGTTGTAGCTCAGCTGGGCGACACGGGCGAGGACGCCCGGGTCGGCCTTGCGCATCTTCTGTAACGATTGGCTAGCGAACCGCAGCAGGTGTCGCTCATCGGCTGGCTCAAGCTTGGTGTATTCCAGCCGGAAGTCCATGTAGGAGCGCAGGAGCTCGGGATCTCTGCTCACCTCGGCCTGCATCTGCCGGACTTCTGCGGCCTTCAAGTCCCGGAAGGTCTGGCGCAGTTTGAGGGTGACGTCGCCTTTGCGCGGCCATGACACGTCCAAAACACGCGCCTGCAAGTAGTGCCGCGCGGCTGCAGCCCGGCGTCCGTCCCTTGCAGCCAGCAGGGCCAGGTCGCGGTGGCCTCGAAACGCTTGAAGCGGGATCGGCGACCGGGATTGCTTCTGGTATTCGCCCATCGCAGCTTCAACCTGGCCCTGCCGAACCAGCCAACCGCCGCGCCAGCCGTAGACTGACCAGCGGAACCGAGTGCGGGGGTACTTGGCGAGCAACTCGTCAAAGACCTGTAGCCGCTTTTGCCAGCGTACTTTGGCGGCGTCATCCAACTCACCGAACGGGCCGGCATCATACGTCCTGCCAGCCATGACGTAGGCGGATTCGGCCCGAGGATCGCTTGGATAAGCTTTGGCCACCGCCTGGAACTGAGCCGCCTGGTCAAATTGAGGCTTGCCGACGCCAGCAACGGCAAGCTGGTACTCCCAGTTCGGCTTCAGGCGAGGATCGACCTCCAGTTTGGCCAGCGCCTTGACGCTTGGCTCCCACATGCCGGTGCCGAACTCCATCAGGTAGGTGAGGCGCAGGTATTCCTGGAGTCCCTTCGTCGACCGACCCAAACCCTTGTCAACAAGGATTTCCCGACGGTCTTGGACGAAGGACTGCGTGGCCTCGTTCTTGGCCAGCGCAGCATAGGCTTCGAGGGCTGCCTTGAACTTCCCTTCTGATTCCAGGTTGCGGGCACGGTGCAGGTCGTGCCACTTGGGATCCGGCCGCCCCGTGTCCATGTAGGGGTTCCACTTGGCAAAGTCCTGGCTGTCGCTCCCCCAGACAGTGTCGCCAGCGTCGTCTTCCGACTCCAAGTAGTCGGACTCAAAAGCATCTGGAAAGCTGGTGCCATAGGCGGTGCCGCCTCGCTTCGGCTCCAGGTTCCAACCGGCGATCATCACTTCTTGCGGGACGCGGCCAAAATCGATCTTGGTCGACCCATAAGCCTCGGCGCCGTAGAAGTGGACAGACTCGACCAAATCGCCATAACAGGCTGGCAAACCACGCATCAAGCAGACCGCGGCAAGGACACCAAACGGCTTGGACAACGACCACGGACGGGTACGCAACGGCGGGCTCCTAAGAGCCGCCTACAGATGCTTCGGGCAAGGTGCCTTGGGTCGTCTTGAGCCCCGAAGGTAAGCGGGCTCTCCACGCTATTTTAGCGTGGAAAGGTACCGAATCGAGTAACCGTATTGGACCGACTTTGAGCGTCTCTCCTGGATAGAACCATCCCTTGGAGAGGCGCAATTTGTCGGCCCTCGCGGGGCTGGTCTCCACACCGTCGCGCAGGAACTGCACCGCATCAAAATCCCGGAGGCGGACGTCGCCGAATCCAGGCTTGTCGAACTGCAAATCGATAACAAAGGCGTCCGGTGCGACGAACGTGGCGCTGTCGCCCGTGTTGGTCAACTCGATCCAGACGTCGGCGGGGAGTCCTGGCTCGGTGGCCTCCATGGCACCGAGGGTGTCGGATTCGGAGCGGAGCTTCGCCTCGACGCGCACTTGCGGCACTCGGCCTTTCGGTCGGCTCAAAACGGACTCCATCGGCACGGTGAAGGAGGATCCGGCTTCAGGGACCCGGTAGACGACCGCGCCTTGGCAGCCTGGCCCGCGGTCGTGCAGCACGGTCTCCAATCCCCGGGCCACTAGCTCCGGGCTGGGCAACGTGTAGACCAGGCGATATCCCAGGCCGCGACCGTCGGCGGCAGGCTGGACTGCCCGGAACTCGGCCAACTCTTCGCCGACCCAGTCCTTCTCTAGCTCCACCCGCTTGCCTGTGCGGCTGGCCGGGTAGGCCGCTTCGAGCTGGAACTTTGGGTGGCGCAACGCATCCTGGGCCTCCAGGCCCCGGTAGGTCGACACCAATTGCCCCTTGTCGTCGAAAAGGAACGCGTGGCCGTAGGCTGGGACGCCGAACCAATAGGGACACGGCAGCGACTCGGCCTGCCACAACCCTCGTCGCAAGGTGTCGGGGTCAAAGACCGGGCGCACGTCGTCGACCGTGCGCCCGGTCACCCCTTCGTACGCCTGCGGCACCATGAAATCCAGTTGCCGGCCCAGGCTGGTCACCCCTGCGGAGCCCAGCCACGAGGTCAGGCCGGTGACCGAGAACTGAAGCCCGCCCTTGCGGGCTAACAGCGGGTCGTCGCGCCGGATGCGAGAGACGATGTCGGCGTATTTGGGCAGGAGGCGGGTCGGGCAGTCGATGTCCAGTTGGACGCCGACCACCAGGACACCTGCCTTGCGCGCCTGGTCTACCCGTGCCACGATCCGGTCGGCGATCTGCCGGGCGACCTTGGCATTGTCCAGGTCTTCAAAATGCCGGGTCACGCCGCTGTCGGCATTGAACACCAGGTGAACGGGAAAGGCGTCGCAGCCTTTGCCGTATTGTTGCGGGGCGACCAGGACGATGTTCTTGCCGTCCGTGCTCCACGTACCAGCCCGCACGAAGAGCTGGCGCACCCCCATTTCACGGAGTTGGCCTGCGAGTTTGGCATCCAACGTGAATGGTGTCTGCCAGTACCAGTAGGACACCTGGAACGGCGGCGGCTTGCGCCAGGGTCGTCGGACGAGCAGGATGCCGACGGCGGCAAGCAGGACGGCGAATGCAGCGCCATAGGCGATCCAGCGCGTCCGTCTGCCTTCTACCAATTCTTGCCTCGGCCTTCAGTTTATTCCGGAGGAGCGGCAGGATAGCTGGAGTGCGCGGGCTATGACCGCGCTTTGTTCTCCGCGGGCTCTACCGCTTTGTCCTGGCCGGTCATAGCCCAGCCCGGACAAAGCGGCGTCAGAGCCGCCGCACTCCAAAAGTACTGCCGAATGATCAGTCTGGATCAGCGGGGTCGAAGGCGTCCATGGGCTCTGAGGGGAGCGTCCGTGCAATCCAAAAGTCGGGATCACCGTCGGCGGCGGCGATGGCTTTCACTCGGTTCCAGTCGAAGATCCTGGCGTCCACGTCGGTGGCCACGTAGGGGCGGATGTCCGGGGCGGCCAGGAAGCAGTCGCTGAAGTCGTTGGACGTCGCGTCGAAGATGTTGAGCGGTGGCAGGCCGAAGATCTCGTACATCGTGCGGTGCATGCTGGTGATGGTCGTATGGCGGTGGCTGACGTAGCCTCGCTTGATATAGGGGCTGATCGCCAGGAGCACCGAACGCTGGGCGTCGACGTGGTCGGCTTCGCCGCCGCTGTCGTCCTGGGTGACCAAGATCAGCATGTTTTTCCAGTATTTGGTATGGCTGAGGAACTCGACGATCTTGCCCAGAGCAAGGTCGTTGTCGGCCATCCAGCTGGCGCGGTAGGGGTAGCCCTTGGCGGGCTTGACACCGGCGCCGTGGTCGTTGCAGATGCAGATGTTAAGGAACTGCGGCAGATCCTCGCCACCCATGACGTACTTGCGCGTGACTTCGTCCCGGAACCACTCGAACCGGTGCATGTCCGGGATGTTCATGTTGAAGATCGGAAAGTCGCGGCTGGTGTTGTCGTAGAGCGACTTGGGCATCGGCATGTTGACGACCTCGCGGGCACCGGTCTTCCCTTCATTCTCGTCTTCGCCGACGCCGGCAAACTCAAAGCCCTCGCCATAGTTGCGGAACCGGACGCCGTTGCGGTGCAGGTGGTGGAACATGCTGCCTGCCATTGGATAGTCCTCCGGCTGCATCGATCCGTTGCTGCCAAAGCTGGCCAGCCGGCCGAGCGCGTTGGTGTTGGTCTTGAAGTCCCAGCCTACTGTGTAAAGCATCTGGCAGAAGGTGTTGGGCTGGACGCCGATCAGCCACCGGTGGCCGACGCCGCTGGCCTCGGGCTGCATGTAGAAGTTGTCGCTGACGGTGAACTCGCGGGCGAGTTTGTTGTGGTTGGTCATCACCGCCACGTTCTCTAGGGTCGGCTGTTTGTCCTCCTTGATGGTCTGCTTGAGACCCCATTGCAGCAGCTTGGGGTCGTCGTTCGCGCCCTTGATGCGGTCGAAGATCGCGTCGTATGTGTGGTTCTCTTTGGTGATAAAGACGACGTATTTGATCTGCTCGGAAGGCTGCCCCGGCACGCCGCTCCACACTGGGCTGGAGAGTTTGGCCTTGTCGACGGAGGCGTCGACGAAGCCGTTGTTGGCGAGGACTTTCTGGGTCAGTGCCGGGAGGTCTGCGTCCTTGGGGACCGGCGCGACGTGAAAAGAGCCGCGCAGGCCGGTGAAGTCGCTCTTGGTGGGGTTTGGCACACCGCGCGGGCCATTACCGAACCCGCGGAAGCAGATGAAGGACAAATCCTTGCCGTCTGGGCTCAGCGCGACGCGGTAGGGATACCATGCGGTAGGGACCTGGCCGACGACTTTGCGCTTGGCGGTGTCGACAACGGCGATCGAGTTGATGCCGGATTGGGCGACAAAGAGCCGCTTGCCGTCGGCGGAGAGCGCCATGCCGTTGGGCAGCACGCCTTGCAGGTCTTTGATCAGGGGCGACGGGCTCAGGTCGATGCGCCCGATGACTTTGCCGCTTCGGGCGTCGATCTCTTCAACGCTGTCGTTGTTCGTGTTGGCGACAAACACCTTGTCGCCGCGCGCCAGAAGGAATCCGGGGCCACTGCCGCCGACGACCTCGCCCCAACTGCCTTTGGCGCCCACCTGTAGACCAGTCTTTGTCGTTGTGACCAGGCGGGGACTTTTGGGGTCCTTGCAGTCGTAGCCAAAGACACTGAAAGCTTCAATGGCGCGGGGGTCGCCCAGGCCGGCGACCTTGCGTCCCTCCACCTCGACGCCGTTCTCGGCTTCCTTGCTGGGATAGCCGAAGGGCGGAAATGTCAGGCCCCGCGGGTCGAACGCTTTGTCGCTGGTGCCGCCGATCGGCGAATAGGCGAACTGGCCGATGTTGGCGACGAACACGTGGTCGCCGCTGACCGCCAGCGCGTATGGGTAACGGCCCGTCGGTACGCTGGAGACGATCTCTTTGCTGGCCAGGTCGTAGGCGACCAAGCGGAAGTTGGCGACGTCGGCGCAATAGAGCGTCTTGCCGTCGGGGCTGAGCGCCAGGTCGTTGACAAAGCTGTCGTTGTACGCCTTGGACCCAAGGTGGACGTTGAGGCTAATCTCGGTCTCCAGCTTCGCCGACTCGGTGTCATAGATGTAGAAGCCGCCCTTGTCGCCGTTGCTCCAGTAGAGCTTCTTGCCGTCTTTGCTGTAGACGGCTCCGCCGGAGTTGGGGTGCTCTTTGCGCGCGCCGGCTTGGTTGCGGCGGACGACTGGGGCGCTCTGCCACGTGTCTATGAATTGTCCGACGCCCTCGCTGGCCACAAAAGCATGCTTCCCATTGGGCGACAGGACCAGGCCATGGGGCCATGAGGCCAGCGGTGTGGCCTTGCCTACTGGGGTCAGCAGCCGACCTTCGGGCAGCACCGTGACGCCTGCG
>JAFDWT010000083.1 GCA_018268335.1 Armatimonadota bacterium | reverse complement strand
ACGAGGTCCTTGGCTTCCTTCAGGCCCAGGCCGGTCAGCTCGCGCACGACCTTGATGACCTGCAGCTTGTTGCCGCCGGCGTCGCTCAGCACGACGTCGAACTCGGTCTTCTCTTCGACCGGCTCGGCAGCGGCTCCACCACCACCCATACCGGCGAACATCGCCGGGTTGAAGGCGGGGGCAGCGGCGGTGACGCCGAATTTATCTTCGAGGGCCTTCTTGAGCTCGCTGAGCTCGAGGGCGGTCATACCAGAAATCTGGTCGACGATGGATTCAACAGTGGTTGCCATTGGGGGTCACTCCTTGTTTTCCGAAGCCTCGGCTTCGGGTGCGGCTTCTGCTTCCGCGGTCGGGGCTTCGGCTGGCGCCTCGGCGGCTGGTTCTTCACTGGGCTCGGCAGCAGCTTCGGCCGCTGGTTCCGGAGTCGGTTCGGCCTCAGCCTCGGCGGCTGGGGCGGGAGCGGCTGCCGCTGGGGCAGGCGATCCTTCGGCCACCTTGTCCGCCACGGCCCCGATCACGCGGATCGGGTCGGCGTACAGGGCCTCGATGACTCCGACGAGGTTGCTGAGCGGTGCGGCGATGACGCCGATGACCTGCGAGATGAGGACGTCGCGCGAGGGGAGCTTGCTCAGCTCGTCCACGCCCTTGTCGTCGATCACCTTGCCACTGATCAGACCGCCTTTGACGACCAAATTTTTGTGCGTCTTGGCAAAGTCCATCACGACCTTGGCGCAGTCGCTTTCGTTCTCATAAACGAACACGACAGCGGTGGGGCCGCTCTTCAGATTTTCGGTCAGGGGGTCTGCGCCCGCGCCGGCGGCGCGGCCGAACAGGGTGTTCTTCACAACCTGCAGCTCGCCACCTTTTTCGCCCAACTGCTTGCGAAGGAGCTGGAGCTCCTTCACCTTGAGCCCACGGTATTCGGTGAACAGGACGCCGCTAGCGCGGTTGAAGCGCTCGCTCGTCTCCTCGATCACTCGGGCTTTCTGTGCGGTCGGCATGATTTTCCTTGTCGTTTGACAAAGCAAACGGGCTCTTGCAGGTGAGAGCGCAAGAGCCCGATGTCTTTGGAACCTGGCCATGCCGGCCTGGTGACCCACAAAATCGTTTTCTAGCCTCGAACCTCGGTCGGCTGCTGGTTAGGCGCTTAAGGAACCCCTCGTGAAGGGAACCACCGACTGTCTGCGGAGAGTCCAAGGAGATTATGGCATGTTGAGGCTGGCACTGGCAGGGGACCCATCTAAATGGTCTTAAGACCGGTCAACTATTGCGTCCTAAGTGCCGATTCTATAGGGAAGGGAGATCCCAATTCATGGCAACTGTCGAGGAATTTGTCGAGATCGTCCGCTCGGGAGACGAGCGGCGGTTCAAACAAATGATCGAAACCGATCCTGGCATCGCCCAGACGGCAGTTGACTCCTATGGAGGTTGCTCGGCCCCCCAACTGGCCATGTATGTAGGCCAGGAGGACTTCGCCTGGGCGCTCTATCGCCTCCATCCCCATCCCGACTTCGCGACCGCCTGCACACTCGGTGACCTCGACCGGGTGAGGGAACTGCTGGGCCAGCAACACGACCTGCTCGAAGATTTCAGTAACGACGGCTTCACGCCCCTGTGCTTGGCATCGGCCTACCGGCACACGCGCCTAGTGAACTACCTGCTCGACGAAGGGGCCGACCCCAACGGCCAGTCCCAAGCCCAAGGCGGTGTCCGCCCGCTGGATTGCGCCGTCATCGGCCGCAGCCGCGACGTCGTCCGCCTCCTGCTCGACATGGGCGCCGACCCCAACTTGTCGTACGACGGTGGCCAACGCCCAGTGCACGGGGCTGCCAAGAACGGCGACCAAGTGATGCTCGAGAACCTCGTCATGCGCGGCGCCGACATCCGCGCACGCACCCAGTCGGGCGACACGCCGCTCAGCCTGGCCCGGAGCAAAGGACACCACCATGTCGCCCACTACATCGAGTCCAATTTCGGCGGGATGTAATGGCTTCCCGCTGATATAATCCCGTCATGCACGGCGAAGACACCTGGCACGGTGACCGACCAAAGGAGGAGTGCGGCGTCGTCGGAATATGGACGCCCGGGAGCCAGGCCGCGAGAGCGGCTTTTTTTAGTCTCCAAGCCCTGCAACACCGCGGTCAAGAGTCGGCCGGCATCGCTGTCAACGGCGGCGGCCAGGTCACCATGCGCAAAGGCATGGGCCTCGTCGGCGCCGTCTTCACCGACCTCAGCGACCTGCAAGGTGAGATGGCCATCGGCCACACCCGCTATTCCACCACCGGTGCAAGCGTCCTGGCCAACGCCCAGCCGATCCACTGCGTCAGCACCGTCGGCGAGATCGCAGTCGCCCACAATGGCAACCTAGTCAACACCAAAGAGCTCCGCGACGAGCTGATCGCCGAGGGTGCCGACCTGCAGACCACCGCCGACAGCGAGGTCATCGCCCAGCTCCTAGTCCGCAACCTGCACCTCGGCGTCGTCAACGCCGTCGCCGTGGTCATGAAGCGGATCCAGGGTGCCTATGCTGTCACCGTTCTCACGCCCGACATGGTGCTGGGCTTCCGCGACCCGCACGGCGTCCGCCCCATGGTCGTCGGGCGTCTGGCCGAAGGCTTTATCGTCGCCAGCGAAAGCTGTGCCTTTGTGCCCGTCGGCGCCGAGCTAATCAACGAGGTCGGGCCCGGCGAGGTCGTCATCATCGACCAAAACGGCCTGCGCATGGCCCAAGCCGCCCCGCCACAGGCCCACAACCTGTGCCTGTTCGAAATGATCTATTTCGCGCGGCCTGACTCCAGGATGTACGGCTCTCTGATCTACGACGCCCGCGAACGCATGGGCATGGAGCTGGCGGTCGAGAAGCCAGCCGACGCCGACATCGTCGTCCCCGTCCCCGACAGCGGTGTGCCCGCAGCGATCGGCTACAGCCGGGTCAGCGGGATCCCCTTCTGCGAAGGGATGATGAAGAACCGTTACATCCACCGCACGTTCATCCAGCCCGACCAACGCATGCGCGAACTGGGCGTCCGCATGAAGCTGTCACCACTCGAAGACCGCATCCGGCACAAGCGGATCGTGCTGGTCGATGACTCCATCGTCCGAGCGACGACGACAAGGCAGATCGTCAAGATGCTTCTAGACCAAGGCGCAAAAGAGGTTCACGTCCGCATCACCGCACCGCCGATCAAACACCCATGCTTCTATGGCATCGACATGGCGTCGACCAAAGAACTGGCGGCGGCGACGATGACCGAAAAGCAGATCTGCAACCATGTGGGGGCGACGTCCCTTGGCTACCTCAGTATCGCCGGGGCCGTCCGCGCCGTCGGACGACCCGCCAGCGAGTTCTGCCTCGCTTGCTTCGACGGTCGCTACCCGATCGCCGTCCCCAAAGAACTCTCGAAAATGGCATTCGAGGAAGGGGCTGTCGGCGAATTGGCCACGGTCAAGGTCTGACCTCTGGGTAAAACCCGGACATGTCTTCTATCGCTGCGCTGAAGCAGCTCTACGCCGACATCGACGCGTTGCAGGGTGCCGAAGCCCTGATGGCCTGGGACCAGCAGGTGTTCATGCCGCCCGGCTCCGCCGGGGCCCGGGCAGCCCACCTCGGTTGCCTTCTCCGCATGTCCCACGAGCTGTTCACGTCGGACAAGATGCAGCGGCTGATCGAAGAGGCTGCAAAGGAAGCCGAACCTGGCACAGAAGACGCCGCGACCGTCCGAGTCCTCAAGCGTGCTCTCGACCAGCGCACCAAGATTCCCGCCACGCTGGTGGAAGAGAAGGGAAGACTGGGCACCCTCGGCCACGAAATCTGGGCCAAGGCCCGCCAAGACAACGACTTCGGCCACTTTGCCCCGATCCTTGGCCAACTGATCGAGCTGACCAAGCAAGAGGGCGAGTGCCTGGGCTACACCGACCACATCTATGACGCCCTGACCGACCAATACGAGGAAGGCGCCACCAAGAAGAGCTGGGACCACATGTTCGACGGCATCCGCAAGCCAATCGTCGAACTCGTGGCCGCCATCAAGGAAGCGGGCCCGGTCGACGACTCCGCGCTCTACGGAGACTGGCCCGAAGCCGACCAACGCGCGTTCTGCGACCATATCGCTAGAGCAGTCGGATTCGACTTCAACATCGGTCGACAGGACACCGCCGTCCACCCGTTCTGCGGCGGCCCCAGCACCACGGACGTCCGCCTGACGACCCGGTTCAAGAACTACCTGCCGAGCGCCATCATGGGCACCCTCCACGAGGCCGGCCATGGCATGTACGAGCAGGGCACGCCCGTCGAGTGGGCCGGCTCGCCGCTCGCGGGCGGCGTCAGCCTGGGCTGGCACGAGAGCCAGAGCCGCACCTGGGAGAACATCGTCGGCCGGTCGCACGCCTTCTGGACCTTCATGTTGCCCAAGCTGCACGAGGCGTTCCCGGCGACCAAGGCGTTTGACGCCGACTCTTTCGTCAAGCTCCTCAACAAGGTCGAGCCTTCGTTCATCCGCGTCGAGGCCGACGAGGTCACCTACAGCCTCCACATCATGGTGCGATTCGAAATCGAGTGCGCCCTCATGGACGGCTCGCTGGCCGTCAAGGACCTGCCGGAATTCTGGAACGAGAAGTACCGCTCCTACCTCGGCATCGTGCCCGAGACCGATTCCGTCGGCTGTTTGCAGGACGTCCATTGGTCGGCCGGAGCCTTTGGCTACTTCCCGACCTACGCGATGGGCAGCATCCTCAGCTACCAGGTGTTTGACTGCCTGCGAGCCGATTTGGGCGACGTCGACGCCATGATGGCGAAAGGCGAGTTCGCCCCGATCCTCCACTGGCTGCAAGAAAAGGTCTACCGTCAAGGCAAGCGGTACACCCCGGCCGACTTGGTGCAACGGGTGACCGGCAAAGCCTTCGGCCCAGAGGCCTACATCGCCGGTATCAGCGCCAAATACAAGGCGCTTTACGGCATCTAGCCCTGCGGCCAGATAGGACATATAGGGCCTATAGGTCATATATGTCCTATCCAGCTTCATGCTTGGCAGGCCGCAGGTATACCGAGGCACGTGGACAAGTCGCTGACTCATCTCGGCCGGACCGGCCTCGTCGTCTCGCGCCTCTGCCTCGGCACCATGAACTTCGGGCCCGAGACGAGCAAGGAAGACAGCTTCAAGATCATGGACCGGGCCCTGGAGCTCGGCATCAACTTCTTCGACACTGCCGACGTCTACGGTTGGCAGCAGGGCGAAGGCATCACCGAGAAGATCGTCGGCGAATGGTTCGCCCTCGGCGGCAACCGCCGCGAGCGCGTGGTCATCGCCACCAAGCTCTACGGCCAAATGGGCAAGGACGAGCTCAAAGGCTGGCCAAACACCGGCTACGTCAGCGCCCTGCACATCCGCCGCGCCTGCGAGGCGTCGCTCCAGCGGCTCCAGACCGACTACATCGACATCGAGCAGATGCACCACATCTACCGCCATGCCCCGTGGGAAGAGGTGTGGCAGGCGTTTGACGTCCTCGTCCAGCAGGGCAAGATCCTCTATGTCGGCTCCTCCAACTTCGCCGGGTGGCACATCGTCCAGGCCAACGAAGCCGCCCGCCGCCTGGGCAAGCTCGGTCTCGTCACGGAGCAGTCCAAGTACTCGCTCCTTCAGCGCGACATCGAGCTCGAAGTCGGCCCCGCTTGTCAGGCCTATGGCGTCGGCGTGATCCCCTGGTCCCCGCTCGGCGGCGGCGTCCTCGGCGGTGTCATGGGCGGCCAGCAGGGCAAGCGGCGCCACGGCGACTGGGTGAAGCAGACCATCGCCAAGCACGGTAAGCAACTGACGGCCTGGGAAAAGCTCTGCGCCAAGTTGGGCCACGAGGCCGGCGACGTCGCCCTGGCCTGGACCCTCACCCGTCCGTTCGTCACCGCCCCGATCATCGGCCCGCGGACGATGGACCAACTCGAAGGCGCGGTCAAGGCCCTGGACATCAAGCTGGATCAAAAGACACTGGACAAGATCGACGAGATCTTCCCGCCGTTCAAACCGGCACCCGAGCATTACGCTTGGTAAGTTCAACGACACTGAGAACCGAAACGGGTGGCACTGGATAGTGCGAAGCGGTTCCAGTGCTGCCCACCGAGCAGCAGCAATTCCACCTCAAACCTGAGCCTACAGGTCGGGTGGCACCGGGCTGTCTTCAAGGTTGGGCATCATCATCGGCGACTTGGCCCACTCCCGGTTAGCGTTCAGTGCGCCGATCACCACGTACAGCACATAGGCCCGAAAGGCCAGCTAAGGAATCGACTCGGGCAGCCCAGAGAACATAAGGACCGTGTCGAGGCAAAGGGGGATAGCGGCGGCAATCGCCCAACCCCAACTGCCTTTCTTGATTCTTGTTCCCGCGATAATCAACATCACGATGGCGAGAACAAGGACAACTCCAAGCACCAGCGCGGCCAGGACGTAGCGCTTGTTCACCAGGGCGCCCGCGATCGAGCTCAATTCGAACGAAACGACAAGCCCAAAACTGGATCCAAAGGCCGCCAAAACCGCATTGGCGACCGACGCACCCGCCACCACGTACAGCCAATCGGTAGCCCGCTTGGCCTCCCTAGGGACCGGGCGAGGCACCTGCCGACGGTATTCGGCAGGTGCCGGTGGTGGTGGAACGATGCTGTCCATTCGCTCTCGCAGACAAAAGGTCAACCCTTCTTCTTCATATTGCCCTTCATCACCTGCACCCACTTGTCGTCCTGCTTGAACTCCAAAGTGACGGTGATCTCGGTGTCCGAGACCTTCTTGATCGTCGACCGGCTGGTCGTCGGCCCAGGCATGCCCGGCACGTCCCACGGCTTGCTCACGGTCACCAGGGCGCCGTCCTTCAAGTCGCCGTCCTCATAGCGCGGCGTGTCGGCCATGTCGGTGAAGGTGTTCATCGCGTACTTCTTGGCCTTGGCGTCCCAATAGACGTAAGTGACTTCGTTGAGCTTGAAGAAGCCCATGTCGTTGACGGTCACCATCTTCAGGAATTTTAAATCCATCGACACGACGACAGAAGACTTGACGTCCATCTTTTGCCCTTCCATCTCCATGGGCATGGTGCCCGTCCAGGTGCCGACCATCCAGGAGAGGTCCTTGATCTCCTTGGGCGGCTCTTGGTCCATAGCCTGGGCGTGACCGGCGACAGCGAGACAGAACAGGGCGAGGGCGGAAAAGACCTTGCGCATATCGCCGACTCTACCAGGGCATGTCCAGAAATAGTAGACATTTCATGCGTTTTTTGCCCTAACGCCCGAAATCCCTTCCGTGTAAGATCAAAGGAAGGCGCCATGGCCAGCACCGCACTCCCCCCGACCAGCATCGAGAGCATCGCCGACAAGGTCTATGCCGGAGAGCGCATCGACGCCGCGGACGCCACCTACCTCTTCAACCACCCCAGCCTGATCGACCTCGCCGCCCTCGCCGACGCCCGCCGCGTCTGGGCTTTGTCTGGCCGTGGTGCAGGCACGCCGGTGATCGAGACCCCCAGCGGCCCCGTCGACCGCACGCGGACCGTCAGCTACCTCATCGGCCGCATCCTCAACTACACCAACGTCTGCTGGGTGCGCTGCCGGTTCTGCGCCTTCTACCGAGTCCCGGGCCACAACGAGGGCTACACGCTCACCGACGAGGAGATCCTCGAGAAGGTCGGCGACACCGTCGCCCAAGGCGGCACCGAGATCCTTTTCCAGGGCGGCCTGAACCCCAAGCTCAAGATCGACTACTACGAGCGGGTCTTCTCTCTGATCAAGTCGAAGTACCCCGACGTCATCCTCCACGCCCTCTCGCCCGCCGAGGTCATCTACGTCGCCCACATCAGCAAGCTGACGCTGGAGCAGACGCTTGAGCGGCTGAAGGCGGTCGGCCACCACTCGATCCCCGGCGCCGGCGGCGAAATCCTCGTCGACCGCGTCCGCAAGATCATCGCCCCCTACAAGGACACCACCGACGAGTGGCTGGACTGCATGCGCACCGCCTCGCGCCTCGGCATGCGTAGCACCGCCTCGATGATGTTCGGCCACGTCGAGACCCAAGAAGACCGCGTGGAGCACCTCGGCCGCATCCGCGACCTCCAGGACGAGTGCCAGCCCTTCCGCGCCTTCGTCACCTGGTCCTTCCAGCCCGAAGAGACGAACCTCCCCATCCCGCGCAAAGCGTCCTCCTTCGACTACCTGCGCACCCTAGCCGTCTCGCGCATCTTTCTCGACAACTTCGACAACATCCAGCTCTCCATCCTCACCCAGGGCCCCAAGATCGCCCAACTGGGCCTCGGCTACGGAGCCAACGACTTCGGCTCGACGATGATCGAGGAGAATGTTGTGAGTGCCGCCGGGAACAAGTTCATCCTGAACGCTGCCGAGTTCTCGCGCCTGATCGAAGAAGCCGGCTTCGAGGCGCGGCAGCGGAACACTCGGTACGAGTATCTGTGACCTTAACTGGTACCTCTCCCAAGAGAGAGGTACCAGTTAAGACGGGGTCACTTCACCTTGCGCAGCAAAGTCACCCGTCCGATTGGCACCCATTCGGCGACCAAGATGTCTCCGTTGGCGAGGAAGATCGCGTCGTGGGGGTGGATGAACTTGCCGGGGATGAAGTCCTTGCGCGGATGGCCGCGCAGGTCGCTGCCTTGGCCGTTGGGCAAGTGCCCGTCGCCGAGGTGGACGACAACTTTGTTGTTCTCATCCAAGACTGTGACGACCGACTCCAGGTCGGGCACCAGTATCTCGTGGCCGCGGATGGAGAAGTGGCAGGGCAGGTAGATGCCGTCGGTGACGAACTTCACATGTTGGCCGTCGAGGTCGAAGTACTGGACGCGGCGGTTGGAGCGGTCGGCGACGGCCAGGAGCGGGGTCTTGTCGCGGTCGTCCAGCCACAGGCCGTGTGGGCAGCTCACCTTGCCAGGGTCACCGCCGGGGCCGCAGAAGGTCTTCTTCCAATGCCCGTGCCGGTCGTAGATGTGGATGTAGCTCGAGCCATAGCCATCACCCAGGGCAAAGTCGCCGTCGGGCAAGAAGGCCACGTTGGTCGGCACAAAAGCGTGCTTGTCGTCGTAGACGCCCGGCTCTTTGGGGGTCGTGAAGGACCAGACCTGCACCCCATCGAGGGTCGTCTTGACGACCTCGCGCTTGTTGGTGTCGCAGTGGTAGATGAACTCACCCTCCGGTTCGCGACGGATGTCGAGGCCGTGGGAGCCGCCAGCAAACCGTCCGCCCCAGGATTCAATGAACTTACCGTCGGCCGAATAGACGCAGACGCCGTCGCGGATCTTGCTGTCCTGGTGGACCGTGTGGCTCAGGTAGATGCGACCCGAGCTGTCTTGGGCCAAGCCATGGGTGTCGCCGAAGAGCATGCCTTCCGGAGGTGTGATCCAGTCATGGATGCATTCATATTTGTGGGAGCCTGAGCCCAGAATGAGTTTGTCGCCTGTTGTGGCCATGATTCGGCTACCTAGAGCCGCACCGGCTGCGGCCGCGGCGGTGCGGCCCAGAAACTGTCGCCTGGTGAGGTTGTCCATCGGCCAACATGCTGACACAAAGGCGGTCGAGGAATCGACGGTCGGTCACTTCTTGACTTCGACCGTACCAGCCGGGATGCGACCCTTTTGCAGTTCAATGGTCGCCTTGGTTTTGGACTCCTTGTCCATCTTTGTCTTCTCGACGTCTTTGAGCTTGGCCAACAGGGCCTTGTAGGCAGCCTCGCCACGCAGGGAGCCTAAGTCGTCGTCCTGCTCCATGAACGTCGAGCTCTTGAAGCCCTTCTCAACAGCTTGGGCCAGGTGCTCCAGTGCATCTGCCTTGCGGCCCAGCCGAGCTTCCGAGCAGGCGACGTCATAGAGGCACAGCGACTCGTTGTAACCGAGTTTCAGCGCCTGCCAGAAGCCCATCAAGGAATCTTCATACTGGCCGGCCATGTGCCGGGAATAGGCCAGTTTGAACGTGGCGTCGGCGTCCTTGGGCTTCAGGCGGGTGATAGCAGCGTAGTCTCGGGCCGCCTTGGGCCAATCCTGCTGCATGAAGGCCACGTTAGCCGTCGCTGAGACGTCCTGCAGCTTCGTCGTCTGGACGGTCGACCATGCAAGGTAACCGCCGGCGGCGAGGATGAGGAACGAGACAGCGAAAAGGAGGCGCGACATCTTAATGGAAGTGATTACTCCTGCAACTAACAGGTTTGTTCCTGATTAGGCACATTTAACCCCATAGAGCTACGCACACCCGCGAATCACGCCGCATCGGGTTAAATGGGTGTCCCACCGGCATGAAAGAGAAGCTCGACGACGCCGACCTCCAGATCCTGCGCTACCTGCAGGCCGACGGCAGGATGACCAATGCCGACCTGGCCCGCAAGATCGGGCTCTCACCACCGTCGATGCTCCAACGGGTCCGCAAGCTGGAAGAAGCTGGCTTTGTCCGTGGCTACACAGCAGAGCTGAACCCCGAGGCACTGGGCTACCACTTGCTCGTCGTCGCAATGGTGAGCTTGTCGTTGCACCAAGAGGGCTCGATCGAGCAGTTCCGCAACGCTGCCATGGCGGTACCAGAAATTCTGGAGATCCTCCACATCAGCGGCGAATACGACTTCATGCTCAAGATCGTGGCGAAGGACATGCGGGACTACGAGCGGATCGTCACCACCCACATCAGTTCCATCAAGGCGGTGGGGAAGATCAACAGCTGCTTTGTTCTGGGTGTCAACAAGCACGGGACCACTCTGCCCCTGTAAACTCTAGGCACCGCCATGCCTAGGTTCCACATGCAGCTCGCCGACGAGCGCCACTACGAGGCCCTCAACCACGTGTGGGCGCACATCTACGGCGACGGCGACACCAGCGAGGCGCTCGACCCGCCCGAGGACGGAACGACGTATCACATCGGCTACGTGGACGACGTACCCGCCTGGGCCGCCCAGGTGCACACCTATAACCTCGTCCGCAACCCGTGGGAGCAAACTCTGAAGTGCGGCGGCGTGGCGGCCGTCGCCACCTTGGTCGAACACCGCAACAGCGGTCTGGCCCGGTATTGCATGGAGCAGCTCCTGCACCAGATGCGCGATCTGGGCTTCGATGTTTCGACCCTCTATGCCTACCGCGACTCGTTTTATCGCAAAGTCGGCTATGCGTCGTGCGGCTGGCGATGGCGGATCAAGGTGCCGGCGACCCAGATTCCGAAGACGGTTTGCGATCTCCCGGTCCGGCAAGTCGCCCCGGCTGATGCGCTCGCTGTCCTCGGCCCCTGCCATCGGCAGTTCATTTCCACGTTCTCCGGCTCAAGCGTCCGCGAGGCGGTGGACTGGAAAGACCGGCTGGGCAAGAAGCCACCCTTCATCTATGCGGTGGGCGATCCGGTGGAAGGTTACTTTTGGGCACGGCCTGGGAGTTTTTGGGAAAATCTGGAGGTCGGCGAGATCGCGTGGTCGACACCTCGTGGCTACGACGCGGTCTTGTCCGTCTTGCGAGGCATGGCTAACAACCAGTCCCACGTCTTCTGGAACGAGCCTCCGCGTTCGCCGTTTTTGCAACGGTACTTCGACTACGGAGCCGAGCTGTCGGTGCACCGCCCCTCGATGGCGCGCGTCCTCAATTGGGAGGCGTTGCTCTCCAAAATTCCCGGAGGGGAAGGGCTGGTCGTCGAGGTCGACGACCCCTGGATGCCCGAAAACCACGGCCGATGGTCCTGCGGATCACAGCCGAAGAAAACTTCTGCAGAACCAAACGTCAGCGGGCATGTACAGGACTGGGCGCAAGCCCTGTTCGGCCAGCCAAGCTTAGAAGACCTCATAATCGACGGTCAAATGCGTGTATCGCAAACATCTGTCGAAACTCTCAACGGATGGATGCCAGCATCTCCCGTCGTTTGTATGGAATTCTTCTGACGCTATGCCGGACCATTGTATCGACACCCAGCTCGTGTGGCTGGGCTCACGCCCCGACCCTGAGCACGGTTCGGTGACAACTCCGATCTTCCAGACCTCCACCTTTTCGCAGTCCTCACCTGGCGAGTACGGTCTCTACGACTACACCAGAACTGACAACCCGACCCGGACGGTGCTGCAGCAAATGTTGGCAGTGAGCGAGGGCGCGAAATACGGCCTGGCCTTCAGCTCGGGCATGGCGGCGATTGACTGCATTTTTGGCATCCTGGAAGCAGGTGACCACATCTTGACCAGCGACGACCTCTACGGCGGCACTTACCGCTACCTCGAAGACGTCGTCAAATTCCGGGGAGTCGAGTTCGACTTCGTCAACATCGCGGACGAGGAAGTCTTGCGCGCCTCGATCAAGCCGAACACCAAGCTGATCTGGATCGAATCGCCCACCAACCCGCTGCTCAACCTGGTCGACGTCGCCATGGTGGTCCGCGTGGCCAAGGAGAAGGGCATCCGCACCGCCATGGACAACACGTTCATGAGCCCCTATTTCCAAAAGCCGCTTTCGCTGGGCGTGGACTTTGTCATGCACTCCATGACCAAGTACATCAACGGCCACAGCGACGTCATCATGGGCGCCTTGATGACAAACGACGACAAGGCGTACGAGAGGCTGAAGTACCTGCAAAACGCCATCGGCCCGACGCCGTCGCCGTTCGACTGTTTTTTGGCGATCCGAGGCATGAAGACCCTTGGCGTCCGGATGCG
>JAFDWT010000082.1 GCA_018268335.1 Armatimonadota bacterium | reverse complement strand
TCGGCGGGCTCGTCAAAGGTCGAGCTGATGACCTGGCCTTTGACGAAGCGGCGCATGTCGGTGACCTCTTCGGGTCGCTCGTCGACCAGCAGCACCATGAGATAGGCCTCGGGGTGGTTCGTGGCGATCGACTCGGCGATGGATTTGACGATCGTCGTCTTGCCCGCTTTAGGCGGGGCGACGATCAGGCCGCGCTGGCCCTTGCCGATGGGGGCGATGAGGTCGATGATGCGGCCGACGATCTTGTCGGGAACGGTCTCTTGGTTAAAGCGTTCGGTGGGGAAGAGCGGGGTCAGTTCGTCGAACGACCGGCGCATGGCCATTTCCGGCGAACCGGTGGCGAAGCCATTGACCGACTCGACGCGCAGCATGCCGTGGTACTTCTCACCTTCCTTCGGGGCACGGACGAGCCCGAACACTGTGTCGCCGGCGCGGAGGCTGAAGCGCTTGACTTGCGACTGGCTGACGTAGACATCGTCGTTCGAAGGGGCGTAGTTGGGCTTGCGGAGGAAGCCCCAACCATCGGAGAGAAGTTCCAAAATGCCGCGCTTGTAAATGGCGCCGTGCTCTTCGTTGACTTTGAAGAGCAACTGCTCAATGACCGTCGCGCGGTCTAGATCGGGGGAGATCTTGGCCTTTTTGGCCTCCTTCAACAGCTCGGCCGCGGTCATGCGGTCGTAGTGGTTGAGGTCGATCTGCGGCAGGTTTTCCAGATCCGAGGGGTTGTCGTCGCGTTGGGGCTGGTGGCCACCTGGGCGTCGGCCGCGGCGCTTGTTGCCGGGGTTGTTGTCGGATTTGCGGGGACGGAATACGTGCGTCATAAGGTGCCTGGACGGCTTGTGATTTGAAGAAAGGGGAATCGAGAGGGCGGATTAACCGTGGCTCTCGCGCAGAACGCCCACAAACGGAAGATTGCGATAGCTTTCCGCGTGGTCTAGCCCATATCCTACCACAAAAACGTTGGGAATCTCGAATCCGACGTGTTCGACACGCGATTCATGGGACCTTGCGTCCGGTTTGCTCAGCATCGCCACAGCGGTCAAGCTAGCTGGGCGGCGAGTAGCGAGCAGTTCTCGCAGTCTGGCCAGGGTCAGGCCGGAGTCGACGATGTCCTCGACGACCACCACATGGCGGCCCTCGATGTTAATGTCGTGGTCTTTTTTGAGCTGAAAGACACCGGTCGACGTCTTGCCGTCGCCATAGCTGCTCACTTGGACATAGTCGATGGCGACATCGCCAGACAACTCGCGGGCTAGGTCGCCGATGAAGGGAACGCAACCCTTAAGCACTCCGATCAGCACCAGCGGCTCGTCTGCCAAGGTGGCCCGGATGTCGGCTGCCAGTTCGCGTGTCCGTGTCCGGAGTTGGTCCTCGGTCAAGAGGACGTCGATCTGAACTTGCGCCAACTCAGCCAGGCTCCTTGATGGATTCGAACCACTGGAGAGTGAACTGCTTGTCCAATTTGCCGTAGAAGCCGACGACGGCCATGGCCTTGGCTTTCAGGAGCGTCTCTTTCGCCATGCCTTCCCACACTTGTTTGCGACCAGTCAGCAGGGCCTCGGCGGTGACGTTTAAGTCTTCCTCCAGGCTACTGGTCGCATATTGGTTCAGGAATCCTTGCTTGTACGACTCCGGGTCGTACACCAAAGAAGCCTTGCCCTCACGCAATGAAGACAGGCCGTCGCCTCGGTAGCGAAAGTCGGGTGGGAGGGACTTGTTCCATTCGGTCATGTCCAGCAAGGCGGCGTTGTTGCGCAGGAGGATGCTTGAGAACTCGTGGTGCACTGCGCCCTCGATGAAGTCGTCGGTGTAGCCCAGTTTGATCCCGTCGTCGGCCACGTAGACCGTATCGGCTGAATTCGTGCCGCCGTAGGGATAGCCGTAAAACGACATATTGCGCAGGATCACGACTCGCCGTAGGCTACGGCGCAAAAGGGCCTCGGGATACTTTGACAGCGCCTTGCGGACGGCCTTCACGGCCCTGTCCACCTCTGAGCCGTCTAGCGCCTTGCCGCTGGCAAAAATCGGGCTGGGCTTCCACTCTTTGGGGAAAGTGTCGTCGATCAGGTCGGTCTCAATGCGGACAAGTGAGCCTGGTTCGACGAAGGTACGTCGCGTGTCGAGTTGGGTCAGAAGGACGACGGCAGCGGCGAGGAAGGCGGCCACAAAATCACTCCCACTCGATCGTAGCAGGCGGTTTGCTCGTCAGGTCGTAGAGCACGCGGTTGACACCCTTCACCTCGTTGACGATCCGGTGAGCGACGTGCTCCAGGAAAGAGAATTCCAGGGGGACTGCGCGAGCCGTCATGGCGTCCTCACTCTGTACGGCGCGGAGGACGATGGGCTGCTCATAGGTGCGTTCGTCGCCCATGACGCCGACACTGCGGACATCGAGAAGGGCAGCGTAGCTTTGCCAAATTCCAGCTTCCAGACCCTGCACTCTCAGTTCCTCCCTGAAGATATGGTCGGCATCTTGGACGATGGCCACACGCTCTGGCGTCACCTCTCCCAAAATCCGGACTCCCAGACCAGGGCCGGGGAAGGGCTGCCGGTCTACTACGTCGTCGGGAAGGCCGAGTTGCCTGCCGACCTCGCGGACCTCGTCTTTGAACAACCACCGGAGCGGTTCGACAACCTGCAGCCGCATCCAATCGGGAAGTCCGCCGACGTTGTGGTGCGTCTTGATTTTGGCGGCCGTGGGGGAGCCGCTCTCGATCACGTCCGGATACAGCGTGCCCTGGGCTAGGAACTTGCAGTCGCTCAGGTCGTCGCGGTGTCGCTCGAAGCAGACGACGAACTGCTCGCCGATAGCTTTGCGCTTGGCCTCCGGCTCGGTGACGCCCTTGAGCGCACCAAAAAACTGGTCGTGGGCGTTGATCAGGATCAGGTTCGGGTGGAAGACTTCGGTGAACGTCTTGACGACCTGTTCGGCCTCGCCTTTACGGAGCAGGCCGTGGTCGACAAAGACGCACTTGACTTGGTGGCCGAGCGCCTTGGTCATCAGAGCAGCGACTACTGAGCTGTCGACACCGCCGCTTACGGCGCACAAAACCTGCTCGTCACCGACTTCCTCCTTGATCCGCTGGATGGATTCCTCGATGAAATTGGCGGTCGTCCAGTCGCCTCGTAGTCCGGCGATGTCAAAGAGGAACGAGTGCAAGATCGACCGTCCGCTGGGCGTGTGGCTGACTTCGGGGTGGAACTGGACACCGTAATGCTTGTTCGCGGCGTTTTCAAAAGCAGCCACCGGGCAAGTCGCTGTTGTCGCTGTGATGATTGAGCCGTCGGGGATTTTGACCACCCTGTCGCCATGGCTCATCCAGACCGCCGGGTCGGCCATCTTGGCGACCAGGCTGTTAGGCGCGATCGACGTCAGGTGCCGGTGGCCGTATTCGCGTTCGCTGGAGGACTCGACGCAGCCACCACCACGGTGGGCCATGACTTGCAGGCCATAGCAGATGCCCAGTGTCGGGATGTTGTCCAGAACCGAGACGTCAATGGTCGGTGCGCCTGGTTCCAGAACCGATTTGGGCCCACCGCTCAGGATCACCGCATCGGGACCTCGGTCACGGATCGCTTGCTCGGCCTTTTGCCAAGGCACCATCTCGCTGTAGACGCCGAGCTCGCGGACGCGGCGCACGATCAACTGCGTGTATTGACCGCCGAAATCGACGACAAGAACGAGTTGATGGTCCATCGTGAAGAGTGCAGTTTGGCCACATTGGCGGTCCCCCCGTAGGGACCCTGGGAATTCGGGTCGGCTTTCGCTTCGGCACGTCGTGTGCACCTTTCTGTGTCGATGCGTTTGAGTACGAAGAGTGCTTTCTTCAGTGTGTTTATGGTTCTTGCCGTCGTCGCCGGCGCCCATTCTCAGGGCGCCGAGACGGTTCCCAATGCCGCCCACTTTCTGCCGCTCGTCGCTGCCGTCGGCTTCATCGCCGCTCGCCGCCGCGCTGCTTGAACTAGAACTTCCTCTTAGCCCCCCGAAGCCAACACCTCGAGTGCCCGACTAGTCGACTGACTGGTCGGGCACTCTACGTTGGTATAGCAACTAGGGGCACTCATCGGAAATTAGTCGAATAGGGGCAAGCCGGAATGGTCCGCCTCATACCTAACGACCGTCATTCCCGCTTCGGCGGGAATCGATCCATAGCTCCGGAGGTAACGGATGGATCCTCGTTTTCACGAGGATGTCGAGTGGAACTAACTAAAAGGCTGCTTACTTGGGAGTCCCAGACGCGCCGAAGAACCAGACCGTCCACACGAAGACGTAAGCCAAAGTCCCAAACCAAGCAGCTTGGCTGACGAACTTGTGGTTCGCCTTGGCGTGCCGCGACATCACGTACCAGGCGGCGACTAATGTCAGTCCCTTCACAAAAGCAAACAGCCACTCACTACGCTCGATAAGGGGGCGCATGAGGGGGTTGAGCTCGACGATCTGGCCTTGGGCGTGCAGCACGGCGGTGGCGACCAGGTCGACAAACCCGACGGTCAACAAGACGGCAAGGGAGCGAGTAGGGAAGGCCTCGGAGAAGAAGTTTTTGGCTGCCTGCGTCATGGCTGTTTCCTGGAGTCCACAAGGGCCTTGACGATCTTGTCCTGGACTGCCCGGACCTTGGCGGCGCCGACGACGGTGTGGTTGCACACAATCGAGAACGTCCAAGGCTCTGACGAACCGGGCCACAAGTATCCGGAGAGGGAAGTGACTCCGTCGAGCGTGCCGGTCTTGGCAGCGACCGGCAGGCCCGCGAGTCTGCCTTTGAGGGTCCCCTCTCCTGGCTTGGGCAACGAATCCAGGAAGACCTTTGCGTATCCTTGCCTTCCCGCTTGCCGCAAGACCCGTGCCAAGAAGCGCGAGGTGAGAAGATTGTGTCGGCTCATGCCGCTGCCGTCGACCAGGTGCACGTCCAGGTCGGTAGCGTTGACGTACGAGCCGAAGAACGTCTTGGCAATGTTGGCGACGGTGCCGTAGCCGAACGCTCCGGTCCGTGGACCCGGATCGGTCTGCCACTTGGTCCACGCGGCGGTCAGCACGATCTGCTCCGCCAGGTGGTTGTCGCTGGGCTTCAGGCAGGTCGGCAAGACGACTGAAAGAGGCTGGCTTTCGAGCACGGCGTCGGGATCTCGCTCGGGGACTGTTTCGGTCGTTTCGGCAAATACGCCGCCGATCAGGGCACAGGCCGCCCCTGTCGGGTCGGGCTGGGCCAACGTGTCGAGGACGGCAGACTTCTCCGGCAACTTGCCGGTGACGGTGACCAGACGCCGGTCGAGGTTGAACTTGACCTTGGCCGCGTCTTTGCCTCGCACTAGCTTGACCCTTACACCGAGGGCGTCTAGCAGAGGGGAAAGTTTGCCACCGCCGGCGGTGACTTCGAACCCGGCTCGATCAAAGGAAAAGGGTGCAGGCCGGGCCGCGTAGCGGTTGGGAAGGTCGTCGTTTTCCCAGCCTTCCGGATAGTCTTGGCCGAATGGCGCGCGGACTAAGACCGGCGTGTTGGGTTTCAGATGGAGCTTCTTGGCGACNNCCTGGTGAATCCACGATGCAACGACTGCCTTCCTTCCAAAACCTGGTCTTCCATACAAAGTTCGGGCCGAGCGTCTCGAGCGCGATGGCGGCGGTCAGGATCTTCTGGTTGCTCGCCGGGACAAGCCGCGTGTCGGCGTCGTGTTCGTAGACGACCTTGCCCTGGGTGTCCATCACACAGACCCCCACCACCGCCCCTGCGAGGTCAGGCCCTTTGACCAATTGGTCGATTTGAGCCTGCAGCCCAAGAGCGAGAGCCAAGATGAGCATGGACTCTATTGTGCCAGAAGCGACAACGGCAGGTTCTCTGCCGAGATTCAGTCTTCGTCGGGAAAGACGGGTTCGACGATGTGGTCCGACGCGCCCTGGGCGATGTCGTCTGCCATGTGGGAGGCAAAGCTGCGGAGGAGCGGTTCCTCATCCGTTTCTGCCATCTGCCGAAGAGCTGCGACGACCTGGTCTTTGGTCGAGGGGTTCCATTCCACCAAGTGGAACACGGCGTGGGCGGCGCTGCGACGGCCGACTTTGTGGGCAGAGCCCAGGCATTGGACGAGTGCTTGTCCGGCCTCTTCCGTGCAGATGTGGCCACCCAGGACGACTCCGGCCTTGTAGACCGCTCGGGCGTAGTCGTCGTCTGCGCCCATGATGAAGTCGCGGATGGCCTCGACCGCTTGGGTCTGGGATTCTGGCGTCGGGCAAAAGGAGGGAAGGTCCTCGAACATGTCGAGCACACACCACTGGGCGATCCGCCGCTCGGGATGACGGTTGTCGCGCATGATCTGGACCAAAGCGGTTCCGAAAAGGCCGCTGCTGGCGTGGGTCTCGATCTCGATCCTGGCCTCGTTGGCGACGTCGCGGTCGTGGCAGTAGAGTAGGCAGACCCACTCCACCGGGCCCAAGTCGCGCACCGATCCATCGAACCGGCTACCCAGCATTAAGGTCTCGGTGATGGCGTCCATCCGCTCGAAGTACGGGCCACAACTCAGGGCGAGTTCTTCCAGCATCTCGGGCAGGGTCTCGCCCCGTGCTTCGTTCCACAGGCGCGTCGAACGACCAAAGACGCCAGCCTCGGTGGTCGCCACCAGGACGTCCAGGCTCTCGCCAAAGGCTTGCACCGTCGCTCGGCCGGTCCAAGCGTCGGCGGGCACGTGGTAATCGACGCTGACGGCGTGCGGAGGCCAATGGAACGGGATCCGGTGGCCGGGAATGTTGACTTCGGTCGTCCGCAAACGAGCCACAGAGGCAGTAACGAAAGCGTCAAGACGA
The DNA here is from genome assembly GCA_018268335.1 of Armatimonadota bacterium. Lineage (GTDB taxonomy): Bacteria > Armatimonadota > Fimbriimonadia > Fimbriimonadales > Fimbriimonadaceae > JAHBTB01. The sequence goes on along the minus strand of JAFDWT010000082.1, from coordinate 4,344 downwards.
CCGGCGACGTCCTCGGCTGTCAGGGTCGTGCCGGGCGACATGGGCTCAAGAGTGCGTCTTGGTCGTGTCGTCCACGTGGACAGGTTCGTCGTGGGCCACGGGAACGGCGTCGATGGCCTTGTTTGAGCTATGGTCGACATCACGCATCGAGGCGTTCATCGCCTCTTTGCCTTCTTCAATCCCGGCCTTGAACTCACCCATGCCGCGGCCCAAACCGCGCATCAACTGCGGGATCTTGGCCCCGCCAAAGAGGACCAGGATCAAGACCCCGACGATCATCAGGTCTTGGCCGGAAAGGAACGCGAGAAAATCCGTCGGTCTCATTGTCGTGTCAGCTTAGCCCTCAAGGGACTTGTCCATGGCTTCCTTGCCTTCCTGTAGGCCCGCTTTGAATTCGCCCATGCCGCGCCCGAGGCCGCGCATCAGCTGCGGGATCTTGGCACCGCCAAAGAGGACAAGCACCAGGACGCCGACGATCATCAGCTCCTGCCCAGATAGAAACGCGAGGAAATCCGTGGGTCGCATGAGTCAGTTCATTATACGCCGGACCACAGTGCCGGGCGTGCCTACCAGGGAAGACGTGGTCGACAGCCGATAGTTCGACACGCCACGCAACCCTAAAGCTTTTCCTGGGCAGGAGGCGCTTTTTCGGGAGTTTTGGCACCTGCCGCGCCGCTGGACTTGCCGACCTGCTTGCCACCGATCGTCACGTCGCCAGACTCTTCGTCCAGGTCGATATCGAAGTCGCTGTCATTGATCTGCGTTTTGCCCCGACTGTTCTTGAACATCTCCGACTGGCCGTTGATGTAGAAGTTGAACCAATCGCGTTCCTGGCCGAAAATCTTGGGCGGCTTGTGGGTCGTGTCTTTGGCGTAGACGGCGTGGTTGTTAGCCTTGGACTCCGGAGTTTCGAAGAGCATCACTGTCTTGGCTGGGTCCTTGATCTCCTCGGGCTTCTTGCCTTCCAGTTCCTGGTTATAGGCAATGCCCGTGGTCGTGTCGCCCCAACTGCATTCAAACGTCTGGCCCGGCTTGGCGAACTTCATCCACTCTGTCACCTTTTCGTCCGACTTCTTGGAGTTCATCTTGTCGTAGATCTTTTTGTAGTACTCCTCGGTGTCCGTCTGCCAGGTGCGGGCAGGTGGGTAGACGCCGTTCTTCTTCACATAGGCCTTGATGCTGGCGCGGGCGAAGGAGAAATTCATCATGCAGCCGGCCGTCTTCATGCCGGTGCCAAACATGGAGACCCCTAAGCCTCCCAGGCCGACGATTCCAAGGCAGCAAAAGGCGACCAGGGCCACAGCGACCCACATCAGCGGGTTCGTCGTTTTGCGCGGTCGCGGCGCTTGGTAGGCTTCAAACGGAGGAGGCGTCGTCCCCATGATCCGACTATACCGGCCTCTGCTAGACTCCGTTGCAGGCGGCGGCCACCGGTAGGCCCATGCCATTTCGGCCATGGAACCTGATCTCCACGCCAGAAACGAGCTATTGCGCAGTTTTCGCCAGCGGCTAGGCGAAGAGGCGCGGGCGCGTGTCGACCGGGTGGCCGTCTCGGCGGTCGCGGCGGGCGAGAAACTCGGCCTGGCCGACCCGGCTTTGATGGCAGTACGCGAGGCAGCTGAGCTCTGGCCTCATGCGGTCGTGGTGCGGCAGGAGGCTTTGGATCAGGGCCCCTGGCTCGGGGCAGCCGTCATGCTACTGGCGATGGTCGCGATGCGCGACCACGGGGCCGAGGACGAGGTCGTCGCGCTGGCGTGGGCACTCGACTTTGCCCGATACCCTGGCGAGATGACGCCGCCTGCTTCGCTGAAGCGTTCGGCCTGGATGCCCGACGTCCTGGCCGCGTTCGAGGCGATAGACCCAGTCATCCAACCAATGGGCAATTCCGAAGACTCGTAAGCCTGGAGCCGCGCGACCGCCCGCAACATTCGCGGGACGGAACTGCCACCAAATGTTCTTTTGGATTGTCAGCGGAGCTTCGCATTGTGATGAGAGACGGCGTGGCCCCATCGGGAACAGAGAAAGAACATTCGTCGTAAGATGACGATAAGAGGCAATTGGCAAAATGTCAACCAAAACCGTACCGCAACAGATCAAACAACATTTCGAGACTCTCGCACTGCACGCGGGCCAGCCTGTCGATCCGTCCACCAAGAGCCGGGCCGTGCCGATCTACCAGACCACGAGTTACGTCTTCGATGACACCGCCCATGCGGCGAGGCTCTTTGCGTTGCAAGAGTTCGGCAACGTCTATACGAGGCTGATGAACCCGACGACCGACGTGCTGGAGCAGCGGGTCGCCGCTTTGGAAGGCGGCTCGGCGGCGGTGGCGACCGCCAGCGGGCAGGCCGCTGAAACCCTGGCGATCACGACCATTGTCGAGAACGGTGGCGAGATCGTCAGCAGCAACAGCCTCTATGGAGGCACCTACAATCTTTTCCACTACACCCTGCCCAAGTGGGGCATCACGGTCAAGTTTGTCGACCCCAGCGACCCCGAGAACTTCAAACGGGCGATCACCGATAAGACCAAACTCTTCTTCGGCGAGACGGTCGGCAACCCCAAGAACGACACCCTGGACATCGAGACGGTCGCTAAGATCGGGCTTGATCACGGTATCCCGCTGCTGGTGGACAACACAGTGCCGACGCCTTACTTGGTCAAGCCGCTGGACTACGGCGCGGCGGCGGTTGTGCACTCGCTGACCAAATTCCTGGGCGGTCACGGGACGTCGATCGGCGGCATCCTGGTCGATGGTGGCAATTTTGATTGGAGCAGCGGCCGGTTCCCGAACTTCACGGAGCCGGACCCCAGCTACCACGGACTAAAGTTCTGGGAGGTCTTTGGCGACTTTCCTGGATTGGGCAACGTGGCGCTGGGGATCAAGGCAAGGGTCCAGGGCCTGCGCGACACTGGCGCGGCGATTTCCCCCTTCAACTCTTGGGCAATCTTGCAGGGCATCGAGAGCCTGCACGTCCGCATGGACCGACACAGCGACAACGGGCTCAAAGTCGCCCAGTTCCTAGAGTCGCATCCTCTTGTCACCTGGGTGAGCTACGCCGGTCTGCCCTCGCATAAAGACTATGCCAAGGCGGTCAAGTACCACACCCGCGGCAAGTTCGGAGCGATCGTCGGCTTTGGCATCAAAGGCGGATACGACGCTGCCCTGAAGTTCATCGACAAGCTGGAGATCTTTTCGCTGCTGGCCAATATCGGCGACGCCAAAAGCCTGGTCATCCACCCTGCCAGCACGACGCACCAGCAGTTGAACCCAGATGAGCAACTCTCCACTGGCGTGACACCCGACTTCATCCGGTTGTCCATCGGCCTGGAAAACGTCGACGACTTGCTGGGAGACCTCTCCAACGCTCTGGCCGCCAGCCAAGGCTGACAGAGGAGGTCGCATGATAGGCCACGGATCTATGGCCTCCGTGGCCCGTCATGCGAGTATCCTCGCGGCATGGACATGACGCGACGTGAACTGTTGGTGGGCGCGACAGCCGCTGGGCTTGCGTTGAGCCCGGTCGCCAGAGCAGTGCTCTTTGCCGACCCCTATGCACCGTTCCACATGGGCATCCAGAGCTACAGTCTGCGTGGCTACGAATTGCCTCGGGCTCTCAAGGAAGCCAAGGCACTGGGGCTCAGTGCGTGGGAGGCTTACCCTGGTCACGTCCCGGCGACGACCGACGCTGCCAAGCTCGCCGAGCTGGCCAAACTCCACAAGGACTCCGGCGTCCGCATCCACGCTTGGGGCGTCGTCGGGTTTGACGGGAACGAAGCAGCCAGCCGAGCGCAGTTCGTGTTTGCCAAAAAGCTCGGCATCAAAGTCATCAGCGCCGACCCGGCGCCCGAGAGCTTTGTGACTTTGGACAAGCTTGTCAAGGAGTTCGACATCCGCATCGCGATCCACAACCACGGGCCCGGAGCCAGGTACAGCACACTAGACCAACTCACCAAGGCGATTGACGGCCACGATTGGCGCGTCGGCGTCTGCATTGACACGGGGCACGCTTTGCGTAGCAAGCAAGACCCAGTGGAGTGGGCCAAGACCCTTGGCAAGCGCGTCCACGGTTGTCATTTGAAGGATGTCAAGGACGCCACCAAGTTCACGATCCTCGGCGAAGGTGACTTGCGCCTGGACGAGATGGTCCGAGTCTTGCGCAAGCAGAAGTTCGACCAGTTGATGTCACTGGAATACGAAGAGAAGCCCGAAGACCCGCGTGAAGACATTAAGTTGTGTCTGGCCGCGACTCAGAAGGCGATCAAAGCGAGTAGCTAACGCGCACCCTTGATGTTGCGGACGAAGACGGTCGAGAGCAAGAACAGGCAGGCCGAGCCGATGCA
>JAFDWT010000081.1:20609-51715 GCA_018268335.1 Armatimonadota bacterium | reverse complement strand
CTGCCGCGCAGCGCACCCGAGGCACAGGGAGTCTCGTCGGCCGCCATTTCCAGCTTTGTCGACGCCCTGGCCACCAGGATCGACCACGTCCACAGTGTCATGGTCGTCCGGCACGGCAGCGTCATCGCCGAGGGTTGGTGGACGCCTTATGCCGCGAACAAGCCCCACATGCTGTTCTCCCTCAGCAAGAGCTTCACGTCCACCGCGATCGGCATGTTACAGGCGGAAGGCAAGCTCAGCATCGAGGACACGCTCATCAAGCACTTCCCCGAAGCGAAGTCCAGCGACCCCGCCAACCAACTCAACAACCTGCGCCTCCGCGACATGCTCTGCATGTCCACAGGCCAAAACGAAGCCGACATCGACAAGATCCCGTTCGTCGGCGACGCGCCCAGCAAGCTCTTCTTCGCCACTCCGGTGGCGCACAAACCTGGCACGCTATGGCACTACAACACGCCGGCGACCTACATGCTCTCCTACACCGCCCAAAAGGTGTCTGGCCAGCGCCTGGTCGATTACCTCGCGCCTCGCCTGTTCGAGCCTCTCGGCATGGGCAAACCGCAGTGGGACCAGAGCAACGAGGGCGTCGATTTCGGCGGCTTCGGCCTCAACCTGCGGACAGAGGACATCGCCAAGTTCGGCCAACTCTTGCTCCGGCGAGGCGAGTACAACGGCAAGCGGCTGCTGCCAGCCGCCTGGGTGGACCTAGCTTCCAGCCGGCAGTCGAACAACGGCAGCGAACCAAACAGCGACTGGAACCAAGGCTACGGCTTCCAATTCTGGCGGTGCCAGCACGGCGCCTTCCGCGGCGACGGTGCTTTCTGCCAGTTCATGGTCGTCATGCCCGGCCAAGACTGCGTCGTCGCCATTACCAGCGGCTCCAACGACTACCAGGGCGTGCTGAACGTCGTGTGGGACACCCTCCTGCCCGAGCTGCGCCCGACCACCCTCCCAGCCGACGCCGCAGCGAACTCCGCGCTGACGAAGAAGCTCAAGAGCCTCGTCCTACCCCCAGTCGTCGCCGAAGCCACACCTGCCGCCGACCTGCCGATCGGCAAGACGTTCAGCTTCGCCAAGAACGACTGGAACCTCGACAGCGTAACGTTGATGGGTGGGGGACGGGGCCCCTGGCTCTCCATCAACATGGCCGGTGCGACGATGGCCTGGAACTTCCACAGCGGCACCTGGACCGAAGGCGGCGCGTTCCCCGGCTCGGCACACCCACAAATGGGTGCCGGATCCAAGCACGTCTCCGTCTCTGGCGGTTGGGAGTCCGACCATGTGGCCAAGCTCAAGGTCTGCTACGACACAACACCCTTCGTTGACAACTGGACGCTAGATTTCACCGGCGGCAAACTCAAAGCGACCCTCAAGCGCAACGTCTCCTTCGGCCCCACCGACCCGGTTGTGATCCAGCTCAAATAGGACAAGGGGCGCTGTGTTCTCGGGTGGCACTGGATAGAGCGTAGCGGTTCCAGTGCCGGCGTATAGAGCGTCTGGACGGAGACTGGGAAAGTCACCTAGGTGACATCTCTGAGCAGCGAAGACGCCTCAGTCCAACACGAAGGCCAAAGGCAGCAACTCCTCAGTCTTGCTGAAAACAGGTTCGCCCCCAGCACAAGCCAGGACAATCGTTGCACCGCGTCCGAACTCGGCGATCACCTGCCGACAAGCCCCGCAAGGGGTCACCGGCTTCTCAGTGGGCGTATACAGCGCCATCTCGACAATCCGCGTCCCCCCCGCCGCCACCATCGCCGCCACCGCGTTGCGCTCCGCGCAGATCGTCAGTCCGTACGAAGCGTTCTCGACATTGCAGCCGATATGCACGCGCCCGTGCTCGTCCCGCACAGCCGCGCCGACACGAAAGTGGCTGTAGGGAGCATACGCATACTCGCTGGCGGCCCTTGCCGCCTTAACCAACTCGGCAACGCTTTCCGGACTCATACCGTCACAATCGCGCCGACTGGCCGACGCCGCTCTTCACCAAACGCCGAAAGGTAGGCGTACGTAGGATTGACGCCAGGCACCCACTTGACGTGGCCGTCGGCGTAGGCGACGGCGCGCCCATATGGCGTGTCCACCGAGCCGAGCATGGTGTTCGCCGGATCCGTGATCTTGCCCGCGTCGTTGCCGTTCAACGAATAAACAAACCCGTTCGCCAAGTCCTTGTTCTTCATGTAGGGATATACGTTTTCCTGCCAGTTGGAGTTGGGCGGCATCACGTCGTCGAAATCAGCACTGTAGATGATCAGCGCGAGCGCCACTTGCTTCGCCTTGTCCATAGCTTTGGCTTTGGCTCGTGCCGCCATCGCCTTCTCCAACATATCAACGTCGATGGGCTCAAACGGGCAGACAAACAGTCCGCCGCGCTTGCCGTAGACGAGCATCTTCGCCGGATGTGAGATGTGATAGCTGTAGGAAGAGGGATCGGCGTCGATCAAGACTGGCCCACGCAAACCAGGGTCGGATTGCGCTAGCTTTTCGGCCTTCGTCGGCGGAGTGTGCGGCCTCCCATTGGAACCTGCCTCATCCGCATTGATGTAGTCAGTGGCCACTGCCGCCAAGAACGAACCTGCGCCCTCCTTGTCGGGAAGCTTGATCGGGCGGAGCGCGAACGGCTCGATGTCCTTGCCCTCGAATTTTGGCGGCGTCACATCCACCAATTGGCCGCTCGGGAAGTCGTATTTGAGCCACTTGCGGTTGCCATCGGCGACTCTCCTGGCGACCAGCAACGAGCCGTCGGCACCCCACATCACGAAGCCTCCCTCTTTCTCTTTGCCCACCGAAATCCGCTTACCAGTGGACAAATCGACGACCTCGTCGGCAGTCGCACCGTCGATGCCACGCACCAAAACTGCCTTGCCGTCTGGCGAAGCGTCGACCATCCCGCCGTTCGGGTCGAGCACATAGCGGAACGCGGTCTGCCTCTGGTTGCTACCTGCTTGAATCCTTTCGATCACGGCCTCAGTCAGCGAGCGATCGCCAGCCTTGACCGGCCGCTCCGAGATCAATACGCCGATGTTGTTGGTCTGTGTCCACTTGAATGTCAGCTGAACTCTGTTGTCCAGGCTGCTCTCGGCGACGTTCCAGCTGCTGTCATTCTGCGCATTCCAGATCGTGAGGACCATTCGTGGTTTGCTGGTCTTGGCGCGGACTTCGTCCAGAGGGTCGAAGGCGACCATTCTCTCGTAAGCGACGAACTTGCCGTCGCTGGAAACATCGATATTGCCGATCACGCCGGTCGCGACCTGGCGAGGGCTGCCAAAGGCGTAACCCTGGCCGTTCGACACCAGACACCGCATCTCGGGCAACTGTTGGGCCCCGGCCGACACCGCACAGGCAACACAAAAAACCGTCAAACTGACTCTCATCTTCTATTCCCCCGCGCTGCCCCGACCAGCGCCAACTTATTGTAATGGATCATTGAGCAGGCGTGGGCTCGACTGAGAACTTGTCTTCCGATCTTCTCGCCTCGGCTGTCAAAAGTCGCCGATCATCGGCGACCAATAGAAGCAACAACGGTGGCGGAGCCGAACCTGGCACCCACTTGACATGGCCGTCGGCATACGCCACCGCCCGCCCATACGGCGTGTCGACCGAGCCCAGCATCGTCGACGCCACGTTATCGATCGAAGTCATCACGTTGCCGTTCAGCGAATAGGTGAACCCAGTCAACATGCCCCGGTCTTTGATGTAGGGCAAAACCACATCTTCCCAACCAGAATTAAGTGGAAAGACATCGTCATAGTCTGACGAGTAAATCATCATGGCAGTCGCCACTTGTTTGGCTTGGTTCATCGCCCTGTTTTGCACGCGTCGTCGAACAATATTCTCGAGCAGGTCGCTCCTGATCTTCTCGTACGGACAGTAATAGAGCCCTCCGCGTTTGGAGTAATAGACGCACGTTCCTTCACCTGAAACCAGGTGCTGACCAGGATCCAAGTCCAAAATCAGCGGCCCTGTGAGGGAGGGGTCGACCCGGAGTAAGTCAGCAAGCTTTCCTTGCTTGCGCCCTGAGGCAGGCTGCCCTGCTGTTTCCTCAGTCTCTAATGGCAGTGCTTGCAACGTGCGCAGAGTGGCGCCGTTCACTTTGACTACTGATGTCTCAAGGTCGAATGGTGGTTCCATCCGCTGTTCCTCCCCACCAGGAGCAAGACCCAGATCGACCCCAGTGACCGCATCCAGACGCTCCCAACCACGCCGGTCACCAGCCTTAGGCCGGATCAATACCAATCGTCCGTCAGGCTCGAACATTCGGTTTGCTCCCTCTGGTACAGCAGCCAGCGGTGTCCGTTTGCCACTTGCCAGCTCAATCAACTGCCCGGCGCCGGTCGCGTCGGTCGCCAAGAGCTTCTGTGCGTCGGGCGACAAACCAGCGTCCGTGCCCGGGCTCACAACGACTCTTAGAAGAGTCTGTCGTTGGCTCACATTGGCGTTTAGACGCTCGACAGTGATTTCCACGCGGTCCTCATTCCCTGACTTGAAGAGGCGGGAAAGAATGGAGACCCCGATTCCAGAAGCCTTCGTCCACTGGAACCGCTCTGGCACTCCATCAGTGTCCCGGACATCCCATAAGAGATTCCGCTTAGAGTCCCAAATGGAAAAGACGATTCGGGGCCGCGCACCTTTGCCCTCAAGGGCCTCGACAATACTAGGCAAGATCGTACGGTTGAACGCGACACAACGCCCGTCGGGTGACACGTCGAGACTCAGCACATAGCCGCTCGCGATCTGCCGAGAATCTCCGAACAGATAGGAGTTGTCACCGGAGACCAGTACGCGCGGCTCTGTGACCTCCTGCCCCCAGGCGCACCCGGCAAAAATGACTGCGATACCGACTAGGCAAGCCCTCATGAAAACCCCCGTTGCACCGACGATCACGGTGTACCGTCATTCTAACGGAAGTTGACGCCCATGACCAGCGCGATCCTTTTGACTATCCTTCTCGTTCCGCGACCCGCCGAAAGCGTGACCCTCGCGTGGGCTCCGCAAAAGGGCGACCAGTCAGTCTGGTCCGTCGACATCCGCGCCAAGGCAGGGGACAAAGACATCCAAGCCCAGTCGTCCGTCGTCCAAATCGTGACCAAGTGCAACAAGGGCACCGTCGTCATCAAATCCACCGTCCAGGACGCCCTGGCCCGCACCGGTGCTGACGAAGGCAGACTCAAACGCAACGAAGCGACGACCTACACCCTCGACGCCCGCGGCCTGACCGTCGCCATCGAGGGCCCTCAGAAGGAAGTAGCTTGGCGGCTGGCCCCCTTCAACCGCTTTGTCTGGCCGTCTGGCCCGGTCGCAGTCGGCGACAAATGGGCTGTCGACACCAACGGTGACAGCGTCGTCGGCCGAGCCGAATACAAGCTGGATTCCATCGACGCCGGAGTCGCGAAAGTGTCGTTCGTCGCCGCCTCCTTGGCAGGAGACAAGACCACCAAGGGCCAAGGTCAATGGGTCATCGACACCAAAGCAGGAAGAGCTGTGGCCCTCCACGCCGAGATCCTAGGCCTGGTCGCCGGAACAGCGACCTACGAAATGAAACTCGTCAAGTGACCTGCTCCAGCAACCACCTGGCGCATCCAGCCTTACTCAGCCGACCCGACCGTCGCTCTTGACCGTCAGCAGTCAGCAGCGTCAGCTCATTCTCGTCAGAGTCAAACCCGATGTCGGCCCGCGAGACGTCGTTGACGGCGATGGCGGCGACGCCCTTCCGGACCATCTTCTCCCGCGCCACAGCCAACCCGTCGTCGGGTTCTGCCGCAAAGGCCACCACCGTCGCCGCAGGCCAAGCCGCCGAAAGCGCCGCGACGATATCTGGGTTAGGAACCAACTGCAACTCCAGCCCGGCATCGACCCTTCGCATCTTGCCACGAACCCGTTCGGCGGGCCGGTAATCTGCCACCGCCGCCGCTGCGATGACAAGGTCGGCCGGATGCGCCAGACACGCCGCCAGCATGTCCTCGGCCGTCTGCACCCGGACGGTCTCGACCTCTAGAGGCGAAGGCAAAGAAGTCGGCCCACTGACCAGCACCACTCGCGCCCCCATATCTCGCGCCGCGTGGGCGACGGCATAGCCCATCTTGCCGCTCGAACGGTTGGTCAGCATCCGCACGTCGTCCACCGGCTCCTGCGTCGGCCCCGCCGTCACCAAGACCGTCTTCCCCGCCAGCTTCTGCGACCGTTGCGCGGCCTCCAGGACTGCTTGGACGATCTGGCCGATCGCAGCCAGCTTGCCCTGACCGTTCTCTCCACAAGCCACGTCGCCCTCTACAGGCTCGACGACCACCACCCCCCGCGACCGCAGGGTAGCCAAGTTCGCCTGGGTGGCGTCGTTGATATACATGGCCGGGTTCATCGCCGGTGCCACCACCACCGGCCCGCGATAAGCCAGGGCCACCGTCGTCAGCATGTCGTCGCCGACACCATGGGCCAGCCGGGCCAAGGTCGAGGCGGTCGCCGGAGCGACGACCAAGACCGAAGCCGCCCGAGCCCAGTCGATATGCGCCATGCGCCCGGCATCAGGCTCCTCAAAAGTGTCCTGCAAGCACGGCCGGCCAGTCAGTGCCTCGAACAGTCCCCGGCTGACAAACCGCTCTGCCGCGTCGGTCAGGCAGACCCGGACACCAAACCCGGCCCGCATCAACTCGCGAGCCAGGTCGCAAGCCCGGTAGGCGGCGACCGAGCCACTGACGCCTAGGACGATGTCGGCCATCTTTCCTCCACCAGCGCCATCAGGGCCGCTACTGTCGTGTCCACGTCGTCGTTCACCAGTTGGAACTGGTACCACGGCGCCATCGCCAGTTCGTCATGGGCGTTTTGCAACCGCTGGGCGACGACTGCGTCGGTCTCTGTCCCACGGCCCCGAATGCGCCGCTCCAGTTCAGCGTCGCTGGGCGGCATCAGCATGACGGTCAGAGCCCAAGGCATCCGCTCCATCGCCACCATCGCTCCCTGCACATCGATTTTCAGCACGGCCAACAGTCCAGCTTCCACCATGGCCAAGGTGTCGTCCAGGGGCGAGGCGTACCAGTTCCCGTGCACGTGCTTGGCCTCCAGGAAGGCTCCTGCCGAGTTGCTTCTGTCAAAAGACTCTTGGCTGACAAAGTGGTAGTCAACACCGTCGCGCTCACCAGGGCGCGGCACACGGGTCGTGTAGGTCACCACCCGGCGGACCAAAGGGTCCCGCAGGCACCAGGCGTCGATCACGGTGTCCTTGCCCACGCCGCTCGGGCCGCTCAGAACGACAAGTCGACGGTTCATCGCTCCAACAACCCCATCAGCATCGCCGCCACCCGCACCGGGTCGTGACGGACGTAGTCCGTTTCCGACATCAGGTTGCCCTGCACCGGCTTGTAGCCCATCTGCTTCACGCGCTCGACGTCCGGCACTACGAAATCCTGTCCTGAACCTCGGTATTTGTCCAACGCGCTCTGGCTCGGCGAACCGGTGTTCACCAGCACATACTCAAACACCTTCTTCGAAACATTCGCCTGGATCGCGACGACGTGTTCGGCGGCGGTGAACGCCTCGCTCTCGCCCTTCTGGGTCATGACGTTGCACACATAAGCCTTCTTGGCCCGAGCTGCCGCCACCGCCTCAGGGATCCCCGGCACCAACAGGTTCGGCACGATCGAGGTGTACACACTGCCCGGCCCGACGCAGATCAGGTCGGCTTCAGCAATCGCTGCCAGGGCCTCAGGATGGGCCGGGACGTCGCCTGGCTCCAAGAACACCCGGCGGATGCGCTGCGCCGACTCGACGATCGCCGTCTCCCCTTCGATCTCGCTGCCGTCCTCCATCAGCGCCTTCAGCTTCACATGCGCAGTGGTCGAAGGCACCACCCGCCCGCGGATCGCCAAAACCTCGGTCGCCAAGACCAGCGCCTTGTCCACGTCGCCGCCCGCCTGCTCGATGAAACCGGCGAGCAACAGGTTGCCCAAGGAGTGCCCAGCCAACGCCCCGGACCCCTTGGTGAACCGGTGTTGGAAGAGGTCGGTCATCTTCTTTTCGGCGTCGGCCAGGGCGACCAGGCAGTTGCGGATGTCGCCCGGAGGCATGATCCCCAACTCCTGCACCAGCCGCCCGCTGCTGCCGCCGTCGTCACTGACCGTCACCACTGCCGTGATGTTGCTGCTGTGTTGCTTCAGGCCACGCAGCAGAGTGCTGAGACCAGTGCCGCCGCCCAGGACGACGATCTTCGGCCCGTTGGCCAGCATCTGCCGGCGTAGATACGCGTTGACCCCAAAGTTGCCTGGTGAATCGTCAGTCCCCGCACCTAGCTGGTGCATCAGCCGCCGAGTGCCTCGCAAAAAGAAGAACACCCCAGCCACAACCGCCACGCCACCCAGAATGTGAGTCGCCAGCTCGACATCAACGCCCGGCACCGCCCGCGTAAGTGAGTCTCCCCAAGCCTTGAAGACCCCCGCCGCAAACGGCCCGAGCACCGCCCGGAACGTCACGCCCAGGCCAAACAGCGCCAGCAGAAACCCGAACGCCGCGATCCCCGCCAACCGCGCCAAACGGGCGGTCGGCAAAATCACGCTGCGCAGGCGCCGGCTGATCATGCCTTAGCCGTCTTCGTCCTTCTCTTTGATGAAGATGCCGAGGACGCCGTTCATCGCCGAGTAGAGGACGCTGCCCAGCAGTGCCCCCCAGAAGCCCTCGACGTGGAATCCGAGGCCAAGATTGCCCGCCACTAAGAACATCGCCGCGTTGACGACCAGGCTGAAAAGTCCGAGGGTCAAGCAGTTGAGCGGGATCGTCAGAAACTTGAGCAACCGCCCCAGGGTCGCGTTCAGCAACCCGATGACAAAGACGCCGACAAACATCTTCAGCACACCGGACACCGACTGGTCGATGACAAAGTGCTTCGGCAAGACGAAGCCCGTCAGATAAGCGGCCACCGCGAGCGCCACCACCGAAAGCACCCAACGGAGAACAAGATGTTTCATCGGCGTGCCGACAGTTTATCCGGTTGGACCAAACTGACCCACCGGGTGGCCCGACGGGTGCTACAACTAAGCGAATCACGAGCACCTCTTCTCGCGCCCAACCACTTACGCTTACAAGAAGCCGTCGCGCGACGGGAGGTCGGTGAGTCCGCGAACCGGGTAGGGAGATAGCTCTAGCCTCCAGCCTCTACCCCCCAGACCCCTAGACCCGAGACCCCAGCCCCCTCCCCCCGCCATACTCTATTCCCGTGCGTCCGCAGACGCCCATGCTCCAGCAGTACTACCAGGCCAAGGCCGCCCATCCCGGCGTCCTGATGGCCATCCGCGTCGGCGATTTCTACGAGTTCTACGGCGAAGACGCCGAGACCGCCGCCCGTGCCCTGGAGATCACCCTCACCGGCCGCGAAGACGGCAGCAACGGCCGCATCCCGATGGCCGGCGTGCCGCACCACTCGGTCGAGAAATATCTCGCCAAGCTCGTCGCCCAGGGCATCCGCGTCGCCCTCTGCGACCAACTCGAGAACCCCAAGCAAGCCAAGGGCCTCGTCAAGCGCGGCGTCACCCGCGTCCTCACCGCCGGCACAGTGGTCGAGGACGCCATGCTCCCCGCCTCGGCCAACAACTTCCTCGCCGCCATCTGCGTCCAGGACGGCAAGGCCGGCCTCGCGACCCTGGACCCCTCCACCGGCGAGTTCCTCGTCACCGAAATCGACCAAGGCGAAGTCGCCGACCGACTTCTGCAAGAGCTCGCCCGCCTCCGCCCCGCCGAGTTGCTCCACACCGACCACGAGGACGGACTGGCCGAAAGCGCCCGCCAGGGCCTCGGCCTCAACGCGACCGCCGTCCAGCCGCCAAGACCGGGCCGCGCCGCCGAGACCCTCCTCCGCCACTTCGACGTCGCCAACCTCAGCGGCTTCGGCCTCGACGACAAGTCCGGTGCCGTCGTCGCCGCCGGCATGGTGCTCGACTACGCCCGCCACAACGGCCTCACCCTCGGGCACGTCAACAGCATGGCGGTCTACTCGGTCGACGACTTCATCCGCCTCGACCCCGCCACCCGCCGTAGCCTCGAGACGACCCAAAACCTGGCGGACGGCAGCAGGCGCAACACGCTCCTAAGCACCATCGACTGCACCGTCACCGCCATGGGCTCGCGTCTGATGCGGCGCTGGCTAGAGCAGCCACTCCTCGACAAAAAGACCATCCTCGCCCGCCAGGAAGCCGTCGCCCGCCTGGTCGACCACACGATCACCCGAGGCGACCTGCGCGACGCCCTCAAAAAGGTCGCCGACATCGAGCGCCTTGTCTCCCGCGCCGCCACTGGCCTCGCCTCCCCGCGCGACCTCGGTGCCTTGCGCGACACGCTCATGGGCCTGCCCGACGTCGACGACGCCCTCCGCAAGGTCGCCCTCGGCCACCTCCACGACCTCCGCAGCCGCTTCCACACCCACGACGACCTCGCCTGGACGCTCCACAAGGCCCTGGCCGAAGACCTTCCCCTCAGCGCCCGCGACGGCGGGGTCTTCCAGAAAGGCCACGACCTCGAACTCGACAAGCTCAGAGAACTCAGTCGCGACGGCAAGAGCTACATCGCCAAACTAGAAGCCAAAGAACGCGCCGAAACCGGGCTTGACAAGATCAAAGTCGGCTACAACTCCGTCTTCGGCTACTACCTGGAACTGGGCAAGCAGTTCGCCGACCGCGTCCCCGCCCACTACATCCGCAAGCAGACCACCGCCAACGCCGAGCGCTACATCACCGCCGAGCTGAAAGACCACGAAAGCGCCGTCCTTGGCGCGGAAGAGAAGGCCACCGAGCTCGAAGAAGAACTCTTTGTCAGGCTGAGAACCAAGGTCGCCGACCAAGCCCCCGCCCTCCTCCAGACCGCCCGCGCCATCGCCGAAGCCGACGTCCTCGCCGCCCTCGCCGAGACCGCCGTCACCCACCGCTTCACGCAGCCCGAAATCGTCGAGGAAGACGTCCTCGAATACCAGGAGGGCCGCCACCCCGTCGTCGAGGCCAACGTCCCCTTCGTCCCCAACGACCTCGACTTAGGTCAGGCGACGCGCCTAATGATCCTCACCGGCCCCAACATGAGCGGCAAATCGACCTTCCTCCGCCAGACCGCCCTCCTCGTCATCCTTGCCCAGATCGGCTCCTTTGTCCCCGCTCGGTCTTGTCGGCTGGGCCTCTGCGACCGCATCTTCGCCCGCATCGGCGCGAAGGACGAAATCGCCCTCGGCCAAAGCACCTTCATGGTCGAAATGGTCGAGAGCGCCAACATCCTTAACAACGCCGGCCCGCGCTCCCTAGTGATCCTCGACGAGGTCGGCCGGGGAACCTCGACCTACGACGGCCTTGCCATCGCCTGGGCGATGGTCGAGCACCTGGCCTCGGTGGGCTGCAAGTGCCTCTTCGCCACCCACTACCACCAGCTCAACGCCCTCGCTGACCAGGTGCAAGGCGTCGCCAACTACCGCGTCAGTGTCGAAGAGGTCGGCGACAAAGTCGTCTGGACTCACCGCGTCCTCCCCGGCGGCACCGACCGCAGCTACGGCGTCCACGTTGCCCGCATGGCCGGCGTCCCCCGGGCGGTGCTGGAACGCGCCACCGAAGTCCTCGCCACCCTCGAAGGCAACAAAAACGAAGTCCCCGTCGGCCCCAGCGTCAAACAAGTCCAACTCACGTTGTTCGAGGCCGAACCCTCCCCCATCCTCACCGAACTCGGCGGCCTAGAGATTGACAAGCTGACACCCGTCCAGGCACTGATGAAGCTCGACGAGTGGCAGCGTAAACTCTGAAGTGCCCCTTCTCCCTTCCGAGGGAGAGGGGGTTGGAGGTGAGGGATCCGGCCGCCTACGAGACGTGTCCAGTCGGCATATTTCGGTCGTCGACAAGCGTCGGCCACCAGATTTCGGAGCCAGCCTGGACATGGATGCGCCAGCGGACTTTGCCTGGCTCCGTATCCATACGACTCGTGATTCGCATCGAAATGTCGGTTTCAAACACCATATGGGTGATCTCTTGGCGCTCAGTTGGAACCCGCTCAATTCGAAGCCTGCCAGTTTCCTGTAGCTTCACGGCCTGGTCCGGCCCGCTGACATTGAACCAATCCCACGAGTGTGTCAGGCCACATCCCTCTCCAGAAGGCAACTCGCCAATGCCACTACTGAACCCAAAGCCGACCAGGCTGTCGGGTGCGGGATGCTCGACATAGGTGATGTAGTAGGTGGGCGACAGCCGGATCGCCTTCATGTCCAAGTAGTCGATGACATCCTTGGAGGAAGGGTCACTTTCAATCTCATCATGAATCTTCTGAAATGCCTCTAGGCTTGGCGCCACCTGACCGAGCTTGGCAAGCCGCTCCTTAAGCATCTGCATCGCTCGCGGCACGTCGCGCCTCATGATCACGACATCGTCCAGCCCGACTTCGGCAAGACCACCCTCTGTTGCCCCAGTCTTGCTGTCGGTAGCGGTCCAGTGAATCCGGGCGACATATTCCGACAAGGTTCCTGAACCCACATTGACTCTACGGCAGACTGACCGACCTGGTTGGATCGCGAAGCGAAATTCGCCGCTCAACATGATGCCGGTGCGGAGTAGCATGGGCGCATGATCTTGGCTGTCGCCATTGCGGTCGCGGGGAGCGTCACCTGGCAAAAGGTCACCGTAGACACCCACTTCCGCTCCGAGGCAGTGGCGGTCGCCGACGTCAACCGCGACGGAAGCCCAGATGTCCTGGTCGGAGACCTGTGGTACGACGGCAAAACCAAAGAGTCCCACGAAATCCGCCAACCCCTCAACCTCGGCGACGGACTGGAGACGTACAGCGAGGCGTTCGCCGTCTGGGCATACGACGTCAACCGCGACGGCTGGCCCGACCAGATCGTGATCGGTTACCCCGGCACCGCTGTCAAGTGGTACGAAAACCCGCGCGGCAAGACCGGGCACTGGAAAGAGCACACTGCTTGGCCCAGCGCCTGCAACGAGTCACCGCTTTTCGTCGACCTCTTCCGCGACAGGAGACCAGTTCTGGTCATGGGCGTCCAGCCGGCAGGCAAAGACAACGAAGGCCACATGGCCTGGCTCGAACCCGCCAAAGACCCGGCCGCCCTGTGGACGTGCCACGAATTCAGCGCCGTCAGTGCACCGGGCACCCAAAGGTTCTCCCACGGCCTGGGCGTCGGCGATATCAATGGGGACGGTCGAAACGATATCGTGACGATGGACGGCTGGTGGGAACAGCCCCGCGAGGGCCGCAAGTCAACAAAGCCCTGGCAGTTCCATTCCGCAAAACTGGGCGGCCCTGCCGCCCAGTTGGCCGTGCTCGACATCAACGGCGACGGGATGGCCGACGTTATCGCCAGCTCGGCCCATAACTACGGCATTTGGGCCGCCATCCAGCAGCCAGACGGCAGCTTCCAAATCCGCGATCTCTTCCCGAAGCTCGTCTCCTCGACCCATTCGCTAGCCCTCGCCGACCTGGACAAAGACGGCGTGCCCGACCTGGTCACTGGCAAGCGCTTTTGGGCTCACGGCTGGAACGACCCGGGGGCACGCGAGCCAGCCCGGCTCTATTGGCTCCATGGCAAGCGAAGCAAGGACAAGACGATCTCATTCGAGCCCGTCGTCGTAGACGAGGACAGCGGCGTCGGCACCGGTTTTGTCGTCACCGACTTCGACGGCGACGGCGGGCCCGACATCGTGGTCAGCAACAAGAAAGGCGTCCACGTCTTCTTGCAGCGGAGAAGCTAATGGTTCTCCTCGCGCTTGCCTTGGTGCAGACGGGCCCGAAACTTCCTGCCCCTGGCAAGAGCGTGATCCGCGTGCCCAAACTCGTCAAGGCACCAAGGGATTTCCTGAAAGCACCAAAGGGCTACACCGTCGATCTCTTTGCCGAGGGCCTGCGCCACCCGCGCAAGATGGCTGTCGCCCCCAACGGCGACGTCTTTGGCGTCCAGACCCGGCTGGAAATCGCGGAGAAGAACCAACCAAACGAAGTCGTCGTACTCCACACGCCCGGTGTGGACGGCCGCCCGACCAAGAAGAGCCTGTGGGCCAAGGGCTTGGAATTCCCGTTCGGCATCCAGTTCGGGTTCGGCTGCCTCTATGTCGCCAACACGGGCAGCGTCGTGCGCTGGATCTACCACGACGGCCAGCACACCTCTGGCTTCCCGCAGACGGTCATCACGGGGATTCCCCAAAAGGGGTACCGCAACCACTGGACGCGCGACATCCTGGTCGACCAGCCCGGCAAACGCCTGTACCTGACGATCGGCAGCGAAGAGAACCTCGCCGTCGAGGGCCCGCGTCGGGCTGTCATCGAAAGCTACTCGCTCAGCGACAGCGGCAACGTCACCAGCGGGCCGACCACCCTGGCCAGTGGCCTGCGCAACCCCATCGGCCTGGCCCTCCGCCCCGGCAGCAAGGAGCTCTGGGCCACGGTGGCCGAACGGGACTACAAGGGCGACGACTTGGTGCCCGACTTCGTCACTT
Organism: Armatimonadota bacterium; assembly: GCA_018268335.1. Lineage (GTDB taxonomy): Bacteria > Armatimonadota > Fimbriimonadia > Fimbriimonadales > Fimbriimonadaceae > JAHBTB01. Next base: position 37,271 of record JAFDWT010000081.1, on the reverse strand, counting down.
CGATCAAGCCAGGCGGCTTCTACGGCTGGCCCTACTGCTACATCGGCCAACACCACGACCAATCGATGCCGCACAAGCCTGAGCTGGAAAAGAAGGCCATCGTCCCCGACATCCTGCTGCCCGCCCACTCGACGCCGATCGACATCGCCTTCGGCCCCGACTGCGCCTTTGTCACGTTGCACGGCTCCCAGAACCGCAGCCGATTGAACGGATACAAGGTCGTCCGCCTGCCTTACGGCACCGACGGCCGCCCGAACGGCAAGGTCGAAGACTTCCTCACCGGCTGGCTCCCCAAAGGCTCCAACCGTGAAATCTACGGTCGCCCCGCTGGCATGGCCTGGCGCGGCTCCTCTTTGCTAGTAGTCGATGATTGGGGCGGTCGAATATTCAGGGTTCGCAAGGCAAACTGAGCACTACTCCGCAACCTTGAGCACGCTCAAAAACGCTTCCTGCGGGACTTCGATCGAGCCGATGTTCTTCATGCGCTTCTTGCCCTTCTTCTGCTTTTCCAGCAGTTTGCGCTTGCGACTGACGTCGCCGCCGTAGCACTTGGCGATAACGTTTTTGCGGAACGGCTTGATCGTGTCGGCCGAGATGACCTTGGAACCGATAGCGGCCTGGATGCGCACTTCGAACTGCTGGCGCGGCACCACTTTGCGCAACTGTTCGACGATCGCTTTACCACGGTAGTAGGCGAACTGTCGGTTGACGATGAAGGACAAGGCGTCCACGATGTCACCGTTTAACAAGATATCGACCTTGACCAAGTCGCTCGCCTCGTAGCCAGCCAGCTCGTAGTCGAACGAGGCGTACCCCTTGGTCGATGACTTCAGCTTGTCAAAGAAGTCCAACAGAATCTCGCCGAGCGGTAGCGTGTAATAGAGAATGGCCCGCTTGGGGGACGGATATTCTGTGCGCACATAGGTGCCCCGACGGTCTTGGCAGAGCGTCATGACGGTGCCGACGTACTCGTTCGGCACCATGATCGTAGCGTCCACCACCGGCTCCTCGATGGAGGCCAGTTCGTGCGGCTGCGGCATCTCGCTGGGGTTGCTGATGTGGTCCTTGGTGCCGTTGCTGCGCTGGATCAGATAATCGACCGAAGGCGCTGTCAGGATCAAGTCAAGGTCAAACTCGCGTTCCAGTCGCTCGCGGGCGATGTCCATGTGGAGCAGTCCAAGGAAGCCGCATCGGAACCCAAAGCCCAAGGCCGCCGAAGTCTCCGGCTCAAAGTCCAACGAAGCGTCGTTGATCTGGAGCTTCTCGATGGCGTCGCGCAGGTCTTGATAGTCGTCGGCGTCGGTGGGATACAGTCCGCAGTAGACCATCGGCTTGGCCTTGCGGTAGCCCGGCAAGGGATCGACTGCGGAGTTCTCCGCCAAAGTGATCGTGTCGCCAACCGAGGCGTCGCCAATGTTCTTGATCGCGCCGGTGACAAAGCCGACCTCGCCGCACTCCAAAGCCAAGCCACGCTCCAGCGAGGGGCGAAACACGCCGACTTCGTCGACCTGGAACACCTTGCCCGTCGACATCATCTTGATCTTGTCGCCTGGTTTGACCGAACCGTCGCGGACGCGGCAATAGGCCACCGCCCCTTGATAGCTGTCGAAGTGCGAATCAAAGATCAACGCTCTCAGCGGCGCCGCCGGGTCGCCCGACGGGGGCGGCACTCGCTCCACCACCGCCTCTAGAATGTCCTCTAGCCCCAGGCCGGTCTTGGCGCTGCAGGGAATAGCATCGGTGGCGTCGAGGGCTAGGGCGTTCTCGATCTCTTCCTGCGCCATCGTCAGGTCGGCGTGCGGCAGGTCCATCTTGTTGACCACCGGAATGATCGTCAAGTTCTGGTTCATCGCCATGCTGGCGTTGGCGATCGTCTGTGCCTCGACGCCTTGAGTCGCATCCACCAGCAATAGCGCGCCTTCGCAGGCATAGAGCGCCCGGCTGACCTCGTAGGTGAAGTCGACGTGGCCTGGTGTGTCGATCAGGTTGAACTGGTACGTCTGGCCGTTCTTAGCCGTGTAGTTCATCCGCACGGCGGTCATCTTGATGGTGATGCCGCGCTCGCGCTCCAGCTCCATGGTGTCCAGGCTCTGCTCTTGCGCGGTGCCGCGAACCGCCCCGGTCGCCTCGAGGATCCTGTCCGCAAGGGTCGATTTACCGTGGTCGATGTGCGCGATGATGCAGAAGTTGCGGATGTGGGACTGGTCCATAGGGGCCGTCGAATTCGGGCGGATTTTACCGGCCTCTAGGTTCGCGCGTCGGGATGGTCGGCCTCAGAGTCGCTTGCCGACCACCGGGGCGATCCGCCGCAAGTCCGCCAAGAGCGCAGCGAACTGCGTCGGGTCGAGGGCTTGCGACCCGTCGCTCAGGGCGGCCTTTGGATCGGGATGCGTCTCCACCATGATGCCGTCCGCTCCGGCCACCAACGCGGCCTTGGCCATCGGTGCGACGTACCGGGCGACCCCGGTGCCGTGCGAAGGGTCGACGACCACCGGCAGGTGGCTGCTTTCTTGCAGCACTGGCACGACCGCCAGGTCCAAGATATTGCGCGTGTAGGCCCGGTCAAATGCCATGAGGCCACGTTCGCAAAGGATCACGTTAGGATTGCCCTGGCTGAGCACATATTCGGCGGCCAACAAGAACTCGTCGACCGTCGCGCTCGGGCCGCGCTTGAGGAAAACAGGCGCCATCGACTTGCCGGCCTCGATCAGCAGGGGAAAGTTCTGCATCGATCTGGCGCCGATCTGGAGGATGTCCACATGGGCGGCGACCGACTCGACCATGTCGGCCGACATGACCTCGCTGATCGTCGGCAGGCCGGTCTCCTCGGACACCTGCTTGATGATCTTCAAGCCTTCTTGCTGCAGACCTTGGAAGGAGTACGGCGAGGTCCGCGGCTTAAACGCGCCGCCTCGCAAGATGTGCGCACCAGCCGACTTGACCATGTCCGCTGAGGCGCGGAACTGCTCGTAAGACTCCACCGAGCACGGCCCACCCATGACGACAAACGTGTCGCTGCCGATCTGGACGCCCTTGACCGTCACTTGGGTCGACTCGGGATAAAACTCCCGGCTCGCCAGCTTGTAGGGGCTGCTGGTCTGCGTGACCTTGCTGACACCTTCGACCAGCCCAAGCGCAGTCTCCAGACTGACGCGCTGGTCTTGGGACAAAGCGGCCGGCACGCCGATAGCCAGGCGGTCTTCGCCCGGCATCACCAAGGGTTCGGCTCCGTGGCGGCGGATCACTTCGCACACAGTGTCGATCTGGCCCTGGCTGGCCCCCAGCTGCATCACTACGATCATGCGAAGGCAGGATACCAGCGAGGCTCGTTTAGCCTCAGTCGAGGTTGTTCAGGACGTCGTTCTCTTCGCGCTTGGTGCGAGTCGTCATGTTGGCCGCCAATACGCTGGCGAAGAACAGCAGCGACATGGGGATGGCCATCGCCAGCATGCTGAACGGGTCGCCACTGGGCGTGACGATCATGGCGACGACAAACACACCGACGGTCGACTGCTTCCAATACCGCATCAAAAACTGCGGCGAGACCAAGCCGATCTTGGTCAAGAAGAACACGACCAGGGGCAATTGGAACCCAAGACCAAACGCCAAGAGCATCTTGAGCGAGAAGAAGATCAGCTCAGACGGTTGCTGTACGATACCGAACCCTGGAGTCTCCGAGGCAAAGGACAGGAACCACTGGAAGGTCGGGTCGAGAATCACAAACCCGACACTGATTCCGATGGCGAATAGGACGAAACTGATCGGAACGACCACTCGAAACGGGCGGATCTCATGCGGCTTCAGCCCCGGTTTGATGAATCCCCACAACTCGCTGACGATGTACGGCAGGGCCAGTACCAACCCGATGTACAGCGCCATTTTGAAATGGAGCATAAACGGCTGGGTGAGGTCCAAGTACTTCCAGTCGATGGTGACCTTGGAGTGCGCCGCCGCGCGGTTGATGACGCCTCGAAACACGGCCAGCACCGGCGGATACAAGAACCATCCGATCACACCGCCGATAGTCAGCGCCACCGCTGAGCGCAAGATGCGTCCGCGGAGCTCCTCCATGTGCTCGCCCAAAGTCGCGCGGAACTCCTCTGGGTCACCAGAGAAGTTCCGCGGCTTGGGCTCCATTTTGAGGGGCATGGCCCTCTATTGTGCTTGAACTGAGATCAGCTCTCTAGTTCCATGATGATCGTCGCACTGATCCGGACGATCTGCTTCTGAGTGGCCTGTCCGCCACCGGCACCAGCACCTCCGCCAGCACCCGGCCCAGAGAAGCCGCCGGGGCCAGAGAACCCGCCAGGACCCTGTCGACCGGGGGCACCAAAGGTTCCGGGAGGCACCGACCCAGCCGGTGGGCCGCCTTGGCGTCCGCCGCGGGCGCCGCCGCGCTGCTGGAAGAGTGTCACGCCGCCGTCAGGTCCGACCTGCGGGTTCAGAGAGAACGACGGGAGACCAGGCCGGTCGATGTCGCCGGCTTCGCCGCCGAAGGCGTTGCCACCGCCGCCGATGCGACCACCCTTGCCACCGGTCGCGGCACCCGACGGGCCACCGAAACCGCCGCCGCCACCCGTGTTCACGGCCACATCGACCAGCGATTCTTGGCTGAGGACGAGTTCCTGACGGATCACCTGGCCACGGTCCATCGCGAGCCAGACCAGGCTCTCGATCTTCACGCTGCTCGCCTGGCCCTGTTGCAGGCCTAGGTTAGAGACGTCCTTCAAGTCCTTCGCGCCGACGGCGACCGTCGTGCGCAGCTTGGCGCAGGGGATACCGTGCTGCCACTCGACGCCCTCGAAAACAGCTTTGCCCGGCAGAGCTTGGGTCAGCTTGTCGATCTCGTCCTTTTTGGCCAGGTCATAGGCGCCAAAGAGGAAGGAACCCTGCCACACGTCGCCCGGCTTGACCGCCTTGGTGGGCAGTACCGGCAGCGGCAGGACGGCGAAGAGGTCGGTGCGGAACGACTCGCCCGAAGTCCCCTCCATGGGGAAGTAAGACGGCAGCGAGCCGAAGACTTCTCGACCGGTGTCGGTCACCCGCATATAAACCGGGTGCATGTCATAGTCCATCACCTTCGACGGCTCGGTGTCACCCCGGACGGTCAGCATGGCGTAATCTTTGTTCTTCTCCGGCAGAGGCTGCATGCGGACAAGTCCCTCTTTGCCTTCCGAGCCGGAGTAGACGTTGTCGACCGCGTAGAGCAGTCGCAAGTCTTCGTCGCGCAGGATGGACTCGTATGCCCGGCTGCCCAGTTGTGCCTGGGCTTGAGTCACTTGCGCAAGGCTGATCGACTCCTTGATGTTGTAGACCCACTCGCTGCCTGGCTTGAACTTGTAGCGCAGGCGTCGGCCTTCCTCGCTCACGGCGATGCTGGTGTGGTTGTCCAGTGTCACCTTCACGGAAGAGCGGTTGAGCACTTGCGGCTTGCGGCCTTCGCCCATGTCCTGGTAAAGGACCATCTCGATGTTGAGCGGGCCGTCGGCGATGCCACGCGCCTTGGTGTCCAGGTCATAAACGTAGTCCTGGCCGTCGACCTCGGGCATTACAGCTTCCAGGAACTTGCCGTTGACGACGACGCCAAGGTAACCGTTATCGGGAATGCTGTTCTTAGGCACCCGGACTTTGACAGTCTCGCGGACGGTCGAGCCGTCCAAGGGCCTGCGGATCGTGAACGTGCCTTGGGCCAGGGCCATGCCCATCAAACCCATCACCAACGCCACTGCGACAAATCTCTTCATGTACTGGTCTCCGATCCCCGCGGCGAAGCGGGCGCGCCTAGAATGCGACTCTAACAGACAGACGCCTTGACTTCTCCCCTATGTTACATCTTTTGGGGCCTATACCGGTTGTCGGCGGCCTGGCAAAGACTCTGGCGGATGGCATATCATGTGGGCAGATGTCCACTGTCCCCTTCGACGTCGACACCCTGAACCCCCAGCAGCGCGACGCCGTCGAGTACAGCGGCGGCCCGCTGATGGTCGTCGCGGGCGCCGGGTCGGGCAAGACGCGCGTCATCACCTGCCGCATCGCCCGTATCCTCGCCGAGGGCGTGCCTCCGCACCGGGTTCTAGCTGTGACCTTCACGAACAAGGCCGCTAGAGAGATGAAGGAGCGCGTCGCCGACATGGTCGGCCCACGGGCCGGCGGCCTGTGGATGGGCACATTCCACTCCGTCTGCGCAAGGATTCTGCGCGTCGACGGCAACGCCATCGGGCTGGACAACAATTTCGTCGTCTACGATGACGCCGACCAAATGGGCCTGGTCAAAGACCTTCTGAAGAACAAGGGACTCGAAGACCGCTCCTTGCAGCCCCGCGCCGTTCTCGCCGAAATCAGCCGGGCCAAAGAAAAACTGCTCAGCCCAGATGCCTACCAACGCGAGGCGGGCGGCTATTTCGAGAAGATCGTCGGCTCCATCTACGCTGAATATAACCGGGCCCTCACCCGAGCCAACGCCCTCGACTTCGACGACATCCTTTTCAAGACCGTGCGCCTGCTGAACGAAGCGCAGGAAGTCCGCGAAAAGCTGCAAGACCGGTTCCTCCACGTCTTGGTCGACGAATATCAGGACGTGAACCTGGCCCAGTACACCATCGCCGACCGCCTGGCGGCCAAGCACCGGAACATCACCATCGTCGGCGACGACGACCAGTCCATCTACGGCTGGCGCGGGGCCGACGTCTCGCTGATGATGCGCTTTGGCAGCGACCATCCAGACGCGAAGATCGTCACCCTGGCCCAAAACTACCGGTCCACGAAGAAGATCCTGGCTGCCGCCCACGCCGTCATCCGCCACAACCGCAGCCGTAACGACAAGGAGCTGTGGACCGAGAACAACGATGGTGCACCGATCCGGTTCGGCGAGGCAGGCTCAGAGAACGACGAGGCCGTGCTCGCCGCCGACACGATCATGCGGGAGGTGCGGCAAGATCGCCGCAAGTGGGGCGACTTCGCCGTGCTCTACCGCACCAACGCCCAGTCGCGGGCGGTGGAAGAAGCCTTCCTGGCTCACCGGGTACCCCACGTCCTCATCGGCGGCCAGAGGTTCTATGAGCGCAAGGAGGTCAAAGACCTGGTCGCCTACCTGCGCGTCGTTTGGAACCCATCCGACACCGTCAGCGTCAAGCGCGTCGTCAACGCCCCTGCCCGTGGAGTCGGTGCAGGCGCCCTGACAAAGGCTGAGGAGTTTGCCACTGCCCACAATCTGACCTTGTTCCAAGCCCTGTGCGACACCAGGCTGGAACAGACTCTGGTTAAGAAGACCTTGATGGGTGTCCGGCAGTTCACCAAAGTGATCGAAGACGGGCAGATGCTGGCCGAAGGTGGTGAGATCACGCCGGTGCTCAAGCACATCCTGAACGCCTCGGGCTACCTAGACGAACTCCGCGCCGAGCGAACGGAAGAGGCACAGAGCAGGCTCGAGAACCTGCAAGAGCTTGTCAACGTCACCGCGCAGTACGACGCCGCAACGAACCCAGAGGAACGCAACCTTGGCAACTTCCTCGAAGGCGTCGCCCTGGTCTCCGATGTGGATTCTCTGCAAGAGGAAGGCGACGCCGTCACCCTGATGACGCTCCACTCCTCCAAGGGCCTGGAGTTCCCCGTCGTCTTTCTCGTCGGACTGGAAGAGGGCGTCTTCCCCCACAACCGCGCCCTGGGTTCGGACACCGAGCTGGAAGAAGAGCGGCGGCTAGCCTACGTCGGCATGACTCGAGCCCGAGAGGAGCTGTATCTCACATGCGCCCGCAAGCGGTCTACTTACGGCCAAGCCAATTTCAACCCGCCGTCGCGGTTCCTCCAAGACGTCCCCCAATCGCTGACCGAACCAATGGAGGGCACCGGCATGCCAGCGATGGCCGCTGTCCGGTCGCTGCGGCAGGAGCGTAACGGCAGCTACACCGAGTACGCCCCTGTCGAAGAGACGCCCAAGCCCAAAGTGGCCTGGAACCCGCCTTTCACCATTGGCCAAAAGGTGACCCACCGCAAGTTCGGCGAAGGCGTCGTCATCTCCTGCGCCCCGCTAAAGTCCGACGCCGAGATCACCGTCGCCTTCCCAGGCGGCACAGGGGTCAAAAAGCTCGTGCAGAGCCTTGCCAAGCTGGAGGCGGTCTGAGGTTTTTCGTCGCCCTGGCGGCACTGGTTGTGGTCGGCTGCCGTGGAAGCGCCGGTGCCTTGATGCCGCTGGAAGCCGGCAAGGTCTGGCAATACCAGGTCACTTCAGGATTGACTTCAGGGGTGCAAGAAATCAAAGTCGTCGGGCCGACGTCTGTTGGGCCGTATGCTGGTTGGTCCTTGCGCGGTGGCGCTGGAGAGAGCAGGATGGCTTGGGACGGTTCGCGCCTCGTCGCCGCCGAACTGAGCGGAACCAATTACCGCCCTCCCCTCCCGCTCGTCGATCCTATTAGCGACTCAAAGCCGGTCGAATGGAGCGGCAGCGTCGACTCGGGGTTCGGCGCCAAGTCCATGACGGCGACACTTGTCAATAAGAAGGCCAAGGAGACGGTCGGCAACCGGACGATCGACGTCACCCTAGCCGAAGTCAAGTTCTCCAACGGTGACGAGGCCCTGCTCTGGCTGGCCCCCGGCATCGGTGTCGTCCGACAAGAGCAGCGCCGAGGCGAGCGGCTTGTCGCCAAGCTCGTCTATCTCAGCGGGCCCTGAACTACTCTTCGGTCTCCGGAGTGCTCAGCGACCAAACCCGCAAGGTCTTGTCCAATCCGGCGGCCACCAACGCGACACCGTCGGGAGAAAAGGCCACCGACGAGATCGGTTGGTGCGAAGCCTCGATCCTGCCGTGGCCGGTGCCGTTCCGCGCGTTCCACAGCCCGACGCTGCCGTCGCGGCTGCCCGAAGCCAAGAGCCAGTTGCGCGGGTGGAAAGCCAAAGCCTCTACCGGCCGCTGATGACCGAAGAACGTCTTCTTCAACGAAGCGTCAGCCACCGAAAAGACGCGGATCGACAGATCGACAGCGGCGACGGCCAACCACCGCTGGTCTGGGCTGAACGCGATGGCTGTGACGGTGGACCGAACGTTTTGCAGGGAAAGCAGCTCCCGCCCAGTCAGCCCGCACCAGACCTTGACCGTCGCGTCGGCAGAGCCGGTGGCCAGCCGAGCCGAATCGGCGCTCCAGGCCAGCGCCGTCACCGACTCCAAATGGGTGTGACCGCTAAACCGCACCTGACCGTCCGACACGCGCACGACACGCATCACGTTGTCGACGCTGCCCAGGGCCAAGCTTTCTCCGTCGGGAGACGGGGCCAGACAGCACACCCAGTCCTTGGGGGTCGACCGCCACACGTCGACGCGTCCCTTGTCGACCCGCCAGCAAGCCAGGCTCTGCTCGGTGCTGCCCGCGAGCACGGCCTTCTCTGGGCCTTGCACGCTCATAGCGCTGACCGCGCCACCTTCCAAGCGCACCCGCGAATCTGGGTATTCGTAGTTCGGCGACCAAAAAATCACCTCATTGTCAAAGCTCGCTGTGGCCAACCTGTTTGAGCCCGGAGCGAATCCCATTGCATAAACAGGAGTCTTGTGGTCGCGCAGCCGTCGGGCAATGGTCGCTACGACAGCCCGATGTCGCCGTGACGTCACTCTTTGGTCCGGTTCGGCATGGCCCGTCTCACCAATGCTGGCGTCGTACTCCATCCGGCGCACCGGGTCGCTGAGCACTTCAAACGCCACGTTGATTTGCGCCATGCGCTCGTGGGCCTTGGGATCGGGGTTCAGATCCGGGTGGAACGTCCGCGCCAGCTTGCGGTAAGCAGTACGGACCTCCTTTTCATCAGCTCGCGGAGGTACGCCCAGAATGTCGTACAGGGTGGGCAAATCGAGGTGATTATAGATTCGCCAGGTCCCGTGACCGGGGCTAAGCGTCCCCCAGAATCGGCCCATGCACCAAACGTCTGTCGGGATTGTCGGATGCGGCAACATCAGCGGTATCTATCTCAAGAATCTCACGAGCTACGCGCAAACCAAAGTCGCCGCCGTCGCCGACCTCGACCTGAACCGTGCAAAAGAGAAAGCAGCCGAGCACGGCGTCGCCAAGGCGTACAGCCTCGAAGAGATGCTTGCTGACCCCGAAATCGAGATCGTTTTGAACCTGACGATCCCCGCCGCCCACCACCAAGTGGCGATGCAAGCGGTCAACGCGGGCAAGCACGTCTACAACGAAAAACCGCTGACGGTCGAGCGAGCCGAGGCCCAAGAGCTTCTCGCCCTCGCCGAGAGCAAGGGCGTCCGCGTCGGTTGCGCCCCGGACACGGTGTTGGGAGCTGGCACCCAGACCGCTCGAGAACTCATCGACAACGGCGAGATCGGCGACCTAGTCAGCGCCCAAGGTTGGATGATGGGTTCGGGCGTCGAAACCTGGCACCCCAACCCGGTCTTCTATTACAAGAAGGGCGGCGGCCCGCTCTTCGACATGGGCCCCTACTACTTGTCTGCGTTCGTCACCCTTCTCGGCCCCGTCAGCCGCGTGACAGGATCGACCAAAACTGCCCTCAAGCAGCGCGTCGCCAGCAGCAAGGGCAACGAAGGCCTCGTGATCGACGTTGAGACCCCGACCCACATCCACAGCATCATCGACTTCGCCGGCGGTGCCGTTGCCCAGCTCACCACCAGCTTCGACACCATGGCGTCGGGCGGCTATCCGAACATTGACGTCTATGGCACCAAAGGGATGATCCGCGTGCCCGACCCCAACACCTTCGGCGGCCCGGTTCTGCTGAAGCGGCAGGGTGAGGATGATTTCACAGAGATCGAAGTCAAGCGTCCCTACTCGGAAAACAGCCGTGGCGTCGGCGTCCTGGACATGGCTCTGGCCATCCAGTCGGGCCGAGCGCACCGGGCCAGCGGACAATTGGCCGCCCACCTCCTGGACGTCATGCATGCCGTGCACGAGGCCAGCGACCTGGGCCGCCACATCGCGCCGGTCATCGCCGGCGTCAGGCCGGAGGCCATGCCAGCCACCGAGCTCCAGGCATGAGCATCGACGACCGCCTGCCTGAGGAGCCCCGCACTGGCCAAGGGCCAGGCGGCAAAGACTGGCTCTTCGGGCTGGCGGTCACCGTCCTGTTTGCCACCGACCTCGCCTATTTGAAAAACCTGGAGGGCGTCCAGACCGCTGTCCGCTACTACAGCCAGACGCCAGGAGTCGCCGCTGTCCATGCCATCGGCTTCACGGTCGACCTCTTGGTCCTGGCCACGATGGCTTGGTGGTTCGTCCGTCCGTTCCGTCGCTATGGGCCGGAAACGATACTGGCCTCGCTCGCCGCAGCGGGCATCCTGGCCTGCTGGGCAGAGCTCCTGATCGCCCTCAAGGCCCTGCATGGGGCGGTCTACAGACTGGACGACCTCCCGTTCCGGCCCATCAACAACTGGGGGCTGATCGGTGTCGCCGTGTTTGGCCTCTACCTGGTGGCCAAGACGGACATGAGACGGCTCTTCGGACGCGGAGCGTTTTGGGCCAAAGTGGCAGTGATGGTGTGTCTCACTGGCGCCCAATGGATGCTCTTTGCGACGGTCCGCGCTAAGGTGGGCGTCTGATGGCGAAGTGGAAGGCAGCGTTGCTAGTCAGCTTCTTCCTGGCCTTTCCCTTGGCGGGGATGCTGATCGTCTGGTTCGACACACACGGCAAGATCCGGATGCGCGCTGAGGAGTTCGCTATGACCGGTGCCGACTCAACGTTTGGGCAGTGGTCTGGTGAAGCCGTCGACGCCAACTGGAACGCCGAAGTCGACACCAAACGCCCCCAGGCCGCAGATTGGCAGAAGTGGAAGGAAGCCTACGGCGAAGCAGCGGGCAAGGTTACGGTCGAGAGCTATAACTCCTTCACCAGCGAGAGGAAGGATTCGATGTGGCAAGTGGTCAAGCTCCGCGTCCACGTGCCCGGCAGCAAGAAGAAGGCGGTCGCCGACGTCGAAGTGGCGCGGATGACCATGGGGCCGAAGTGGCACTTTGAGAGCGTGAGCGTCCAGGACGACAAACCATGAGGGTCTACATTTCCGCCGACATCGAGGGCACCACTGGCACCGTCAGCTGGTCGCAGACCGGAGGGCCGAACTCGGGCTGCTACGATTGGGCCTTCGCCCGCCGCATGATGACCCACGACGTGAACGCCGCGATCCGCGGCGCCCTTGCCGCCGGTGCCGACTACATTCTCGTCAAAGACAGCCACGGCAACAGCAAGAACTTGCTCATCGACGAACTGGAGCCAGGTGTGGAGCTGATGAGCGGCCACGGCAGCGGGGCCGACGGCATGATGGAAGGCATCGACAGCAGCTTCGACGCAGCGATGCTGGTGGGCTACCACGGCATGGCCGGGACTCTGCACGGGATCATGGAGCACACGATCAGTGGCATGGTCCACCGATGCTGGGTCAACGGCGTCGAGACTGGCGAGATCGGCCTCTCGGCCGCAACAGCAGGTCACTACGGCGTACCGCTGGTCTTCGTTTCCAGCGACGCGGCGGGTTGTGCCGAGGCAGCATCCCTTGTGGCAGGTTTGAAAACCGCCGTCGTCAAGCACGGCATCGGCCGCTACATGGGCCGGCTTTTGCACCCATCGGTGACGGGGCCTTTGATCGAGTCCGCAGTGGCTGCCGCGGTACGCGAGATGGCAGCCTCGCCGCTAACCTACCGGCTTCCAGTGACAGTCAAGCTCGAACACAACCGCAGCGAGGAGACCGACGCCGCCTGCTTGCTGGACGGCTGGCGACGCTTGGACGCTTTCACCATCGAATACACCGCCGCCGACTGGCCGACCGCCCACCGCGCCACCCGCCGCGCTATGGCGGTGGCCGGAATGGGCCGCAACGCGCACGACTAGGCTGTCTTGTTCAGACGCAAGCAGACATCAACAGATCGTCATTCCTGCGAAGGCAGGAATCTAGCCTTCCGAGCCAGTACGGTCCGCTTCAATCTTCTAGTAGCGGAAACGGACTTGAATAGAACAGAGCTGGATTCCTGCCTGCGCAGAAAAGACGGGGTGTTCTCACGACTATTCTCGACACTGAAACTGTGCCAACAGCACCATAGCGTCAATTCGACGAAATGATGTCGTCGAAGTGCTGGGTCGTCAGTCGGAAGTTTGTCGGCGACTCGGGCACGTCTTCCTCGGCCGCCTCTATGATCTGCTGCTCCAGGATCGGCAGCATCTCGGCGATCCGGTCAGTGGTGTCCGTGGTTTCCAACAAATGCTGCTTGCGGATGTTCTCGCAGTGCAACAGGTTAGCGACGACGAATGACAAGTCTGTCGCGTCCACCGGCAAGCGGATCGACGTGACCTTGACGTCCAGCTTCGCGAACTGGCCTTCCAGCAGCTCGTGGACTGACCGGCGAACCCGCTCGACAAGCTCTTCGGTCTGAGGCGAGTCCTCCACCTCAAGCTCCACGACCGGTTCCACGTGCCCGACCAAATAACTGCGCGACTCGTCCAGCCGTCGGATGCGGAACCGGCGCTGGCCGCGGACGTGGACGTCCATCTTGCCGTCCTCATAGGTCTGCACTTTGACGATCCGGACCGCCGTGCCGACCATGTAGGGCTCAGCTGCACCGCCGACTTCTTGGCCCGAACGGATCAGGACGACCCCGAAGCCTGTGTCGTATTGCACGCAGTTGCGAACCATTTCCCGATATCTTTCTTCAAAGACATGGACCTGGAGGTCGGCGTGGGGAAACACCACCGTGTTCAGCGGGAACAGCGGCATCTCCTCCAAGTGGTCCGACATACGGAGATTATAGTCTTGGCGCACGAGAAAACCGAACCTGAGGACCAGCCAGCAGGACTGCCAGACCAATGGGACCGGGACCCGCCGGGGTATCCTTCTGGACTCGCGCTCTGCGCAAACCGACCCTTGAGCGAACCTATGAGTGGACAGAACGCACCTGACGGGCCCGAGGGGTTAGAGGCTCTTCAACAGCGTATCGCCGAGCTTGAGGCAGAGAACCAGAGCTTGCGTTCGGCCGAGGTGGCGAGGCCAAAGCAGGCAGGCGACGCCGCCCCTGCGCCAGTGCCAATGGAGTCGGCCAGCGAGATCGCCAGCATCCAAGAGGGCGACGTCACCCTCCGGCGCTTGGTCCAGCGGATCGCCATGATCCTGCAGGCCGAGAAGATCGTCATCATGTTCTATCAGGCCGAACTGGGCGAGCTGATCGCCATTCCACCGGCCTATGGCGTCGAGGAGAGCAAGCTCGACAAGTTCAAGGTCCGTGCGACCCAAGGGATCACCGGCCAAGTCTTCCGCGACGGCGAAGCGCTGATCTTCCACTCCGCCGACGACGACCCCCGCACCCGCAAAGACCTCGTCGCCCTCCTGCACGTCCAGAACGGCATCACCGTCCCCCTCATCATCGAGCGACGCGACGAAGAGAACCGGATCGTCGACCGCACCACCATCGGTGTCTTGCACGCCTTCAACAAGCGCCACGGCGAAGATTTCAACGACGAGGACGTGCGCCTGCTCGAGCGCATGGCCCGCAACGTTGGCTCGATCATCGCCAACCTGCAGCTGTACAAGAAGGTCGTCGAAGAGCGCGAAGAGCTCCTGCAGACCTTCGAAAGCCTGACCAGCGGCCTTGTGCTCATCTCCCCCGAAGCCCGCGTCAGCCAGATCAACCAGAGCGCCCGGTCGATCTTCCGCCTGGCCGGTGACACCGTCGGCCAACACGTCTCAGAAGTCTTTCCCGAGGCGACGCTTAATGCATTTATGGTCGCTGGCGCGGCCGGCAACGAGCCTGACCCGTTCGAGATCAACTTGGACTTCCACGGTGTCGAGCGGATTTACACCGTCCAGGGCGCGTCCGTCCGCAACGAAGACGGCAAGAACTTGGGCTTTGTCGTCATCTTCAACGACGTCACCGAAGCCAAGAACATCGACAAGATGAAGTCGAGCTTCGTCGCCATGGCCTCTCACGAGCTACGCACTCCGCTGACTGCCATCAAAGGCTTCAGCAGCACGCTCCTCGAGGGCCTGGACGACAACATCTATTCCAAGGACGAAAGCAAGGAGTTCTTGGGCATCGTCGTCAGCGAGTGCGACCGCCTGCGCCGCCTGATCGACGACTTGCTGAACACCGCCCGCATCGAAGCCGGCGAATCACTGAAGCCGAACTACACCAGGTTCGAGCTCATGCCACTCGTTGAAAAGGTCGTCCGAGTGCAGAACCAAGCATCGCATCGCCACGAGGTCAAGCTCAAATACGACTCAACGGACATGCCGACGAGCCTGATCGGCGACGAGGACAAGGTCGACCAAGTCCTCACCAACCTCCTCAACAACGCGATCAAGTATTCACCCGAGGGCGGCGACGTCACCGTCCACGTGAAGCGCGAGGGCGACGATGTCGTCTTTGGCATCGAGGATCACGGCATCGGCATCCCCGCCGACCACTTGGCGAAGGTCTTTGAACGGTTCCACCGGGTCAACAACGAGGACAACCGCAAGATCTACGGCACAGGCCTCGGGCTCTACCTGGTCAAGCACCTGGTCGAGCACGTGCACCTGGGCCGAGTCTGGGCCGAATCGGAAGTCGGCAAGGGATCGACGTTCAAAGTCGCCCTGCCTGTCGAGCTCGACCTCGAAAAAGCCAAGGAACTGAACGACTGACGATGTTGCAGGCAGTCGTCTTCGACTTCGACGGCCTGATCGCCGACACGGAGTCGAACGAATATGCTGGCTGGCAGTCGGTCTATGCCGATTACGGTTGCGTCCTGCACCCCGACGAGTGGGCCAAGGCCGTCGGCGCCGGCCCCACCGCCTTCGATGCCTTTGACCATCTGGTCTCCCTATCTGGCCTGTCCCTTGACCGGGAGGCGACCTACGCCGAGTGGGCGGCACGCCGCGACCGGCTAAACGACGGGCTGCCGACACTCCCCGGCGTCGAGACCTTGATCGAAAGGCTTTTGACGGAAGGTGTCCCCATCGGCGTCGCCTCCAGTTCGCGCCGCGCCTGGGTAGAAGGCCACCTAGGCCGGTTCGGCATACTCGACCACTTTGCCGTTGTCGTCACCCGCGACGACCACGAGCCCAAGCCGGCCCCCGACCTCTATCTGGCCGCCTGTGCCCTCCTGGGCGCCGACCCAGCCTGGAGCGTGGCACTGGAGGACTCCACCAACGGCGTCCTGGCCGCCAAGCGGGCCGGCATGAAGGCAGTGGCCGTCCCCAATGCCATCACCCTTTCCTACGACTTTTCCATGGCCGATGTGGTCGTCGGTTCGATGGAAGCTGTTGACGTCGAGTTTCTTCGGGAGCTAGTCGTAGGTTCGGCGTCTTTCTAGAGCTGGCCCTTCCAGGTTCCCCCTCTTGCCGCTCCGGCGGGAGGAGGGGGCTAGGGGGCGGTTCCGGATTCCCTCACCACCGGTCGTGGACGTGCGGTTTGATCAGTGTGTCGTAGATCGCTCCGACGCGAGCATAAAGTTCGGGACTGAGGCTCTCCTTGCCGCTGGCGGCACAGTTTTCCGCCACTTGCGACGGTCGCTTGCCGCCAGGGATGGCGGCGGTGACGCCAGGGTGCTCCAGGATCCATCGGAGGGCGAACTCGGTCATTGGCAGCCCTTCGGGCAGAGCGGCGCGGATTTCTTCGACCGCTTGGAGGCCCACTTCGTAGGGCACACCCGAGAACGTCTCGCCTTTGTCGAACCACTCGCCCTCGCGGTT
>JAFDWT010000081.1:17672-20591 GCA_018268335.1 Armatimonadota bacterium | reverse complement strand
CGGGCCAGGACGCCGACCTGCTTCTCCAGGCACCGAGACAAGAACAGGTCTGCAGGCCGCTGGCGGAAGACATTGAAGATGATCTGCACCGACTGGCACCCCGGATACTCGATGGCCTTGAGTCCCTCCTCAACCCGCGCCACGCTGACGCCCCAGTGCTTGATCTTGCCGACCTGGACCATCTCCTCCAAAAACTCGAAGACCGAGGGGTCGTAGTACACGTCAGTGGGCGGACAATGGAGTTGGACGAGGTCGAGGGTATCCATCTCCAGGTTCGCCCGTGATCGGTCGATGAAGGGCTCCAGCTTCTCCGCGCAATAGCCCTCGGCGATGTGAGGATCCAGGCGGCGGCCGGCCTTGGTGGCGACAAAGAACGGATCACTCGGACGCTCCTTCCGTAGCCGGGCGATTAAGCGCTCGCTGCGACCGTCGCCGTAGACGTCGGCGGTGTCGATGAAGTTGACCCCGTTGTCCAGCGCGGCGTGGAGGGCGGCCATCGACTCGGTGTCGTCCACCTCGCCCCACGTGCCCCCGATGGCCCACGCGCCAAAGGAGTTCTCCGAGATGTCGACGCCGGTGCGGCCGTAGGGGCGGTAGTTCATGCCGCCAGGTTACCGGCGTGGGTCCCCTGCAACGCGGACGGCCCGTTGTCGTCACACGAGATATGAAAGCAAAAGGGCCGTTCCCTTGGTTGTCGCTCCTGCCGGCGGTCATCGGCCTGGCCTATGGCGCGTCTCCAGTCGACTTGATCCCCGACGTCATCCCCGTCCTCGGCTGGATCGACGACGCGTTCGTCGTGCCGATCAGTATTGCCCTGACGGTCTGGGCGATCTGGCGGCGAAGCCAGCGGGCCGTGCAGCGACAGCCGATCCCGGTTGATTCGCGGACGATCAGGTGAGTCGCGATGCCCGAGCCAGAGAGTCCTTCAAAGTTGCCTCTCTGGCTGCAGGTCATGCAATCGGTCAGTAGCCTTGGCTGGCTGCTGAATGGTGTCAAGTACTACGGCTGGGGCTATGCCGCTGGTCTGGTCACATTGCTTCTAGCCTTTGTCCTAGTTGCATTCAAAGAAGTGGCAAAGGCCAAGAGATTGGCATGAAGTTCGGCCCCAACGATGCCTTCTGGAACAGAGAAATCTGCTCCAAGCAGACTGAAAGGCGTATTGAACTCGGCGTTTGCTTGTTGGACATCGTCATCCAGATCTTGTACGTCATCTTTCACATCGTCCTCTGAAGGTATAGTTCGTTTCTAGTCGACGTCGCACCGACGCTCGGCGAGGCCAGGATGGCCGATGACAATCAGGGACGATGCGCTACCTCAGCTTCTTCAGTGGAGCTCTGGGGCTTGACCTTGGCCTGGAACGCGCAGGCTGGGAATGCCTTGGGGCCAATGAGATCGACCGGCACTGCCTGGCGACGATCCGTGCCAACCGCCCGCGCCTGCCGCTCTTTGAGGGCGACATCCGTTCGATCGACCCGGGCGTCCTGCGCCGTCACGTCGGACACCAGAGGCTCGACGCCGTCGTCGGTGGCCCGCCGTGCCAGGCTTTCTCGACCGCTGGCCGCCGCCAAGGGCTGAACGACGACCGGGGCAACGTCTTCCTCCACTTCGTCGACCTCGCCACCGCGCTTGAACCCAAGACGATCGTCATCGAAAACGTCCGTGGCCTGCTCTCGGCGCCGCTGACCCACGTGCCCCACTCGGCGCGTCCCGGCGTCGAGAAGAGAGAGGAGCACAAGCCCGGCGGCGCGCTGTGGTTGGTGCTCGACAAGCTTGCCCTGGCGGGATACAACGTTAGCTTCGACCTCTACGACGTCAGCCGCTTCGGCGTCCCGCAGGTTCGCGAGCGTGTCGTCCTCATCGCCGACCTGGACCGCCGCGTCCCCCATCTTTCTCCGACCCACGGCGGCCCTAGCCAACCACCTTTGCGCACCTTGCGCGACGCTCTCACCGGCCTCGGCGAGCCAGGCCCTTGGGCCTCGCTCAGACCCAAACAGCGCATCTTCCTCCCTATGCTCGGCCCGGGCGAGAACTGGCGCGATCTGCCACCTGAAGACTGGCCCGAATCTATGGGTGGGGCCCTGACCGCCACCGGCGGCCGCGTCGGCTTCTACCGCCGCCTGGCCTGGGACGAGCCGTCACCGACCCTGACCACCTCGCCCACGATGCCCGCGACTCTCCTCGCCCACCCCACCGCCCTGCGCCCCCTCAGCGTCCGCGAATACGCCCGCATCCAGACATTCCCCGACGACTGGGTATTCACCGGCCCCTTGTCCGAGCAATACCGCCAAATCGGCAACGCCGTCCCGGTAGAGTTCGGGCGGGTGATCGGAGAGCACATTGTGCGACCGGCGGCTCGTCGCCCAGAGGCTCGCGCGAGCCGGTACGTCGGCACGTGCGAACAGACATGGGTCGGCCTGGCCGTCTAGTCTAGAACGGAGAGTTCGCCGGAGCCTCGATCTTGTCGGTTCCCATGTAGGGGATGAGGGCGGTCGGCACCTCGACGAAGCCGTCGCGCCAGTAGGTTTCCAGCACCGCGACCATCAGCCGGGGCACGGCCAAGCCGGAACCGTTCAGGACGTGGACGAACTCAGGCGATGCCCCTGCCTCGCGGCGGAAGCGGATGTTGGTGCGCCGGGCCTGGAAGGCCTCGAAGTTGCCGCAGCTGGAGACTTCCAGGTACCGACCTTCTCCAGGAGCCCAGACCTCCAGGTCATAGATCTTGCTCGCCTTATCACCCATGTCGCCGGTGCAGAGCTCAATGACCCTGTAGTGCAAACCTAGAGCCTGCAGCACGTCTTCAGCGTCAGTCACCAACTCCTCCAAGGCGTCATAAGACGTCTCTGGGGCCACGAACTTGACCAGCTCGACTTTGTCGAACTGGTGCATCCGCAAAATGCCGCGCGTGTCCTTGCCCGCCGC
>JAFDWT010000081.1:0-17501 GCA_018268335.1 Armatimonadota bacterium | reverse complement strand
AGCACCAAGGCCGGTGGCGAGACTTCGTAGTACCCGTTCTGCCGCACCTGTAGGTCGGCCATGAAGTTGACCAGGGCGCGCAGCAGCTTGGCCCCGGCGCCGGTGTAGACGACAAACCGGCTCCCGCTGATCTTGGTGCCCAGTTCGCCGTCAAACAGCTTCAACTCGGCAGCGATCTCCTGGTGTTGCTTGCTCGGTTCAGCCCTTTTCTCGCCCCAAGTGCGCACGACCGGGTTGTCGTTTTCGTCCTTGCCGTCCGGAGCGCTGGCGTGGGGGAGGTTGGGAAACTGAAGCTCGACTTGGCGGAGTTGGTCTTCCAACCATCGCTCCTTCTCCTCCAGATCCTTCTGCTCGGCCTTCATCTCGGCCGTCTTGGCCCGCGCCGCCTCAAATTCCTCCGTCTTCCCCGCCGCCCGCAAGGCGCCAATGCTGTCAGCGACGCGTTTGCTCTCCGCCCGCAAGTCGTCCAATGACTTCTTAGCCGCTCGCCACTCGGTGTCGATCCGCAGGAACTCGTCGACCGGCGCCGAGACGCCCTTGCGCGCCGCCTGGGCGCGGACGAATTCGGGCTGTTCGCGGACGAGTTTGCGGTCGAGCATGACGCCCAGAATGTACCTGCGGCGAACCTAAACGCCTGGCCAGAAGGGCCTTCCGCCGTACCTGTCAAAACAGCCTGTCCAATGTTGCACAATCTGCTGGAGGGGACTCAAAGATGAGAGCTGTCGTCATGGCGGGAGGGGAAGGGACCCGGTTACGCCCGATCACGGCCAACCTGCCCAAGCCGCTGGCCCCCGTGGCCAACAAGCCGATCATGGAGCACATCGTCGAGCTCCTGAAGTCGCACGGCGTCACCGACATTGTCACCACTGTCCACTACCTGGCCCACGAAATTCAGAACCACTTTGGCGACGGCAGCGAGTTCGGTGTCTCCATCACCCACAGCATCGAAGACACGCCTTTGGGCACCGCCGGTGCCGTCAAGCAAGCGGAAGTCTTGCTCAAAGGTGAGACCTTCATCATCATCAGCGGCGACGCCCTGACCGATTGCGACCTGACCAAAGCGGTCGCCTTCCACAAGGCCAAAGGCAGCCAGGCGACCATCGTCCTCTCGCGCGTCCCCAACCCGCTGGAGTTCGGCATCGTCATCACCGACGACGAGGGCCGGATCGTCCGCTTCTTGGAAAAGCCCGGCTGGTCCGAGGTCTTCAGCGACACCGTCAACACCGGCATTTACATCCTGGAGCCCGAGATCTTCGACATGATGCAGCAGGGGAAGAACTACGACTGGAGCAAGGACATCTTTCCCGAGCTGCTCCGGTCAGGTGCCCCGCTGTTCGGCTACATCATGGGTGAGTATTGGTCCGACATTGGGACGCTCGAGCAATATCGGGAAGCACAAGCCCACGTCCTGCAGGGCCGTACCAAGCTCCAGATTCCAGGCGAGCGGGTTGCGCCTGGTGTCTACGTCGGCGAGGACACTGTGATCGACCCGCTCGCCGAGATCGTCGCGCCGGTCTGCATCGGCAGCAACTGCCGTGTTAAGCGAGGCGTCAAGCTCGGGCCGTTCACTGTCATCGGCGACTCGTGCCTCGTCGAAGAAAGGGCGCAGATCGAGCGCAGCGTGCTTTGGGACAGGTGCTACGTCGGTATCGATGTCGACATTCAAAGCGCCACCGTCGCCAGTAGGGTGACGATCAAGCGAGAGACAAAGATCAGCGAAGACGCGGTCATCGGCGACCGCTGTCTGATCGATGTCGGTTGCACGATCAGGCCCCGGGTCAAAGTCTGGCCCGACAAGATGATCGAGCGCGGCAGCACGGTCACGATGTCGCTGGTCACCGGTAACCGCTGGCGCGGCACTCTGTTCCGCGACCTCGGCGTCGCCGGCATCAGCAACATCGAGATCACGCCCGAATTCGCGACCCGTTTCGCCCTGGCCTATGGTTCGGTTTTGCCACCAGGAAGCCTGGTCATCAGTAGCCGGGACAGCAGCCGCAGCAGCCGCATGATCAAGCGGAGCGTGATGTCCAGCCTGCTCAGCACCGGGTGCCGAGTCGTGGACCTACACGGCCTACCGGTGCCGATCACTCGCCACCACACCCGCCTCATGGGTGCGGCAGGCGCTGTCAACATCCGCAAGCTGCCAGGCAACGCCAAGCTGACCTTGATGGAGGTCTTCGACGAAACCGGCGCATATGTCCCCAGGGCGAGCGAGCGCAAGATCGAAGCCGCCTTTTTCCGCGAGGACTTCCGCCGTGCCGACATGGACGATTTGGGACAGATCATCGAGGCTGTCCAACCCGTCGAAGCGTACACCCGCGACTTCAAACTGAAGCTGCATGAGCCTGGGCCACGACGGATCCGGCTCGTCGTCGACTACGGCTTCAACTCAGTCAGCACCATCTTTCCCGAGATTCTTTCCCAGGTCGGCTTCGAGGTCATCAGCCTCAACTCCTTTAACGACGCCCGCTCCGCGCCGAGGCGTCGCGAAGAGATCGACGAGCACCTTAACAATCTGTCCCGCATCGTCCCATCCGTGGGCTACGACATGGGAGTCTTGGTCACACAAGAGGGAGAGACGTTACATGTCGTCGATGACAAGGGCCTGCGCGTCGTTGGCAACACCCTGTTCTCGGCCATGTGCCTCTTGGTCGCCCAAGAAAAGCCGGGGGCGCGCATCGCCATGAGCGTGACCGCTCCGCACCGGCTGGAAGAACTCCTGAACAAGCACGGCGCTACCACGGTGCGCTGCCGATCGGGTGTCCGCGACCTGATGGCGGCAGCCAATGGCAATGCCGACTTTGCCGGCAACGAGTCGGGCGGGTTCATATTCCCCGACCTACACCCAGGCTTCGACGCCATGTTTGCCCTCGTGCAGTTCGCCCGGCTGCTCCAATCGACCGGCACCAGCCTGAGCGACTTGGTCAACACCTTGCCCGAATTTCATCTGGCCTATCGCCAGATTCCGTGCGCCTGGGAGACCAAGGGGACGGTGATGCGCAAGCTGAGCGAGGAGAACCGCCAAGGTGCCCGGGTCGAACTGGTGGACGGCATCAAAATCTATGATGAAGACTCTTGGGTCTTGGTCCTGCCCGATTCGTTCGAACCGGTCTTCCACCTGTTTGCCGAGAGCCCAAGCGTCAATGACAGTGAAGCGATGGTGCATGAGTTTGCCGGGAAGATCGATGTGATGAGGTCAGGTCGTTGAAAGTCTGGAGTCGCGCGCCGCTGCTCCTCGTCGGTCTCGCACTCTCAAAGTTCGGCTACGAAGCCACTCCGCCGCCCATGCCCGTCCAGCGTCCGCCGGCCCGAGTCACGGATCGCAAAGGCAACGTCGAAGGAACCGTCCTCGTGCCGATGTACCACCACATCGGCTCGACCGAGAAGTACATGTTTCGGTCCTACGCCCACTTCCGCAACGATTTGGAGCGGCTCTACAAGATGGGCTTCCGACCCGTCACCATGCGCGACTATGTCAACGACAAGATGGACCTCCCGCCGGGAGCGTCACCCGTCGTTTTCACCTTCGACGACTCCCACCGCGACCAGTTCAACATGCTGGACGACGGCACTGTCGATCCGAAGTGCTTCGTCGGCGTCTGGTCCGACTTTGCCGCCAAGCACCCCGATTTCCCCGTTAAGGCGACCTTCTACATCAACGCGAACGGCCCCTTCGGTCAAAAGAAGTGGGCGCAAAAGAAGATGGAGATGCTGAAGCAATGGGGTTGCCAAGTCGGGTCGCATACCATGTCGCACGCCAACCTCAAGGCGATCAGCGCCGACAAAATCCGCCAGGAAATGGGCAAGTGCGTGGACTTGATCGAGTCGTTCGGGTTCAAAGCCGACTCGTTTTGCTATCCCTACGGCATCAAACCCCGCGACATGTCTCTGTTGACTAAGGGCTTCACCTTTGACGGCAGACATTACAAACACACAGACGCCTGCCTGGCCGGCGACCAGCCTGCCTACTCGCCCAAGAGCAAAAAGTTCAACCCCTACAACGTCGCTCGGGTCGAGGCGTATCCTGGCGACCACGGCATCGTCTATTGGTTGAACCGCATCCAAGACGGAAAGCACAAACCGTATGTCCAACCCGACTGAGACCGCTGCGCCGGCCATAGCTTCAGAGAACAAGGTCGTCACCTTCAAGAAAGTCAAGTCGAGCTCTCGTGTCCGGGCCATGATCGCCGGAGCGAACGAGGTCATGCGCGCTATGGGCTACACCGAGCACGGCCTGCGCCACGCCGACGTCGTCAGCGGCATCACGCGATACATCATGGAAGGGTTGGGGATGCCTCCTCGCCAGGTCGAACTGGCCACTATCGCCGCCTATCTGCACGACATCGGCAACTCGATCAACCGCACCGACCACCCGATCTCCGGCGCGGGCTTGGCATTCCAGATACTGAGCGACATGGGGATGCCGACGGAAGAGATCACCCCCATCCTCGGCGCGATCGGGAACCACGAGGAAACCGGCGGCCAACCTGTCAGCAACATGTCCGCCTCCCTGATCTTGGCGGACAAGAGCGACGTCCACTTCAGCCGGGTGCAAAACCCGGTGTTGGAGACCTTCGACATCCACGACCGCGTCAACTACGCCGTGCAAAAGAGCCGTGTGGAAATGGACTCGCACGACAAGACGATCTTGCTGGCCTTGGAGATCGACACCAACTTCGCCACCGTGATGGAGTACTTCGAAATCTTCCTGAACCGCATGGTGATGTGCCGCCGGTCGGCCAGCATGATGGGATACCGGTTTGCCCTCTCGGTCAACGGCACCTCTCTCGAATAAGCAAGACCGCCCCAGCCCTTGTGGGGCTAGAGCGGTGCGAGGAGGTTGGAGAGAGGTTCAGACGCCGAGCTTGTTGACTGGCGCCTTTTCTTTAGATTTGATGCGGATCGATTTGCCGTCGATCGAGAACGAGAACTCAAAGTCACCAGATCCGATTCCGCCCAACAGCTCGCGCTGCGCGGGCGTCAAGTCGGTCGGGGTCAGGTAGCCCTGCGACTTCATCAGCTTCTCCTGGTCGGGCGTCATGCTTTTAAGGAGCTGTTTGATGTTGTCGCCGGAGGCATGGAGTTTGAGCGCCTTGCCGTCGAGGCCCTTTGTGCCTTCGGCAAAGAACTTGAATTGGCCATCCTTGTTCGGAGCCGCAAAAGTGAACCCCTTGCCGCTCATAGACTTCAGGTCGATGGTTTGCTTCTTGCCGTCAGGGCCGACGACAGTCACCTTGCCGTCCTTGCCCGGTGCGAGAAACATGTGTCCTCCCTCGCCCATGGCTTTCAGTTCGATGGTCTGCTTCTTGCCATCGGGGCCGACGACGGTCACCTTGCCGTCCTTGCCCGGTGCGAGAAACATGTGCCCGCCTTCGCCCATGGCTTTCAGTTCGATAGTCTGCTTTTTGCCGTCCTTGCCGATGACGGTCACTTTGCCATCTTTGCCCGGCAACATATGCAGCGACTTGAGCTCCTCAAGCCCCTTCATGTCGAACATCTTGCCGTCGAGCTTAAGGCCCTCTAGCGATTTCAAATGGCCGAGTTCGTCGTGAAGCTTCTTCATCTGCTCATGAAACTGCTTCATCTGCTCCTCGTTCATCTTCATTTCGCCGGCGTGGGCTTTCATGTCCTTGGCCCACTTCTCGATCTCGGCTTTGTGCTCGGGTGAATTCCACTGCTTCTCCCAAGCCTGCATCTTGGCCTTGAACTCCGGCGAATCGAACTTCTTCGCCATGTCCTTGCCAAACTTCTCCATCTTCTCCCTGAACTCAGGGGAGTCGTATTTCTTGGCCCAGGCCTCCATCTTCGCCTTGTATTCCGGCGAATTGAACTTCTGCTCCATGTCCTTGCCGAACTTCTCCATCTTCAGCTCGAAGGCCTTGGAGTCAAATTTGCTCTCAAACTTCTTGGCCCACTCGCCCATGTACTTCTCGACAAGGGCTTTGAACTTGGCTTTAGTCTTGTCGTCGGCCTTCTCGATCTCCTTCAGGTCTTTGACGCCCATTTCCTTGCGGATCTTCTCGAAGATCTGAGGGATCTCGCCGGCCATCGCGGTGGCCGGGAGGACGGCACCGTCGATCGCGATGTGCGGAATTTCCGCCAGTTCGGGCATCTCCGGTAGTTGCGAAAGCTCGGCCAACGCCGGAATTTCGGGAATGTCTCCGTCGGTGGAGATCAGGATGTCCGGCCCGTCGCATTTGCTCAGGGTGTAGTGCCCGTCCTCAAGCTTGGCTTGCAAGCCAAGGGCCTCGGCCAGGATAGGACCGACATTGATCGGTTCGACATCGGTGATACGGAGGCTGACGAGCTTGTCGGGAATGTCGCCGTCAGAAATCGTCAATGGAAGATTGCGTGACCGCGCCCAGGCCACCACGTCCTTCGCAGGCACTTGGTCGAAGACCTTCGTGACTTTCTGGCTGGAATCGACCTGATTGGACGCGACATGCATAGCAGCGCCGTCCAGGCTGACAAACTGGGCCGAAGCCACGCCGACACCGGCCACGGCCAGGGCCGCGCCCGCCATGGCTGCCATTGATCCACGGAATCTCATCGTTATAGTCCTCTGTATCACCCCTCGGGGATATGTGTCCTTACAGTGGGTCCAGGTTGGTTGGTTCCAGCCGTGGCACTTTTTTCGAAAAATGGGGAACCCTGGGCCTTCGGGGCCGGTCCGGGTATCTTGCCGGACTGTCTCAGTGCTCTCTGCACCTACTCGAATGAATTGGTGCCACAGAGGCCATAGGGAGCCCAAAACAACATGAAGACGAACAAGTACGAAGCGCTTTACATCGTTCCCGCCTCGCTGACCTCCGACGAAGTGCAGGCTGTCGCCGACAACTTCAAAGGCGTTGTCGAGCGCAACGGCGGCACGGTCGAGTCGGCTGGTCTGTGGGAGAAGCGCAAGCTGGCCTACGAGATCGATGGCCACCGCGAAGGCAACTACATCCTGATGCTGTTCGACGCTCCCGGCACCGTCCCCGCCGAGCTCAACCGCCTGATGCGCATCAACGACCAGGTTTTCCGCCACACAATTCTCAGCGTCGACCCGACCAAGGCGACCGTCACCGAGGCTATAGAAGCATGAGCATCAACCGCGTCGTCCTTGTCGGCCGGTTGACGCGCGACCCAGAACTGCGCACGACCACCTCCGGCAAGTCGGTGGCGAGCTTCGGCATCGCCGTCGACAAGAGGATCAAGCCGCAAGACGGGTCTGCCACTGCCGACTTCTTCAGCGTCAGCGCTTGGGGCCAGACGGCCGAATTCGTCGCCAACTATCTGGCGAAGGGTCGCCTAGTGGCCGTTGACGGACGCCTGCAGTCGCGCAAGTACACAGCTCAAGACGGCTCCAACCGCGAAGCGATCGAGATCGTCGCCGACAACGTCCAGGGCCTGGACCGACCGCGCGACGACGACGGCGGCGCGCCCCGAGGCGGAGCAGCGGCCCGCGCCACTGGCGCAGCCCCAGCGGCGGACGAGTACGACCCCTTCGCCGACGAGTAAGCTTCGGGAATGCCCTTGCTGGACGACCGCGCCGCGGTCACTGCCCACGACCCGTCGGGTTTCGTAGGCCTTGTCGAAGACTTTCCTGAGCAGTGCCTCAGGACACTGGAGATCGTTCGTGGCACCCCCTTGCCCGACGCGATGTCCGGCGTCGAGTCCGTCGTCCTGACCGGCCTCGGCGGCAGCGCGGCTGGCGGCGACTTTGCCAAGGGCCTCTACGACACCCAGTCGACAGTGCCCTTCCAGGTCAACCGCGACTACCACCTGCCCCACTGGGTGGGGATTCGGTCGCTCGTCTTTGCCGCCAGCTACAGCGGTAACACCGAAGAGACCCTCGCCGCCTACGACGAGGCCAAAGGCCGCGGTGCCAAGATCGTCGCCGTCACAAGCGGCGGCGCTCTGGCCGACAAAGCCAAGGCCGACGGCTATCCCCTGGTCGTCGTCCCCGGTGGCCAGCCCCCGCGTACCGCGCTAGGCTACATGCTGATGCCCGTCGTCTACGCCAGCGACAAGTTCGGCCTGCTTCCCAAACAGGACTACGAAGGCGTCATCGCCACACTCTTCGAGGCCCGCGACCGGTTCGGCCTGGCTCGGCCACAACTGCACAACGACGCCAAACAACTGGCCGAGCAGTTGAGCGGCAAAGTCGGCCTGCTCTACGCGGCCGGCGCCTGGCAGGCCGGCGTGGCCAACCGGTGGAAGGGCCAGATCAACGAGAACGCCAAAGAGATGGTGTTCACCCACGTCTTCCCCGAGCTCTGCCACAACGAAATCCTGGGCTGGGAAGGCTCGGCCAAGCAAGGGGTAGCTTCGTGGCTAACCGTGCTTTTACTGGGCGGAGACGAGAGCCCACGCATGCTGGCCCGCATCGCCGCCACTTTCAGCCTGATCGAGGATAAGACCTCGTTCGCCAAGGCCAGCGGCTTCGGCGAAAGCCTTCTGGCGCGCATGCTGTCCCTGGCGCACTTTGGTGACTACGTCTCGGTCTACATGGCCGCACTGGCCGGCAGGGACCCCGCCGCCATGGTCGCCATCGACCGGCTGAAAGCCGAACTAGCCAAGATCGACGCTCCGGCGTGAGGCAAGCAGAGTCGCTTCCGGTTCCCCCTCTAGTCTCTGGATCCCGTCGCCCCTGGCCGGGGCCGCTCCGGCGGGAGGAGGGGGCGAGGGGGCGGTTCCGGTCTCCAGCGTCACACCAGTTGCCTGAACTGGTGCTTGCCGACCTTCAGAATCTTGCCCTGTAGGTCTGCAACCGGCAATTTCGCAAACGGGTCGTCGTGCTTGACGCCGTCAAGCGACACGCCCCCCTGCTTGATCAGATCACGAGCAACGCCGTTCGACTTTGCTAACCCCAAGGCAGAAATCAGATTGGCGAGAGGTACCACCCCGTCAACCACAAGGTCAGCCGGTATCTCAGCCGACTCGGCCTCCACTGGCTGAACGCGCTTGCTGAACGTCTCGACGAAATACCGCTCCTCCTCGTCGGCCGCTTCAACCGAATGGTAAAGAGCGACGATCTCTTTCGCCAATCGAACCTTAGCGTCGCGAGGGTTCTTCC
This sequence comes from Armatimonadota bacterium, assembly GCA_018268335.1. Lineage (GTDB taxonomy): Bacteria > Armatimonadota > Fimbriimonadia > Fimbriimonadales > Fimbriimonadaceae > JAHBTB01. The sequence goes on along the minus strand of JAFDWT010000081.1, from coordinate 8,443 downwards.
CGTCGGCGAGCATTTCGGCGACTTCGTCCATCGGCACGTCGGTGCAGAGCTCGAACCAGTTCGCGATCAGCGCGTCCGGGATCGACATCGTCTTGCCAAACATGTCCCTTGGCGTGTCGACAATGCTGACGTAATTCCCTAGCGACTGGGACATCTTTTCCTTGCCGTCGGTGCCGACCAGCAAGGGGCAGAGCATGACGACCTGAGCCTCCTGGCCGTACTGCTCCATGAGCGTCCGTCCAACCAAATTGTTGAATTTCTGGTCGTTGCCGCCGAGCTCGACGTCCGAGTTCAGCTCCACCGAGTCCATCCCCTGGCAGAGCGGGTACATGATCTCGTGCATCGCGATGGGCTGGTGCGCTTCCCACCGTTTGGTGAAATCGTCGCGCTCCATGATGCGCGCCACCGTCGTGCGGGCGCAGAGGCGGATGACGTCCTCGAACGTCATCTTGCCCAGCCAGTCTTTGTTGTAGCTGATCTCCGTTTTGGCCGGGTCGAGGATCTTGTAGAACTGCTCGCTGACCGCGTCGACGTTCGCCTGGACCTCTTCGCGGGTGAGCTGTTTGCGCGTCTTGCTCTTGCCGCTCGGGTCGCCGATCATGGCGGTGAAGTCGCCGATCACCAGGCACGCCGTGTGCCCCAGCCGCTGAAAGTCGCGCAGCTTGCGCAGGACGACAGCCCAGCCGAGCGTCACGTGCGCTGCCGTCGGATCGACCCCCAGCTTGACGCGCAACGGCTTACCCGAAGCCAACTTCTTGCGCAGGTCGTCTTCGCTGATGATCTCCGTCGTCCCGCGCCGCAGGACGGCCAACTGCTCGTCGATCGTCATTCGAGCCGGGATTGTACCGGCGGGGCCACCTCAGGTCCGAAATAGGACATATTGGCCCTATCCGACCTATCTGTCCTCATGGTTGAGCGATGCAACGATGGCTTCGGCGTAGCGGGTCGATGCACCTTGGTTGGCGGCGACGAGGGCGACGGCGGCTTCGCCCCACTCGGCACGAAGCTCTTCGGACTCAAAAAGATAGTACAGGGCGTCCGCCAGGTCTTCGGCACAGGGGCAATCGCTGGAAGCATTGGCGTCCAGCGCCATCCGGGCCACGTCGCGGAAGTTCTGCATATGCGGCCCATGCAGTACCGGCTTGCCGTGGGCCAGGGGCTGGATGATGTTCTGGCCCCCGTAGTTGCCAAAGCCGCCGCCGACCACAACGACATCGGCCGCCGCATAGACCGACGCCAACTCCCCATAGGTGTCAAGGATCAGATACCGGCCCGTCTCGCCCTTGCTCCGCAAGGCCACCGATCCGAACTTCGAAACCACCAAAGAAGCCAACTCCGGCACCCGCTCCAGATGCCGGGGCGCATGCACCACCCAAAGGCCGTCCAAGCGCTCGTCTAGCAAGGCATCAACGACAAACTGCTCCTCGTCGGCACCCCGCGTCGATCCCACCACAACTACTTTGGCGTCCGCCGGAATCCCCAATTCGGCCCGCCAAGCCGCGCCGTCCGCCTCCAGCCCCGAAACCGGCTCGTCGAACTTGCAGTTCCCCCCGACCAAAACGTCCTTCGCACCCAGCGAACGAAACCGCGCGGCGTCCCCTTCGCTCTGGGCCATCACGTGGTCGACCTCACCGAACAGGGCACGGAAGTATGGCTTCACCAGCCGGTCCAGCTTGTACGCCTTGTCGCTGATGCGCCCGTTGAGCACCATCGTCCTCGCCCCGGCGTTGCGTGAGGCCCAGAGAAAGTTGAGCCACAACTCGGTCTCCATCACCGCGACCACCCGAGGCTTGAACCGGTGCACCGCCGCCACGACAAACCGCATGACGTCCATCGGGAAGTACACGACATGGTCGGCCAAGCCGGTCAGCCCTTCGGAAGCCGTCTTGTAGCCCGAAGAAGTCGTCACGCTGACCAAAACCTCCACTTCGGGCCGAAGACGACGCAACTCAGCCAACACAGGCTTTGCCGCAATGACCTCGCCCACCGAAACGGCATGTAGCCACACCCGCTCCGAGCCCTCGCGCAGGGACAACTGATACTCGCCCGACCGCTGCTTCCAATCCACCGGCTCCGCACGCCGCGACGACCGCCACAGCATCCACGGCACCCAAATGGGCGACAGGAAGGTGAGCAGCAGGTTATACAGCCAGATCATGCCCGGTGACCCGGCGGAACGCCTCGAGGTACTTGGCCCGCGTGTTGGCGACCACGTCGTCGGGCAGAGCCGGGCCAGGTGGTGTCTTGTCCCAACCAGTCGACTCCAAATAATCGCGGACGTACTGCTTGTCGAACCCCAGCTGCGGACCGCCCGGCTTGTGCTCCTCGGCCAGCCAGAACCGGCTGGAGTCTGGCGTCAGGGCCTCGTCGATCCAGATCAAGCCGTCGTCGGTCAAGCCGAACTCGAACTTGGTGTCGGCCAGGATCAACCCTGCCCCGCGAACATGGTCGCTGGCGTGGTGGAAGAGCTGCAGAGTCCAGTCGCGGACTTGGGTCGCCACCTCCGTGCCCACAATGTCGGCGGCTTGGTCAAAGCTGATGTTCTGGTCGTGCCCCTCTTCAGCTTTGGTCGCTGGCGTGAACACGATATGGGGAAGCCTGTCGCCTTCCACAAGGTCGTCGGGCAGGGCGACCCCGTGTAGGACCCGCGCGCCGGCCCGGTATTCCTTAGCCCAACTGCCGGCCAGATACCCTCGGGCCACGCACTCGATGGCCAGCGGCTTGGCCTTGCGGGCGACAGTGCAGCGACCGCGCAGGTCCGAGTTATGACCGCCCAACCGCTTGTCCACCGCGGCATCGTCGGTCGCGATCACGTGGTGCGGGCAGACCGTCGCCAGTTTGGCGAACCAAAACGCACTCATCTGGTTCAGAATCCGGCCCTTGTCCGGGACGCCAGTCGCCATGATCACGTCGAACGCGCTGATCCGGTCGGTGCTGACGATCAGCAGTTCGTCGCCCAGATCATAGACCTCGCGCACCTTGCCCCTCCTCGGAGGTGGCAGGCCGGGCAGATTGGACTGGAGCAAGGCCGATGACATCGTGCCCTGATTATGGCGAGGCGTCAGGCTTCGGTGACCGCGAACGGGTACGCCTCGCGGGTCCGTTGGACCACGGCTTCGTACTGCCGGATGTTCTCGCCGATCTCGTCCGGGTTGTTCCCGGCATAAGCCAGCGCCGCCCGCAGTTCGCGCTCACTGAGAGCGTTGTAAGTCTCCTTGAGCGCGGCGACCGATCCGGCGCGGCGGAAGACGCGGACGATCTCCCAAACCGACACCTGGGTCTCGACCACACGCGCGACCCCATGGGAGTCCACCTCGATCAAGCCGTCGGGCAAGTCCTCGTTGTTGTTCCGAAAGCCTTCCAGGCGGACGTCTAGTTCGTCTTCGCCGATGCACAACACGGCGGCGCACGTGGTGTTGGTCAGGCTGCCCTCGTCAAGCGCCATCAGGGCCAGTTCTTCGTATTCAGCCGGCATCGTCTGTCGCAGTGCCAGGACTAACCCTTCAAAGCGCTCTGGCTGGGTCTTAGCCATCCGGCGCAGCTGGTCGACGATCCACAAATCGTTCGGTTGGGACATGTTCACGAACCTCGTCTTATCGGTGCTGTCGCGGGCCATGGCGGGCCCGACGAGGAACGACGTTGTTCCAACGCTGGACACTGTACCACGGGGAATGACGTTATGACGCTGTTCAAAGTCGCGGGCTGGCGTCGAGCTCGATCAAAAACCCGCGCAGGGCGTCGCGATAAGCCGGGCCATGGTCCAGCCGCGCTTGTCCGTGGGTGCTGCCTGGAAACACGAGCACTTGGTGTTCAGGCAAACCGTCGCTGAGTTCGCTGATCCGCTCCATGCCGACCAAAGGGTCGTTGTCGCCATACATAAGTAACGCAGGTCGACCGGCGAAATCGACCAGGGCTCGGCGGAGAAGCACCGTCTTCGGGCGAATTCCTACGACCCAGGCGCCGGCCCACTTGACCGGATAGAGCCACTTGCTGAGCCCCCGGAAGCCCACAAACTCCCACCACCCGTCGATCGCCTCATCGAGCGAGGCATAGGCTCCGTCCAAAATCATCGCCTCGACCTCTGGCTGGGCCGCAGCCGCCAGAGTGCAGGCGACGCCACCCATGCTGCTGCCAAAAAGGACCACCCGGTCACCACGCGCCGCCGCCCAGGCGACGGCTGCCTCGACGTCGGCCTTCTCGTCGCAACCCAGTCCCACCCGCTTGCCTCCGCTCTTGCCCTGGGCACGAAGGTCAAAGACGAGCAGTGACCAGCCCTCGTCAGCGAAGAGCTGGGCGTACGGAGCGAACTCGCATCGGTTCATCATGTAGCCGTGGACGGCGACCACCGTCTTGTTCTGCCCTGCGTCCGAGAACCAGCCGGACAGCCGGACGCCGTCGGCTGTCGTGATCGTCACGTCCACCTGTGGCAGGCCGACCATGCCAGGCGAAAACCACTGGACCAGGCGCATCGGCTTCAGGCTGAACCAAGTGACCAAGCCCATCAAGAGCAGGTAGACCCCCACCAAGGCCAGAAGAACCGTCAAAAATATCGTCATCGGAGCAAATCCACTAGAATAGGACACCTGATTTTTGGGAGTCACACGGCAGAGACATGTTTGCGCTCAATTTCTACTCGGAACTCTACGGCGACGTTTTGGCCAACAACCGAAAGACCGCCACCATCCGCCTGGGCGACAAGTCGGCGAAGTACCAGACCGGCATGGTCGTGTGGGTGACAGTCGGCCCCCGGTTCGGTCGCCGTCAGAAGCTGTATTCCGCGATCCTTGACCGCGTCGAAGTCAAGCAGATCCAGGAGCTGAGCCCGCGCGACATCGAGCGCGAAAACCCGGAGCTGCGCAGCGAGGACGAGGTGATCTCCTTGTTGACCCGCGTCTATGGTGAGTTCATTACCCCAGCCCACCTGGTGACTGTGATTTACTTCTCCCGCGTCGACGAGTGACCATGTGGATCGCCGACAGCCACCGGTCTCGCGAGATCGACCGCCTTGCCCGAGAGACATACGGCATGACCACCGCTGTGCTCATGGAGCGCGCCGGTCTGGCCGTGTTCGAGGCCCTGGGGCAGTTGGCGCCAGAGCGCGGCAAGGTGACGGTCCTCTGCGGCAAGGGTCACAACGGTGGCGACGGTTTCGTGCTGGCCCGCTTGGCGTCACAGCACCAATATCACGTTGAATGCTTGGTGACCTCGAGCGAGAGTGATCTGGTGGACGCCTGCCGCCAGCAAATGGTGCAGGCCAGAACCCAAGGCGTCGAGCCGATCTTCTGCGACGACCCCAAGTGGAGCGAGAAGTTGGACAACCTCCGCCACCGCGACGTGATCGTCGACGCGATGCTCGGCACCGGCATCCAAGACGCCCTGCAGGGACATGTTTTGGCCGCCGTCCAAAAAGCCGGCATGTCGGGTGTGCCTGTGCTGGCAGTCGATCAACCGACCGGCATCCACACCGACACCGGCGAAGAACTCGGCGACAGCATCTATGCCACCCGGACGGTCACATTCGGCCTGCCCAAGCCATGTCTTTTCCAGGGCACTGGCCTGGAACACGCCGGCGACTGGACGGTCGCCGACATCGGCCTGCCCAAAGACCTCTTGCGCACTCCCACCGGCGCCCGGCTGCTGGACGCCCAATGGGTGGTCGACCGCCTTCCCGAGCGGGTGAAGACCAGCCACAAGGGAAGCAACGGCCACGTCTTGGTCGTGGCCGGCAGCACCGGCATGAGAGGTGCGGCAGTGCTCGCGGTCGAAGCGGCCTACCGGGCTGGAGCCGGCATGGTGACGGTCGCCAGCGTCCCCGACGTCTGCGACACCGTGTCGCGCCGGGTGCCGGAGGCCCTCCTGATGCCTCTCGCCGAGATTGACGGTGCCGTCTCGCCTGGCGCCGCCGAGGTTGTGCTGGCCGCCAGTGCCAGGTTCGACGCGGCACTTTTCGGCCCCGGCTTGACCCATGGTGCAGCCGCCACCGACTTCCTCGCCAAGGTCTGGCCCAGATGGGAAAAGCCCTCCTGCCTGGACGCCGACGCGCTGAACGCTGTGGCCCTTGGTCTGCCTCTGCCTCCAGTGGACTGCGCCTTGACGCCCCACCCCGGCGAGATCGGCCGTTTGCTGCAATGGCCCGTGCAAGTGGTCCAGAGCGACCGGTTCCATGCCGTGCGGTCTGCCGTCCGGCAGACTGGCAAGACCGTACTCCTCAAGGGTCCGTACAGCATCGTCGGCGCACCCGACGAACCGCTCAATGTCAACCCCACTGGCAACCCAGGCATGGCGACAGCTGGCATGGGCGACGTGCTTGGTGGTGTGGTGGCCACCCTCTGTGCCCAAGACTTGACTCCCTATGAAGCCGCCTCCTGCGCGATGTTTTGGCACGGAATGTCCGGCGACACGTGCGCCCAAGCTGTTGGAGCGATCGGATTTCTCGCTCGCGACGTCGCCGACCAACTTCCGCAGACTCGCGCTAAACTAGTCGCATCGTGCTGCGAAGACTGACAGTCTGCCTCGTCGTCGCCCTGGCCGGGCTCGCGGCCGCTCAAAGTTCCAAGACCATCAAACTTAGCTTCGCCGCCGAGGGCGACCGCGAAGTCTGGATGCAGAGCAAAGCCAACTTAGCCACCGTCCCGGAGACCAAGAAAGTCAACGGCAAAGCCCTCGACCTGACCACGACCGCCACCGACGCCGACTTGGCCGTTGTCGTCTGCGACGTGGCGACAGGCGGTGTGGCAGCCAAGCTCGTCAGCGACATCAAAAACGGCGCATGGACAGTCGCCGCCACGGACTACACGCTGGTCCGCGGCGCCAAGGTGACGGTGACGACCGAGAAGGGAATGATCGCCAGCGCCGTCATCGACATGACCCTGGGCACCGAGAAGCGCCAAGTCCTGCTATCGCCTTCCGACAAAGGCGTCGTCTCAATTAACGTCTTGCCAGTCGGCGACGCCGTATTCACCGCCAAATATAAGGCCGGCGGAGCCGAGAAGACCTTGGACGCCCAGACGTTTAGCATCAAACCGACAGCCGGCGGCTGGGTGCCAGTTAAGCTTGTCGTCCCCGAAGGTGCCGACTTGCTGCCCGTCGAGACTCCCAAGCCGACAGCCTCCGACGCCAAACCGACGACCACCGACGAAAAGCCGAAAGAGGAACCCAAAAAGGAAGGCGGTCCGTTCGCCGTGCTCGGCCTCCTTGTCAACATGCTTATCGGTCTCGGCCTGGTCGCCGCCCTAGGCTATGGGGCGTGGTGGTACATCAAGAACAACCGCGAGAAAGTCACCGAGATCATGGACAAGGCGGGCGTGCCGCTGAACCAGAATCCCGCCGACCCGACCGGCGCGGCTCCGGTCATCCCCCAGGCCCCCAAACCAATTGAGAAGATCGTCTTGGGTGACGCCGACCCGGGCGTGGCCGCGCCAGTCGCTGCGGCCGCAGTAGCCACCAAGAACCCCCGCTTGGTCGGGGCGGACGGCTCGGTCGTCCAACTAGAAGCTGGCACACTTCAAGTGGGGCGCGAACCCGGGCTGGCCGTCTCCTTGCCCAGCGAAAGCAGCGTCTCCCGTCACCACGCCAGCTTGTCGCGCGCTGGTGACTCGGTCACGCTAGTCGACGAGGGCAGCACCAACGGCACCTATGTGAACGGGGCGAAGATCACCACGCCGACCGTTTTGCAGCCCGGCGACTCCGTGCAGTTCGGCGCGGTCGCGTACCGCTACGAGGAGTGATCCATGGGCCGCGTCCTGACTAAAGCCGTCCTCTGCGCGGTCGCCGGCGTCCTCGGCTGGCTGATGACCGAGCCCATGATGCCGACCGACTCGCACGACCCCACCTGGGGGGCGCGCGAAAGGGTGATGGTGCTGCTGATCGTCGCGTTGATCGGCCTGGCTGCTGGCCTCTTCCAAGGCTTCCAACGCGGCGGCAAGACCAACATTCTGATGGCGGCTGGGTTCGGCCTGGTGTTCGGTTCGATCGGCGGCCTGCTGGGTCACTCCATCGGCGGCGGCCTGGCGACCGGCATGTTCGGGCCTAACGTGTTTTACGGCGGCTTTTCGCCGGTCGCGGTGGTCGCGCGCATTGTCGCCTTCGCTCCCATCGGCGCGCTGCTGGGAGGCGCGATCGGGTGGACGCAGATGTCCCGCCGAGGCGTCGTCTCGGGCATTCTGGGGGGCATGGTAGGCGCCGCCATCGCCGGGGCGACGTTCGATTTGATCGGCGCGGCCCTCGCTCCCATGTTGATGACAATGCGCGGTAACAACGAGGTCGGCCTGCCCGCCCGCGCCGCCACCGCCCTCTCGCTCGGCCTCTTTATCGGTCTCTTCACCGCTCTGGCCGATCTCGCCACCCGGCAAGCGTGGCTGCGCCTGGTGCTGGGCCGCAACGAGGGCAAGGAATGGCCGGTCGACGCCGCCCAGACCAACATCGGCCGCGACGAGCGCGCCCA
>JAFDWT010000080.1:4181-19309 GCA_018268335.1 Armatimonadota bacterium | reverse complement strand
GTTTCGGCGGTCTGCTCTCCGACACCTAGCGCCAACAAGAAGCCTACGACGATCTCGTGCCGTCGGCGCGACTCGTCGGCGAGGCGCCGGCCCTCTTCGGTGAGGAAGACCGCGCGGTAGGGTTGCGAGGTGACCAAACCGTCGCGGACCAGGCGTTGGATTGTCTTGGTCACCGTCACCTGGCTGACGCCGAGGCGGGTGGCCAAGTCCACCGCTCTGGCTTCGCCGTTTTCTACCGTCAAGGCCTGGATGAGCTCGACGTAGTCTTCGGCCGTCTCGCGGCTGTGGTCCTCGCGGACACGACGGAAGCGCTCGGCGGTGCTGATGAACCTATTGTAGCCTTCGCGGAGGCCGGTATCCTGGCCCCGTGCTGTGGGCTCAGTCGGGGGCGAGCTTTGTCGTGTGGGTGGTCGGTGGGCTGTTGCTCGCCCGCTCCGCAGCCGCTAGCTGGTTGCCTCGACTCAGCAGGAGATCGCAAAGCACGCTTGGACCGTTGGCGCTGTTGGCCGGGCTGGTTGTCTTAGTTGGTGGGCTGTGGGCAGCATGGTCAGCTGGAGGCGTGCGAGCTGGCGCGCTTTTGCCAGTGCCGTGGGTATTGGCCACAGTGACCGGCGTGGCCTTCACCGCTCTCCAGACATTTGGAGCCCTTTGCCTTCTCAACGTGTCCCGCCCGCCGGAAACCCGGGCCGCCGCCCAAGCGTCCGAACCCCAGGAAAACTGATGATCCGCCGAACTCTTGTCCTCGTCACTCTTCTGCTTGCTCTCATGTCGCCAGCCCTTGCCTATGGCCAGGCCAAGACTAACGCGGTCGCCGACCGCATCTCGATCAAGATTCGCAAACTGGATCTTCTCAACCAAATCCTCCCGGTTTTGCTCACCAAGAGCCAGATTAGGCAGCTACTCCCCAGCATTGAAGTAGCGCGGCAAGCAGAGCGAGACCAGATGGACAAAGAGTTGGAGGTCATGAAGACCTACGAGAACAAGCTCGACGCCGCGATCGCCCAGGCGATCGACCACAAGAGGGTGACCAAGCTAGAGGTCCTTAAAGACCTGAGGGCCATGGTGCGCGGGATTTCTATTAGTCGGCTGACGATGATCGGTGCTCACACCGAAAAGGTCCGGGCTAAGTTTGTTTCTGTCGTCAACGCAGGCCAGGTCAAGGCTGCTGCCAATGCTCTCGATCCCCGCTTGGTCGATCCCAACGCCAAGGTGGACAAGATGACGACCGACGAGAAGCTGAAGTACTGGATCAAAACGATCCTGCTCGATCCGCTGGCCTACGACCTGCTCGTCCAGCTTTCCAAATAGGCGGCACAACATAATCTGCTGGTGTTCGCAGAATCACCGGCAGAAGCGTTTCGTTTAAGGTTCGGGCAGGAGACGGACGGCCTTCCTGACTTGGGCCGGTTCTTGAACCACCGGTCCGTGCGGCACTACTTGGACAAGGACGTTCCGCGCGAGACCGTCGCCGGGCTCGTCGCAGCGGCGCAGAGCGCGGCGACAAGCAGCAACTTGCAGCTGTATTCGATCGTTTCGGTCCGCGAGCCAGATCTGCGCCAGCAAATCAACGCTGCCAGCGGTGACCAACGGGCCATCGCGGAATGCCCTTGGTTCTTTGCTTTTGTCGTTGATTTGCACCGCATCCGGCTGGCAGCACTCGAGCACGGCGAGCCGTGTGCCGGTTTGGACCTCGTGGAGTTCTTGATCATGGGTGCTGTCGACGCCGCTTTGGCGGCGGAGCGGATGGTCTGCGCGGCCGAGTCGCTTGGTCTGGGCATCTGCTACATCGGCGGTCTGCGCAACAATCCAGACCAGATCAACCAGCTTCTGCAGTTGCCTAATGGCTGTTTTGGCGTGTTCGGCCTGTGTTTGGGTTGGCCCGCCAGCGACGCCGACCATATCAAGCCTCGATTGCCGCAGGCGTCGGTTTGGCATGAGGAGGCTTACGATCCCGCACACGGCATTGGCGATTACGATGAGCGGATGGCAGCGTTTTATGCACAGGAGGGCTTGAATGCGAATGCCGCGTGGTCGGAACGGAGTGGCAAACGTTGTCGCCCAGACCGACAGTCAGGGCGAGAGGTCTGGCTCGACTTTCTGCACCGCCACGGCATTGCAATGCGTTAGGCAAAAAAAATGCCCCGGACAAGCCGGGGCTATCGTTGGACCAGTACGTTTTTCGGTTAAAGACTTAGCCGCCCTGGCGCTGGCGGCGCAGGAAGGCGGGGATGTCGAGGTCGATGTCTTCGATCTCGATCGGTTTCTGGGTGACCCGGGTGGTGACGGGAACCTCTTCGGCCGGAACGCGGCGCACCTCGCCGGTGTAGGTGAAGACTTGGTGGTCGACAGGCTTGGGGTTGCTGGGCAGGTCGGCAGCCAACAGGGTGACGACGACATCTTCGCCCAGGCTCTCGTCGATCACGTGCCCAAGGAAGACAGCCGCCTCATCGGGGTCAGCCATCTGCATCACGTACTCCATCGCCTCTTGGACTTCGCCCAGGCCAAAGTCGCGGCCGGCGGTAATGTTGACGAGGATTTTCTTTGCACCCACAATGGTGGTTTCCAGCATCGGCGAATTGACCGCAGCCTCGGCAGCAGCGCGGGCGCGGCGCTCGCCGGATCCGCGGCCCATGCCCATCAGGGCGACGCCAGCGTCCTTCATCACGGCGCTCACGTCGGCAAAGTCAACATTGATCAGACCTGGACGGAGGATGATGTCGCTGATGCCTTGCACGCCTTGTCGAAGCACGTCGTCGGCGGCGAGGAAAGCGTCCTGCAGGGACGTCTTGCGTTCGACCACGTCGGCCAGCTTGTCATTGGGGATCGTGATGACCGTGTCGACATGCTTGCGGAGTTCTTCCAGCCCCAGTTCGGCCTGCTTGCGTCGGCGGGGGCCTTCGAAGGCGAACGGCTTGGTGACCACAGCGACCGTCAGGGCCCCTAGTCGCTTGGCGACTTCGCAGACGATCGGCGCACCACCGGTGCCGGTGCCGCCGCCGAGACCGGCGGTGACAAAGACCATGTCGGCCCCGTCAATGGCCTCCATGATCGCTTTCTCCGACTCTTTGGCCGCAGCGGATCCGCGCGACGGGTCGCCGCCGGTGCCGAGGCCACGGGTCAGGCCGACGCCGAGTGACAGGCGCTTGGTGGCTTTGCTAGCCTCCAGCGCTTGCTTGTCGGTGTTCATGGCCAGGAACTCGACGCCCTGGACTCCGGCGTCCACCATGCGGTTGACAGCGTTGCACCCGGCGCCGCCGACGCCGACCACTTTGATCACCGCGACTGTCTCGAACAGGTTGACTGGATTCATCTCTGCTTGGTCCCTAGCTTCCATAACAATTCGGCCTGGTTTCGCCTTGTGCAAAGGACGGGACAGCGGCGCGGCTTGCCGCGCGGCCTAGCCAGGAAAGAGCGGCATTTTTCCACAGGGAGTAACCTTGCGCCCATGCAGTCGCCCCTTGTCGGCATCATCATGGGGTCCAAGTCGGACCTAGAGACCATGACGCCTGCCGTCGACATCCTAAAAGAGTTCGGTGTGCCGCACGAAGTGCACGTCGTGAGCGCCCACCGGACGCCGGAGCGCATGTTCGATTACGCCAAATCCGCCAGAGCGCGCGGGCTGAAAGTGATCGTCGCCGGTGCAGGCGGTGCCGCGCATCTGCCGGGGATGGTGGCCGCTCTGACGACGCTGCCGGTGGTTGGTGTGCCGGTGGTCTCGAAGGCTCTGAATGGGGTCGACTCTTTGCACAGCATCGTCCAGATGCCGCCCGGGATTCCGGTCGCGACGGTGGCAATCGGCGGCGGCTGGAACGCCGGGCTTTTGGCCGTACAGATATTGGCGACCGCCGACGACGGGTTGGCGGACAAGCTCGATGGCTTCCGGCAATCGCAGCGCGAGATGGTCTTGGCCAGTGACGCCGAGGTGCAGCGATGAGCGCGGTCGTGATGGACGGCAGGGAACTTGCCCGGGCCGTCCGCGCCGATCTGAAGGAGCGTGTGGCCAGGCTGCGCGAGGACGGAATCAAGCCTCGCCTGGAGGCCGTGGTCGCCGCGCAAGACCCAGCCAGCCTGGCCTATGTCGCGATGAAGCAGCAGTGGGCGAAGTGGGTCGGGGTCGAAAGCGGTGTCTTCATGGTCGAGCCGCACGTCACGACCGACCAGATCATCAACCACGTTTATGGGTTGAACGCCAACCCCCGAGTCCACGGCGTGCTGATCCAGCATCCGATGCCCAAACACATCGACGAGCCCAGGGTGCTGGAGTCACTCGGCCCGGACAAGGACGCCGACGGCATCACGACCGCCAGCCTGGGCCGCTTGCTTGCGGGCCTTCCCGGATTTCGCTGCGCGACACCGTTAGGGATCACCAAACTCTTGGACGCGTACAGCATCGACTGCACAGGCAAGAACGCCGTCGTGATCGGTCGCAGCGTCATCCTGGGCAAGCCCATGGCTTTGATGCTTCTGGAACGCAACGCCACCGTGACGGTCGCCCACAGCAAGACCCGCGACTTGCCGGATCTTTGCCGGACCGCCGACATCCTGGTGGCGGCCGTCGGACGAGCGGAACTGGTTCGTGGCGACTGGATCAAGCCGGGAGCTGTGGTGATCGACGCAGGCTATAACAAAGTCGAGGGCAGGGACACCGATGTGGGGGACTGCCACTACGAGGAGTGCGCCACCGTGGCGTCGCACATCACGCCGGTCCCCGGCGGCGTCGGCCCGATGACAGTGGCTAGTCTTTTGGCCAACACGGTGGCCGCGGCAGAGAAAAAGGGCTGACATTACAGCGAAAAATCATTCGTGTTTCCCCTGAGGGCGGCGTATGATGGCCCGTAGGTGTTTTCACTATGTTTGACCGTTGGTCCAATAGGACGAAAGCTGTCGGCGGAGCCGCACTGGGGATAGCGGCGCTCGTCGCCGGAGTACAAGTGGCGACGACGCCCAAGTCGGTCCAAGGCTGGGGACTTGGTGGCCAAAGCATGGCTGTCGACGTGAAGGGTGCCGTGAAGCGGCCGGGTCTGTACAAGTTCGGTACTGGTGCCAGGATCGACGACGCACTGAAGGCAGCTGGAGGCACGGCGGAAGACGCCAGTCTCGACTCTTTGAACCTCGCCCAGCTTCTTGAAGACGGCATGGAGGTGCGAGTTCCTCGTGTCGGCGAAACGGTGGCGGCCCCGCCGGTCAAGTCTGTCCAACCGCCGAAATCCAGCTTCGGCAGGTCGTCGGGCAAAAAGCAGATGCCTGTCGGCAAGGTTTCGCTGAACTCGGCGACACTGCAAGAGCTTCAGCAACTTCCGGGCGTGGGACCGTCAACTGCGCAGAAGATCCTTGAATATCGGACACAAGCGGGCGGATTCAAGTCGGTCGGCGAGATCGAGAAAGTCAAAGGGATCGGGCCGAAGAAGTTCGCGCAGATGCAGCCTTACCTCACTCTTTGACTGGCTCGACCCGGTAGACCATGTAGTGCTCGCTGGGAGTCTTGAGCTGCACTGGCGAAGCTTTCCAACCTTGGGTGACTAGGTAGGTCACCACATTTTCGTCCAACGCGTCGGATCGTGTCATGACGGTTTTCGCACTTGAGCCGACGGTCAGGGCTGTCATGTCGTCGGTTTGTGTCACGACTCTGCGCAAGTAAAACATCTGCGACGGGTGGCTGGTCTCGTTGGCTCCGAGCGCACCTTTGCCGCCGCCACCCAGCCGGAACAGGACGATGGGCGAAGGGTCGCTGGCGATCTCGCGTGTGACTGCCTGGACCTCGGCGAAGCTCTCCTTGTGGTACCACTGGATCAGGCCTTGGGCCAGTGCAAGCGTCACGGCTGCCCAGCCCGCCGCCATCGGCAGCCAACGGTTGACGGCTTCTTTCTCTTCAATAACTGAAGCCAACAGAAGTGTCAACCAGGGCAAAACAGCAGGCAGGGCATAGTGCGGGAGCTTGCTGCCACTGATGCTGAAGAACACGACGACCACCAGGCCCCATAGCCACAGAAACGTCTTCGGGTCGCCTCGCTCTCTATCGGCGACAGTCCGCCATAGTCCCTTGCCACCCCAAAACAGCCAAGGGAGGAGGGCCAGGGCGATGACAGCCGGGTAGTAGACCGGCACAGCCCAAAGTGGGACGGTGTGGGCCGCGTCGCCGCCCTTGAAGCGTCCGATGTTCTGTTCAATCAGGAACTTTTGTACAAAGTCTTGGCCGTTTGCCAGGTAGCACGGCACGTACCACGTCGCGGCGATGGCGACGACGATCAATGTGCCCAACAGCCATTGGCCTCTGAACTGTGGCCGCAGGTTGGGGCACTTCCAATACAAACAGGCCGCCAGGGCCGCGAAGAGGACGAGGGCAACAGGGCCCTTGGCCAAAACAGCCAACCCGAGCCAGACGGCTGACCATAGGCGAAGCCGTGGATGGCCGACCAGTGAGTCGTAGAAGGTCGTGAAGGCTGCAGTCAAGCAGAGGACAAGGGCCGGGTCGGTCATCATCATCCGGCCGATGCCGCCGGCGAGAAGGGAGCCCGTATAGGCGACGGGCACGACCAAGGCGACGCCGTCGCCAAAGTGGCGACGGGCGAACCGTGCCATCACCGCTGCCGCCAAAAGCGTGCACAAGACAGAGGGGAGCCGGGCGCCGAACTCGCCACCAAACAGGGCCACCGAGGGCATGGCCAGCCAGTAGCTCAACACCGGCTTTTCAAACCAGGGCACGCCATTCAAGGTGGGAGTGATCCAATCGTGCCGCCGGAGCATGTCGGCGACGACGGCACCGTAGAACCCCTCGTCCAGGTCGGTCAGTCCGTACGACCAGAACCCGACGAACGGCATACAGGCGGCCAGCCAAGCCAAGACGGGAGCCCAGCGGCTCTTCATGGTCGGACGCCCAGGAAATGTTTCGGCACAAACTCTGGGTGGGCGGCCAAGGCGTGCCGCCAGCCGCGCACGCTGACCCGGCATGCCGACGCTTTGAGGGCGAAGAGCACCCGCTCCAGGATAAGCGCTCCGCCGTGGATCGTCCGTTCGCGGCCTCGCTCCAGGCCCACTAGGGCGGCGCGGGTCGCGTCGTCCATGTCGCACAGCCACCCGACCGCGCGGCCGACCTCTTCGTAGAGCAACGTCGCCCCATGGACTTTGTCTGGCTGCCAGGTGGCCAACTGGTCGCGGACCGAGACCAAGTTCGTTCCGGTGGCGCCCAAGACGACTGGGGTTGCCTCTAGGATGGGAATGTCAGATGACTCCAACTCGTCGTCGAGATAAGCGGTGGCGGCTAGGCGCTGGGGGAGGCTGGGTGACGCGTCGACCAAGAACTTTTCACGCAGGGACAGCGCTCCAAACGGGAAGCTGTGGTGGAACACCTTTTCCCACCGTTCGCCTGTCTGGCGGGCCACGACGACCTCGGTCGAATGTCCCCCGGGGTCGATGATCGCGACGGTGCTCGACGGTTCGAGGCTGGCGTCTTCGGCGACAGAGAGGAAGCCAAGCTCGGCTTCGTCGTCGCCGCTCAAGACAAAGACTGGCGTTCCTTGCGCCTTGGCAGCATCAAGAAAGATGTCCCGGTCATCGGCGATACGGACGGCCATAGTGGCTCCGGCCCAAACCGACTCGGCTCCCGCCGCATGCGCGGTTTGCCAGAAGCGTCTAAGGACAGCAAGCGACTTTTCGACGCCGACTGACGACAATTTCCCAGACAATTTGGTGCCTTCGCCAATGCCGGTCACCGCGCTCTCGTCGTGGAACCAGTCCAAGGCTCCGTTGTAGCTTCGTCCCATGGCGAGCAACAAAGAATTGGAGCCCACATCGACGACCGCCCTGACCACGTCGGTGATTCTACTGGCTAATGGGAATGCAGCCATCGGGCCCAGTGTCCCTACCGTTTCCGGGGCTTCCAGCGAGCGGGTTCGCGACGTGGTATTCTGCGGCAACCAGTTTGTGACTGGATTCCACGACCATGACCGACGACAACCAGACGTTGAACGTAGCCGAGGGCGAAAACCAGGCCGCCACGGCGACCGCAAGCGTCGCGACGAGTCCCGAGGCGGCACCTGCCGCAGCTGTGCCCGCTCCCGACGCGCCTGTTCCTGACGCCACTGCGAGCGAGGCGCCCGAGGCTCCGGCTGCCGCAGTCGAACCGACAATTTCGGCCGCGCCGGTCGAGGCGCCGGCAGCCGCCCCCGCAGTCGATGCGAGCGGCAAGACCGAAAACGAGCTTTTGTTCGAGGCTGCCCTAGCCGGCCTTGAATCGGACGAGCCGGGCCAGAAATCGCACAGCCCGGGAGGCATCTCCAAGGGCGAGCGCATCGAGGCCAAAGTCATCCAAGTCGAGAAGGACAGAGTCTTTGTCGACCTGGGCACCAAGGCCGAAGGCGTCATCCCCTTGAACGAACTGACCGAGGACAACGCCGACACGGCGATCGGCCTCGTCAAGCCGGGCGACACATTCGACGTCATCGTGCTGCGCACGAACAGCGCCGAAGGCAACCCGATCGTATCCAAACGCCGGGCCGACTTCGACATGACGTGGCAGCGCGTTCTCGACGCGTTTGAGACCAAGGAGATCTTTGAAGCTCAAGTCGTCGAACGGGTGAAGGGCGGTTTGGTCGTCGACATCGGCGTCCGCGGATTCGTCCCGGCGACCCACGTCGGCAACGGCAAGCTCCGCAACATCGACAAGTATGTCGGCGAGACGATGTCGGTGAAGATCATCGAAGTCGACCGCGAGCGCCGCAAAGTCGTGCTTTCCAACAAGGAAGCCGAGACCGAGCGGAAGGAAGAGGTCAAGGACGCGATTTTCAACAACGTCCAACCGCAAGACGTTCTCGAGGGCACTGTCCGTCGGCTGACCGACTACGGCGCGTTCGTCGACCTGGGCGGCATCGACGGTTTGTTGCACATCAGCGAAATGAGCTGGGCCCGCATCGAGCACCCGCGCGAGGTTTTGACCGAAGGTCAGAAGATCAAGGTGATGGTGCTGCGACTCGATCCAGGCAACGGTCGAGTCAGCCTCGGCTTGCGCCAAGTCTTGCCCGATCCTTGGAACCTCATCAAAGAGAACTACAAGCTCGGCCAGAAGATCCAGTGCAAGGTCGGCCGCATGGTCCAGAGCGGTGTTTTTGTCCGTCTGCCGGAAGGTGCGGAAGCATTCTTGCCTCTCAGCGAGTGCAGCGCCAAGCGCCTAAAGAAGCCATCGGAAGAACTGGAGCTGAACCAGGACATCGAGCCGATCATCATCGACCTGCGGCCCGACGAGCGCCGGATGGTCTTGAGCCTGCGCCCAGGCGCCACTCCCGGAGTCGACTACGGTCGGGCCCCCGGTGGCGCTGGCCAAGGGTTTGGCGGCGGCGACCGCGGCGGCATGGGCCGTGGCCCTGGCGGACTGGGTTCACGCAAGCCACGCCCGCGACCGGGTGGCGACTTCGAGGCCGCTCCGCAGCAGCGCACGCCGACCGGCGGTGCGACGATCGGCGAGCGCCTGGGTCTGCTCAAGGGCTTCTTGCGCAGCGACGGTGATGACGCAGTTTCCGATGCCAAGGGCTCGCAGCCTGAAGCCGAGGACGGCAAGTCGGAAGCGCCAGCCGAGTAAGGACGTCGATGGAACGAGGGTTGTGGGGCAGGCTGTTTAGCCTGCCCCACTTCTGTTTTGGGGTGGTTGCGCGGTGAAGATCGCGGTCACGGGTGGTGTGGCAGAAGGGAAGTCGACTCTCATGCGGTTTCTCTCCGATTACGGTTTGCGGTGCCTATCTGCCGACGACGTTGCTCGCCAGGTCAGGCAAGAGCCGGAGACCAGAACGCTTCTCGCCAGCTCGTTTGGTTTGGAAGCGAAAGAACTAGAGGCTGGGCTGAGGCAAGTTCTGGCCGATCCGCACGGGCGGCGGCGGCTCAATGCGATCATGCACCCATTAGTTTGGAGTCGTGTGCAGGCCTCTGCGTACGATGTGGCCGAGGTGCCGTTGCTCGTCGAAACGTGCCTGCACAACCAATTTGATTACGTCGTTTTGGTGACCTGTGGGCCAGAAATGCAGCGAGCAAGATTGAAGGAGCGAGGCCTTGATGACATCTCTGTCCAACGGCTCTTGGCCTCCCAATTGTCTTTTCGTGCGAAAAAACCGTTCGCAGACCTGATTGTCCGAACGGACGGCACGATCGAGGACGTCCAACGCGCAGCGGGAAAGATCGATTCGATTTTCCGCGGCATAGCGTGAAAACAGAATAGGTGTGCCGTGCTATACTCCGCCCTTGGACTTCGTCCAGGTTGTGGAGATCAGCCCGCCATAGCTGATGTTTCGCGTTGCGCTCGAAGACATGGATCGGCTATCATGGGCACTGGCGTGCACATGGCCGGTACATGGGGACGGGCAGGCCGCAGAAACGGACTATGCAAATAGACACGATCTGGAACGAGGAGGACGCGTCACAGTGAATTTACAGATCTCTCACCGACTGAAGGGCGGGCTGGCAGTACCGCTCGCCGCATTGGCGGCAACGGCCATGGTGTTCGGCGGCGCATCCGTCGCCCGCGCCCAGACGTCGGACAAGGCCGACTCTTATGCGGTCGTCGATTTCGCCGTCAAGAACGCCAGTTCCGATGTGAAACTGGGCGAAGCCGCCAGGGACGCGTTCCGGAGCGAGCTGGCCAAGATCAACACGCTGGGCGGTTCCAAGATCGACGCGGTGGCGACGGAAACCGTCGTGCGCGCTCTGGCCGACCTTGGCTTGATGCCTCCGATCGAGAAGAATTCAGATTTGATCCGGTTGGGTCAGACTGTGGGTGCCAACTTCGTGGTCACCGGTACGGTCTACAACTACCGGGTCGTGACCGTGGACGGCGGCAAGCAAGGGCAGGTCATCGTCCAAGCAGTCGTGCGTGACGTCTCGTCTGGCATGGTCGTCAACGGAACCGCAGCCACTGGGTTCTCCGGTACGCGTGGCGGTGACGTGTCCGCTTCCAGCTTATTGACCGAAGCTCTGGCCGACGCGGCCTTCAAGGGCTTCCGCGAAATGTCCGCACGGACTCTTCCCCGTGCGACGATCTTGAACACGCTTGGCGAAAGGGCCTTGATCAACAAGGGTATCCGCTCTGGATTCACGATGGGCCAGAAAGTCATCGTCCGCCGACGGGCCGACCAGGTCGCCGAAGGACAGATCACCGAATTGGACCCCGACTCTGGTTTCGTCCAGATCACGCGCTACTCCAGGGGCATTCAGCCGGGCGACAAAGTCGAAGCGATCTTCTCTCCGCCGGTTCCGACTGGCCAATGGCAAGTCAATGGCAATCCCAAGACCGAACGGGCCAACTCAAAAGGCGGTAGCAACCAGTCGGTCGTCAGCGCGCTGATCTTGGTCGTCCTGCTCGGCTTCTTGCTTGCGCAAGGCCGCGGTAGCAACAACGACCTCGCCGGCGATGTGAAGGCCGAGGCCATCATGCAAGCAAACGACACCCCTGGTGTCCGTGTGAGCTGGACTCGCGACTCGTTCTTGCGCGGCAACAACACCGGCCCAGTCCGCTGGCAGGTATGGCGTGCTGGTGAGACGACTGCTCCGGCCATCGTGGTCGACGGCAGCGCTTCCTCGGGTATCGACGACGTGGCCGGAACTGGACGCAACTTTGGTCCGATCAGCCTTGACAGCAGCGGTGGAAACAGCGTCTGCGCCCAGGCCTCGCTCAACGGGGCGGTTGTCCAGCCGACGACACAGATCGCTCCTGGCATTCCGTTCCAATATGCGGTCGAAGTGGTTTATCGTGTCGACATCCGCGACCTGCCAGGTAGCTCGGCCGGCAGTGGCGGCACCGGCGGCAACACTTCAGGTGGCACCGGCACGACCTCTGGTGGCACCGGCACGACCTCCGGTACGACTGGAACAACGTCGGGCACGACCGGCACGACTTCCGGCACGACTGGAACGACTTCCGGTACGACGGGAACAACGTCTGGCACGACCGGTACGACATCTGGAACGACAGGGACGACCTCGGGTGGTAACGGCAGTCAATACTGCTACTTCATCTCTGGCCGAGTCCAAGCCCAAGGAATTGCGACTCCTCTGAGCCGCACGACCCTTCAGGCTCCTGTCGACGGTGCGACTGTTCTCAAGCCGACCTCCTTCCAGTGGACCTCGGTTCGTGGTTCGGTGGGCAGCTTGACACTGGAGTACGTCGTGCAGGTCTCGACTTCGCCGACGTTCCCCTCAGGGGCGACGACGACTCTGCCGAGTATCCTGGACAACACGACGCCAGGAGGACAGTCGCTGTCTTCAACCGTCGATCCGACGACCCTCTACCCGTCTAGCACAATCCTGTATTGGAGGGTGGGTGCGAAGAACATCGCCGATTCGCCAGGGCCAGTGCCTGACGCCAGCGGCTTCCGCTACATCTTTAGCGGAGTGCGGACGTTCCGCCGCTGATCTGGAGATCGAAGACTGACAGTGAACGAAAGCGGCCTCTCTCCCCGTCTTTACGGTGAGAGAGGCCCTTCTGAAGAAGAAGTGACAAATCAGGCCATGAAGAATTGGAAGAATCTCGCCGGAGCCGCTGCACTGAGTGCAGTTGCCAGCATCAGCCACGCACAATGGGACTTTGAGTGCATCGATCTCAACAACACGGCGCCGTTTAGTGCGGACTACGGCATCACCGGATTAGTTGGCGAGCTTGTTGGTGTGACTGTCGGACTGAGTGGCACTGTCACATGGGGCGGCACCGCTGGCCCTTGCTATAACCCGGCTGTGACGATGCAAGCGAGGGGCAGCTTTGCATTTGGTGTTCCTGGTGCGGGCACCGTGCAGACCGCTCTAGACGATGGCATGGGCTACACCATGGGTTTCCTGGGTGAGCCGGCCGGAGACTTCACTTATGCTAGCCTGGTTGTTGGCTCCGGGGCAAACAACTTCACTCCCATCGGCCTGTCTGGATACCGAGTGTCGTTTACTGGTGCCAGCAAACGCTATGGCGTGGTTATTTGGGACAGCACTGTCAACGGAGTCAGCGTTGAAGTCGAATTGCAATACCGCCTCCTTGCTGACGCAATTCGCATGCGCTGGCGTGTCTTCAACCTGACAACGGCCCCAGCCGACATTGGCTTGATGTGGGGCATGACGCCGGCCATGCATTTGGCTGGCTCGAACACTGATGCCACGGGCTTCAACATGGCGAACTGGCCGTGGTCGACAAATTCCAACCCCGGCGGTGGCAAATACATTGACGGCTACACCGGTTTCACCATGTTGCCTTCTGGCAAACCGATTCGCACGGAAAAGAAGTTCTTCCTCACGAACCCGGATTATCCGCAGTTTGTCAAGACTCTATTCGGCCAAGAAGACAACATTGGCATGCGGATTGACAACTTCAACAATAACGGCATCAATGACGCAGACGCTACTGATACCTTCCTGGTGGCCAACCGGCGCTATGCAGGCCAAGGCATCCTGTCTAATGGTGACGCGAACACTAAGATCATGCATCCGAGCCTGTTTGCTGATCCCACTGGGTTAGCTACAGAGAACGATATCAGCATCAACGAATTGGCGATTCTGCAGAACTATCCGCAGAAATCAGTTCCTGGTAACGGCGGATTCCGAGACATCGTCCACTATGTCCGATCGAACTGGAGCCAAGGCTTCTATCTGGATCCATATTCGATGCTGATCGACGCTCCGACCGTCATCAACTACGAAAGTGGCCAAACAGGGGACTCGCATTCACCGAACCCGATGACGATTGGAGCATGGCTGGACAACCAGTATGCAGACATCGACAAGACGGTCGACATGCATAGCGTCCGGTTCACGCTTGACCTGCCGAAAGGGCTCTCGTTCGACCCCAGCGACCCACAATTTAGCTCGGCGTTTGTCAATCCGAACACCGGCCACTGGCAGTTGGTGAAGACCCTCCCGACGATCACGGCCAACGACTTGGGCAACGTGACTTGGAAAGTCCAGAGTGACGGTGTCACTTACGGTGACTTGCAGGTGAGCCTGACCGCCGAGCCGATTCCCGGCCCAGCGCGGACTATTACCAAAACGATCCGCGTTGCTGCAAAACCGACATACACGTTCACGCCAGGCTCCAACTTGGTCACGATCCCCTATAAACTAGGCGACTCATCCTTGGATCAGACCCTGGGCCTCCTGTCAGGTCGCGACTATGTCGCCTATGCATGGGATCCGGTGCTTCGCGGCTACGTCCCGACGACAACGGCTGCCCGAGGCCAGGGCCTGTGGCTCGTGCCGACCGCCACTGACCTTGGGCAGATCACACTGAATAATGCCGCCTACCAGGACGACACGCCCACAGGTGGTTTGCTCGTCAGCTTGAGCAAGGGCTGGAACCTCATCGGCAACCCGTACAACTATCCGATCAAGCTCGGGCAGATCGTCGGTGTCGCCGAAGACACGCCGGACAACGCCCTCACTTGGGGCCAGTTAGTACAGAACGGGTTTGTCAACTCTTCCTTGTCCTACTGGCAGCCTGACAGCTCGTTGCCCGATGGTGGCAGCTACCAGTTCACGGGTGGCACCGACTCCTACATGGAACCGCATGTCGGCTACTGGGTGTTCGTGAACACCTATGGCGCAGTCCGGCTGTCCATGCCGGCTGTCTATCAAGAGGGTCTCATCGGTGCTGGCCGCACGGTGAACTCCAACAGCAAATGGCAAAACACTGACCGGCAGTGGAAGCTTCAGCTTTCCGCCCGATCGCAGCGTGGATTCGACGCTTCGAACTACGTCGGTGTCACGACCGACAGCAAGAAGGCGGCCGGACTGGAGATTCCGAAGCCTCCGATGGCGCCGAACGCCAAGCTGGAGGTCGCGATCGTCGATCCGACTGCCAAGTCGAGCAGCCGCCTGGCCCAGTCGTTCACCGACCGCGTCAGCAAGAAGGACTGGCAGATCGAAGTCAAGGCCAAAGAGGCCGGCGACGTCACCGTCACCTGGCCGAACGTGGCATCCCTGCCGCGCAACGTCCGGTTCCGCCTGACCGACCCGGTCACCGGACAGAAGTTCGATATGCGCACAGCGTCTGGCTACACCTTCAAGATGGATCAGCCCGGCACCCGCCAGCTGACCGTCTCGATGGAGCCAGGTGGTTCGCTCCGACCCGTGATCGGCGACGTGAACGTGACCCGCAGCGGCCGCGACGTCAGCGG
>JAFDWT010000080.1:0-4109 GCA_018268335.1 Armatimonadota bacterium | reverse complement strand
AAAGAGGTCTATACGGTCTCCCGTGGCCGAGCCGACGGCACGGGACAGAACGCAGTGACGTGGATGCTGCGAGACAGCGCCAACCGCGCCGTCGCTCCAGGCACCTATAAGGTGGAGATCCTGGCTGAGACGCCTAGCGGCGAGCGCGTCCGCAAGATCGTCCCTGTCAACGTCATCCGCTAAGGCCAGCAGATCAAAAAAAGAAGTCCGGGTTCCCGACCATTCGGGGGCCCGGACTCCGTCACAATAGAGAGGGAGTAATGAGAAACCTGTACCGCTGGCTCTGGGCATGTGTGGTGCTCTTGGCCTGTGCTTGCGCCCATGCGCAGAACGGCACGGTTTCCCTCAACGCCTTCCCCTCGGCCACCGTCGCGGACGGTCGTTCCACCCTCACGATCTCTGCCGAAGTGCGTGACCGTAGTGGCAGCCTGGTCCCTGACGGCACCCCGGTGCTCTTTGAGACCAAGCTCGGCGAGTTCCGAGAGAACATCGTCAAGACTCAAAACGGCTTCGCGCGGGCGATCTTGCAGGCGGGCAGTCTGCCTGGGATCAGCGTCATTCGGGCCACATGCCAACGGTTCAGCGCCTTCGGTCAGTATGAGGTGCAGTTCTTCTCGGACAAAGCTGCGCTCAGCACAGCCAAAGAGTACATCGAGGTCTTTGGCGACGACTCCCTCGTGTACAGCGTCCAAGACAAGGTCATGGAGGCTAGCGGTCGTGGCCACGGTGCCCACTTGCGCTACCGGGAGGTGGAGATCAAGGCCGACGACCTGCAGGTCAACGTTCCTGCCTACGAGGTCAAGGCCAGAAAAGCCAGGGTCACGATCGGCAAGAACACCTACGAGTTCGAAGAACTCTGGATGAAGCTCAACCAACGCAAGGGCTGGGGGTTCGCCACGGCTTCGTTCCCGGTGTTCCGCACCGTCAGCAACGGCATCGTCGCGTCGGTCGTCCAGGACACCAGCCCTAGGCTGTGGGCGGTCGACATCGACCAGTCGGGCGTCCGCAAGCGGACGGCGCCAATGAACCGGGACGAATTGAAGTTCAAGGACATCCTGGGCAGCCTCTCGATGGTCGAGGCCAAGCGGGCGACAGCCTATCCGCACAAGACAATCCAGTTCCACCGCGCCAATGTCAAGGTCGGCGGCCAGTCGGTGATGAAGTTGCCTCTGTTCGAGATGAACGTCTTCACGTCGTCTCCCATCATCACAGAGCAGTACATCAACGTCAGCAGTAACCAGCTTGCAGTCAACTATCCCTACTATTTGTCCCTCAAGCCGGGCGAAACGAGCCTGATGCGGTTCAGGTATGGCAACCGCTATGGCGGCGGCATCGGCAACTCGTCGGGCATGTTCCTGGACTACGAGCGCCACTGGAACAAGGGCGACGAGATGGAGGGAGCGTTCACAGTCGGGGGTGTCGGCCGCGACGACTGGGGGCTGGGCATGCGACAGTTCTGGATGACGCCAGACCGCACCAGCATCAACGCCCAAATCGACGTGCCTGCCCACCAGAGCCTTTTCGCCAGCGCCGCTGTCAACAAGCCCTTTGGCTCGTACAACGCCAATCTCAACTTGTCGCACGGAACGAGCTTGACCGGACCAAGTTTCATGAACGACCAGGCGAACTTGACCGTCGAGAAGGATCCAGTCAAGCTCGGCAAATCCGGTGCGCGCATGTTTGTCGGCATGACGGCAAACGCCCAAAGGCTCAGCAACACTGGCGGCGACTTCATCCAGGAGGCATTTGGCTTGCAGGCGCGCTTTGTAGCGCCCTATCTGCGTCTGGACAAGCGCTCCGGGCTCAACGCCTCTTATCGGGTGGCCCAACTGACTGGCCGCAATGTCAGCACCGGCCTGAGCCATTACGCCACGCTGAACTACGACACGACCCTGGGTCAGGGGTTTGTCTTCAACATGGTCTACGACTTTGTCGAGGACGGATTCACAGCCCCACTGCTCGGTAGGCACCGGTTATCGGCCGAGACGTATTTCAATTCCGGACGTGTCCGGTTCTCGACATCGGCTACCAAGACGCTGGATCTGGACCGTCTGTCGATCTATTCTTCGGCTTCCTATTCCTTCTCCCGACTGTGGAACCTGCACTACAGCTACATTTGGGACAAATTTGAGGGCGATTCTTTCCTCAATCAGACCGTGATTCTCGGGTACAAACTCGGCCTGCGTGAAGTCGGCCTTAGTTATTCTCAGCAGACAAAAAGGCTGGGCATCGAGATTCTTGGCTCGAGCCCTTACTAGTGTCGTCTGCGCCTGCCTCGCGTCATCTGCGCTTGCGCAGGCCTATGGCCGATTTGGATTTCGTAGCCTCCCCAACCCTCCTGGCTTCACATTAGAGCCTCATGGCTTCCGTGTGACCGGGGTCGGAGGCGATTTGTGTCGCTTCGCGCATGAGCTCAATGGCTTCAAGCCAACAGCGGTGAACGATAGAAAAGTCGTGTTCCAAGGGCCTTCGACGGCTGAGTGTCCGTCTGTGTTGAGGACGAACCTGGCCGCTCCCGGCTTTGACGCACTATTCGACTCCGGATTTTCTTTGGGGTTTTCCACCAACTTATCCCCACTCTTGACCTGGGCCGAGGGCACGGTGGACGGCGGCTTTCCGACGCCTGAAGGGAAGTGGGCGGTTTTGTCATTTGACGACAAACAGCCACCGATTCTCCTCGTCTTCGAACGGCCAGTGGCGTTGATAGCCACCGGCAAAGCGGGCGAGTGGAAGCTGGGCACGACCAAACCCTATAAGGGCTGGGTGAGGTTCTGCCTGCCCTTTGGGCAAAAGAAGATCACGAGCACCGCTCACGACTTGGGACTCGTCGCCAAAGAAGTCGTGCAGCACGAGGCTTTCTGGACTGGGCCAGCTCCCGAGCTCCTCCATGTCGACATCAAGCAGGAGGGCGACCATCTTGTCGCCGTCTGGACGTACGACCGTCCCAACGCAGTCATTCCGGTCGGTGTGCTGTTCGCCCGCCAAGGTGGCTATCCCCTGCGGTCATTGACCGGCGTCGTGGACACGGCGGCAGACTTATTCGAAGGCCCGGTCTCCTATTGCCCTGAGGCCAAGATGTCGGTCACATTTCCTTGCCGACGAGTTCCTCTGGGACGCCCCCTGGTCGTCGGGCCGACAAAGCTCGACCTTCCAGCGACAGTTTCTGGACTGGACGCCCAGGGTGTGGCAGAGTTGGCCCTGTCCTCGTTGACGGCGGACAGGCCGATGTCCCTAGTTGAAATGGTCAGAGGTGCCGGCGACGAGTTCTCCCACGGCTTGCTGGCTTCACGCGAGCCTGTCACGGATTCTCCCCAGACCCTCGGTGCCGACGGCAACGGCATCGACCTCTTGGCCGCCCAGGCCCTGGCCCAGCAGACCGGAGCTTGGGCAGAAGGCTCGGACTCGCAGCGCAACACCTGGCTGGCCGATGTCCTCAAGCGTCGCGACTGGTGGACATGGACGCTCGCGGCCGCCGATGCCCAGCAGTCGCGGAAGGCTTCAGCTTTGGCCTCGGTTGCTGCCGAGCTATGCCCAGAGATCGACCGTAGGCTCTCCGCAGCCATGCTACATGCCGGACTGGCCGCCCAGACCGTCGTCCAGGCTTACCAAGGCAAACGTGGGTTTCCAACCGTCGAGATGGGCAAGGCGGCACCGTTGACGAGGATGCGCACGGGGTTGTTCTCTGAAGGGCCGGCCCTTACGACGACAGACAAGTCGTTGGCCACCCTGTTCGCCGGTGTCCGGGTGCTGTCGCCCACACAGGTGCATGTCACGGCGGAAAAAGACGGCTACGTCTTGTGGTGGGAACCGGAAGTCGTGGGCCAGGCCGACCTGCTCTTGGCCAGTGCTTGGCCTATCGAGGTCGAACCTCGACAAAATTTGGCCAGTGTATTGCCGCAACCAGCTGTTGGCACCATGGCGCTCCGGTTCACACCTAAAGCCAAGGGCCCATGTTCGGTCTTCGTGAAGTTTCCCAAGTTCGCCACGCCGTTGCCAGCTGCTGCGACGCCGTTCAGCTATGCCGACTGATCTTGGTTGAAGTGCAAGCCGACGTTTTCTTTGCGCCGCTGCGCAGCGTCGACGACCAGTTGGGCCACGAGCAACAGGTT
>JAFDWT010000007.1 GCA_018268335.1 Armatimonadota bacterium | reverse complement strand
TCATCATGGACGGCAACGGCCGGTTCGCCACCAGTAAAGGGTTCATGCGCCTGTGGGGCCACAGGGAGGGATACAAAACCCTCAAGAAAGTGCTCCTCACCGCCGCCGAGCTAGGGATCGGCCACTTGACGGTCTACGGCTTCTCCGCCGAAAACTGGCGCAGGCCCGAACAAGAAGTCGGCGGACTCATGTCACTGATCGAAGAGGCCTCCCGGCACGAGCTCCGCGACCTGGTCGCCAACAACGTCCGCGCCCGGGTCATCGGTCGACGCCACGAACTGCCCCCTTCCCTCCAGCAAGCCTTTCAAGAGATGGAGTCGGCGACCAAGGACAACACCGGCATCGTCTTCACTCTCGCCATTAACTACGGCGGAAGGGCCGAGATCGTCGACGCCGCCAAGAAGCTGCTTCAAGAAGGCGCTGAACCAGAAACCATCACCGAGGAGGCCTTCCATCAACACCTTTACGACCCGACCGTCCCCGACCCCGACCTAATGGTCCGCACCGCGGGCGAGCTGCGAGTCAGCAACTTCCTGATCTGGCAAGCCGCCTACGCCGAGCTCCACGTCACCGACGTGACCTGGCCCGAATTCGGCGAAGCCGAACTTTTCGATGCTGTCAAGCATTTCCAAAAGCGCGTCAGAAAATTCGGCGGCCTGGCCGACCCGGCCTAACTGCGGTACCCTGACAGCGGAGCCAGACGAAGATGTTCACTGCACTAATCGCCGCGACGGCCATGTTGGCCATGGATGACAAACCCCTGACCTGTGCGGTCATGTCCGGAAACCCTGCCAAGGCGGGCGGCCCTGCCGTCGAGTGGCAAGGCATCAAGTTCACTATGTGCTGCGGCGGCTGCGACACCAGCTTCTCCAAAGAGCCCGCCAAGTTCCTGAAGACCGCTGCCGAAAAGGGCACAGTCGTCGGCGTCAGCCTGTTCGACCCGGTCAGTGGCATGCGCGTCAACGAGCCCAAGATCACCAGCGACTACAAAGGCGTCCGCTACGCCTTCACTAGCGCCGCTGACAAAGCCTCCTTCACGAAAGAGCCAGCCAAGTTCGCCAAGATGCCCGAGAAGGTCGTCATGACCTGCCCGGTCAGCGGTGAGGCAGTTGCCTCCTACGGTGCGGCCGGCGGCTACGTCGACTACAAAGGCACCCGCTACTTTGCCTGCTGCGCCGACTGCATGGCCTCCATGCAAAAGGACATCGCCAGCCTGAGCAAAAAGGTCGAAGGCAAAGCCGTCGCCCCAATGGCCATGGCCTCCAAAGGCGACAAATCCCACGGCCACGGCGGCTAATATCGCCAAGAACTAGACGTTATTCCTCAGGCACATAACCGTGCCTGAGGGAACGACCGTCCCGCACCGTTTCACCATCGACTTTGCTCAGCCTGATCGGCTTGCAGTCCAGTCGATCAACCAATGCTTTGGTCAGGGCCTCCGAGTGCGAAGTGATCCAAAGTTGGCTGTTGACCGACGCATAGGCTAGCGCGTCGGCCAGCGGCAATAAAGCGGCGGGGCTCAGGCTTGACTCTGGTTCATTGAAGGCGACCAAGGGTGCCGGTCGGACAGGAAAACAAGCCGCCGCCAAACACAAGAATTTAAGAGTGCCGTCGGAGAGTTCAGAGGCACCCATCGGCCGCTCAATGCCGTCCACCCGAATTTGCACGTTGCCAGAGGATTCTTGGTAAAGGACAGCGTCCGGAAACGCAGTCTTCAAGACCTGTTCCAAGGCATCAAAGTCGCCGCTTCGTTGGATCAAGAACAACTGTGGCGCCAGGTTGAATCCATTTTCAAAGAGGCGCGGCGCATAGCGTCCGAGGGTAGGTCGTCGGAGCGGCGACTCGGCGTCGGTGCGGAACTCGTGATAGAAAGTCCAGCGCTCGACAATGTCACGCAAAGAGTAGAGGTACGGATACTCCTGGGCTCCCCGAATCTGGGCGAAAATGGATTCGGAATCGACAAGGTCAGATCGCATTTCTAACGGTCCGTCAAGGCCTCGGATATGAGCGACATTTGACCTGCGGTCGACCATGGTCCGTCCGGCTAGCTTGACGGTCTCCTGTTTAATCTGGGGATCGAGCGGAAAGACGGCAAATTCAGACCTTGGACGAAGGCCGAACTCAATCTCGTACTCAAACGGCTCCGCTACAACGCCAAGCTTGACCCTCACCGGTCCCTTCTGACGTGGGCCAGCCCACAAAAGTGACTCCATGCCGCCTTGTTCGGCCACCGCGCCAGCCAGGTTGCCCTGTACCGCAGCCTTGACAATACGAAAGGCGTTGAACAGATTGCTCTTGCCGCACCCGTTGGGGCCGGTAATGAGGTTGACGTTGCCGAACCGTACTTCAAGCCCGCGAATGGAACGAAAGCCTTCGACGGTCAAAGATTGCACTTGACCAGTCATAGACACAAGTTACCTTGACGGCTGCGGCCAGCCCTTCCCATCCTTGCGCCTTCCTTCGTGGAGTGGTAAGGTCTTAACCGGCGATGCCGGTATACGTCGGATTGGACGCGGGAGGCACCAAGACCCGCCTACGGGCCGAGGACGAGGCTGGCAACATCTTGGCCGAAGCAGTCGCTGGCCCCGCCAACTTGGCGACAACGCCAGAACCAGCCTGGCAAGCCGCCCTCGCCGAACTCGCCGCCCAGTGCCCACCCGCCGACTTCGTCGCCGGATGCTTCGCCGGCCTGCTGACCAAAGCAGACGAAGAGCGCGCCATAACCGCACTCCGCCGTCACTTCCCCACAGCACAACACGCGGCCTGGCCCGACTATGCCGCCACCGTCGCCGCCGCGCCAGAAGGCACCACCGCCGTCGTCATTGCGGGCACCGGCTCCGTCATCGCCAGTATGGTCGACGGCAAAATCGTCAAATCCGGCGGCGGCGGCCCGCTTCTCGGAGATGGAGGCAGTGCATTTGATGTCGGGCGCTCATGCATTCGCAAAATGCTGCTTGGTCCAAAGAGACTTCCGGTAAGCGAACCAACTTGGAAAGCAATTGAAATGGCCTTTGGAACACGCGACCCAGAAGAAATCGTCGCAGCCATTTATCGCCACCCGAACCCTGTTGCAGCTTTGGCCAGCTTGGCACCCGCATTCTTTGAAGAGGCTAGATGCAAGAGCAGGGTTGGAAGTACCGCCATTTCTACCGTTGCATTCCAAGCCATCAATTGCGCCGATCATGTCGAAGTCCACTTTCCAAATCTGCGCAACTGGCAAATCGTTCTTGCCGGTGGAGTTTGGAAAAGCTACGAAAGAGTTGCGATGGAATATGAAGAAGACCTCAAATTGATGGCAATAGGTCCTCGAAAGAAAAACAAGTACCGCTTTCACAAAGTAAAGGTCGAAGTCAAAATCCTCGACCCAGACCCTGTCGACGGGGCCGTCATTCTTGCCCGTAAACTAGCTATGCCCGAGACGCCATGAGCACCGAAGCCCGCAACCCACGGTCCATCGGCCTGGACAAGATGTCCGCCCGCGAGATCGTCCGCCTGATGGACGAAGAGGAGCACGCCGTCCTGCGCGCCCTCGAGGCCGCCGAGCCGCAGATCGCCCAAGCCATTGAGCGGGCCGCCGAGGCGTTCCGCGAAGGCGGCCGCGTCATCTATGTCGGCGCCGGCACCAGCGGCCGCGTCGCCACGATGGACGCCGCCGAGATGCCACCGACCTTCGGTGTCGAGCCCGACCGCTTCGTCGCCCTGGTCGCCGGAGGCCCGACGGCAGGCCAACAAGCGGTAGAGGACGCCGAAGACAGCGACCACGCCGCCATTGAAGACCTGAACGAGCTCAAGCTGACCCAGAAAGACATCGTCATCGGCATCGCCGCCAGCGGCAAGACGCCCTACGTCCTCGCCGCCATGCACCACGCCCGCCAGAAGGGCCTTTGGACAGCCGGCATCGCCAACAACCGCGTCGGCCCCCTCCTCCAGGCCGTTGACCTCCCGATCCTCCTGGAAACCGGCCCCGAAGTCCTTACCGGTAGCACTCGTCTCAAAGCCGGCACGTCACAAAAACTGGCACTGAACCGCATCTCCACCGGCGCGATGGTGCTCAACGGCAAGGTCATCGAGAACCTGATGGTCGACGTCAAAGCCAAAAACCAAAAGCTCAAAGAACGCTGCGTCCGCATCGTCCGCGAACTCTCGCCCGTCACCGAAGACGAAGCCTGGAAAATGCTCGAGACCAACGACTGGTCCGTCCGGCAAGTCTTGGACCATGTCCGCAGGGCCAACTGAGATCGAAGCATGTACGACGTCGTCGTCATCGGCAGCCTGATGCTGGACAAGGTCAGCCGCGTCGGGCGGCTTCCCCGGCCGAGCGAAAATGTCTACGCCAGCTCAAAAGCCGTCTATCTAGGTGGCAAAGGCTTTAACCAAGCACTGGCCGCCCACCGCTTCGGTGCCAAGACCCTGCTCGTCGGATGCGTCGGTGATGACGAGGGGTGGGACTTGTTTCGCGAGGCACTGGACAAGGAAGGGATGGACGCGAACGGCCTGCACAAGAAGGAGCAGGCGACCACGGGCCAGGCGGACATCTGGGTTCAAAAAGACGGTCTGAACATGATCTGCGCCTATCCAGGCGCAAACGACCTGCTTCATCCGGACGATTTCCTGCAGAAGACCAACGAAGGTCGCTATCTGTCCTTCGGCGCGGGTGTTGTCCTGAGCCAACTGGAAGTCCCCGATGTCGCTGCCCGGCAACGGTGCGGCTGGACCTCCATTCTCAACCCAGCACCGATGCGCCTGTTTGACAGGTCAATGCTGCAGGACTTGGATTACATCACACCGAACGAATCGGAAGTTTTTGCCTTGACTGGCATCGAACCGGTGGACGACGCGTCCTGCGCCGCAGCAGGTCGCAAACTGATCGACGAGGGAGTGAAGGCGGTGATCATCACCCTTGGTGCACGGGGATGCTATTGGGTGACAGAGAGGCAAGAGATCCACTTTCTCGCGCCAGCGGTAAAAGCCGTGGACACAACGGCGGCTGGCGACGTCTTTAACGGCGTCCTGTCCGCTATGGTCCGCGGCATCGAAAAGGACCACGCCGTCCGATATGCCCTCGCCGCCGCTTCCCTCTCCACCACCCGCCCCGGCGCCGCCCCCAGCGTGCCGACGCGGACTGAGGTGGAAGCCTTCATGGCCACATTTTGACGGGTGGCACCGAGCGATCGGGTGGCACTGTATAGAGCGAAGCGGTTCCAGTGCTCCGGTCTCCCCCTCTTGCCGCTCCGGCGGGAGGAGGGGGCCAGGGGGCGGTTCCGGTCCTCCGGAACAGCCCAGTCCGATTCCATTCTCTGCATCAACGCACCTGAAAGCACGTGGACAGAAAACTAGACTCCCCAACCCTCAAGGTCCGGGGCACGAATGGAAGAGAAACGGCCAGAATCAAGAGACCATGCCGACCGAAGAAGGCCACGCCGCCCACACGCAAAACGACGCCAAATCCGGACTCCCGGGCCGCATGCCGCGCAAGATCAACGTGACGATGATCGGCGCCGGCTCCTTCTTCTGCGCCAGTGTCATGAAAGACGTCGTCCTCATCCCTGAGAACCAAGGAGGCGAACTACGCCTGGTCGACATCGACGGCGCGCGCATGGAACTCAGCCGCCAGCTGGTCCAAAAGATCGTCGAGAAAGCAGGCCAGGCCGATAAGTGGGTGGTCAGGGCCAGCACCGACCGCACCGAACTCCTGCCCGGCACCGACTACATCGTCAACGCCATCGAGGTCAGCGGAGTCGACTGCGTCCGGTTCGACAACGACATCCCCCTTGAGTTCGGCGTCAGCCAGAACATCGGCGACACCATCGGCCCGGGCGGCCTGATGAAGTCGCTGCGCACCATCCCGGTCTGGCTTGACATCCTCCGCGACGCCGAGCGTCTGTGCCCCCACGCCCTGGTGCTCAACTACACCAACCCGATGAACATGCTCTGCTTGGCCTCTTCACGGGTGACCAAGATGGAGGTCGTGGGCCTGTGCCACAGCGTCCAAGGCACCTCGCGGATGTTGGCGGGTTATGCGGGCGTGCCCTACGAGGACGTCCAGTGGAAGTGCGCCGGCATCAACCACCTGGCCTGGTTCACCGAATTCAACGGCCCCGACGGGTCGCTCTATCCGAACCTCATGACCCAGGCCGCAGACCGCTCCTCTAAGTTCGCCACCGACGAGCCGGTGCGGACCGACATGATGCTCCACTTCGGCGCGTTTATCACCGAGTCCAGCGGCCACCTCTCCGAATACTTGCCCTACTACCGCAAGCGCAAAGACCTGCTGGACAAATACACCGACACCGGCTACCGCGGCCAAGAAAGCTTCTATGCCGACAACTGGCCCAACTGGCGCAAAGGCCAAGACGAATCAAGGCGCAAGCAAATCGCCGGCGAAGAAGAGATCAAGCTCGACCGCTCCTTCGAATACGGCGCCTGGATCATCGAGTCCGTCGAAAAGAACGTCCCCATCATCATCCACGGCAACGTCCCAAACAACGGCTGCATCGAGAACCTGCCCCAAGACGGTTGTGTCGAAGTCGCCTGTCTCATCAACCACAACCGAGTCCAGCCTGTCCGCTTCGGCCGCCTACCCAAACAGATGGCCGCCATCTGCGACTCCAACATGCGCATGTTCGACCTCGGCGTCGACGCAGCCATCCACAAGTCACGTGAACTGGCGTACCAGTCGCTCTATCTCGATCCGCTGACGTCAGCAGTCTGCTGCCCGGCGGAGATCAAACAGATGGTCGACAAACTGTTTGAGGCGGAGGCGCAGTTTTTGCCGGGCTTCAACTAGTCGTCGTCCTCTACACCACCCGCTAAAGTCAGACCGCGCCCAGCCAAGCCCTTCCCGTGCGCCCCGGCAAACTCCGCCGGGTACGGCGTCGCCCACCCCTTGGCCTCATGCCAGATCTTGCGGTTGAGAGCGTTCATCTGCGCCGGGGTCTGCACTTCCCTCTCCGTCAAGTCGATTCCCGCGACGAGGGCCAGAATCTCTTTCTGGTAAGCACTTTGCGCCGAAGCGCTGGCCTTGGGGAACTCGTCGAGCGGAACCCGGTTGGGCGTCAATGTATAAGGCGTGTAGTCCGGTTTGTTGACAAAGCACGAAGCCATGACGGGCGAAGCCGCGTCCGATTGGTTCATCGGCGGCAAGCCAAAGATGCGGTGGATCGTGTGCAACACCGAGCCCTGGTTAAAGAAGTCGCTAATGACCCGACCACCCCGCCGCGTATAGGGCGAGACGACCAAGCAGGTCGACCGATGCCCGTCAATATGGTCGAATCCGTTCTGTGGGTCGTCTTCGTTGATAAAGACTGCCGTGTCCTTCCAAAACTGGCTATGGCTCAGCGCATCGACCAAGCGGCCCACCGCCAAGTCGTTGTCGGCGACATTCGAACGTGCCGACACCGCCCCACCAGTGTGGTCTTGTGGCAAGTAGATAACAATGAACTCGGGCATAGAGCCAGCCTTCGTATAGGTCGCAAACTCTCTTAAGAACACGTCCATGCGCAGTTGGTCCGGGATGTTCATGTTCCACCCCGGAGCTTCAACATTCGAGTGCTTTCGAACCCGTTCGACGCCCACAGATTGCGTCCATTCGATTGTCTTACCAGCCTTGTAGCGGTCCCAAATCTGTCTTCCGCTTAGCTTCTCGACCGGCTCAGTGTAGTGGAACTCACCGAAGTTGCGGAACCGCAACCCTTTGTCAAGAAGTGCGTCCCAAACAAACCCACTGGATGAGAAGGTGATCGGGTCGTCGCCAAAGGTGTAACTTCTAGTGAAGCCGCCAAAAGCTCGGTTCAGATAGGGAGTCAGGTTCCCTTCCGTCGCGTAGCTATGCCCGTCGGCCGAAAGCACGCCGTTGCAATAGTAGTTGTCCAAAAGCACGAACTCATCGGCCAACTTGTGCTGGTTCGGTGTGATCTGGCGACCAAATGTGCACAGCCGCGCATCACCTGCACCACGAGAGATGTCGCCAAAGACTTGGTCGTAAGTTCGGTTCTCCTTGATCACATAAACAACGTGCTTGATCAACGAGGGCTCACCAACCCGCTCGGGGACAGGGACAGGCCGGGCGTTGGGGCGAGGCTTGGCCGCCAGGGCCGCCTCGATCTCCGATGTCAAGGCATTGGCCCGGGCTGAAGCAGTCAATTCGGCACCGCGCTCCAGACACTCTCCCCAAGACACCTTGCGCAACGTCCCCTGCCCGTCATGGGAGTTCCAGCCTTGGGCAGCTTCGCGGCTCCGCGACCTCGCCCCAAGTCCCTTGTTGTTCACCACCAAAATGTCCGTCTCGGTGGCGACGACTGCAGTGGGATACCAGTCAGTCGGCACAAGGCCGCTCACTTGCCGGTCCTGGTCCAGCTCGACCACAGCCATTGCGTTGTTCCCAGCCAACGCGACCACCAGGTGCTTGCCGTCAGGGGCCAGCGCCAATGCGTCGGGCATGCTACCAAAAGGAAGGCCCAGTGTCGGTCGGACCGCTATGGTCGCCACTCTGGCACCGTTCCCGTCCAGCTCAAGCACGCAGTCATCGTTGGTGACAGCAACGTAGACGCGGTTGCGTCGTGGGTCCGCGACCACGGCCGAAGGTTGCCGGCCACAAACAACCTGACGAGAGACCTTGAACGACGCCAGGTCGATCGCGCTGACTGAGCCTGCTTTGGCGACTCCTCGGTAGTCCACCACCGTCGGCGTCCCAGCACTGGTCGCGGTCGCGTCTGCAGGAGCGGCTCGCGGCCCGCCCATTTCGGAGACGAAGACTTTCCCGCCTAACCGGGCCAGTCCATAGGGCGCCACACCGACAGGGACAGAACGCAAAGTCTTACCGGTTGCCAGATCCATCTCCACAACTCGGTTTTCGCCAGAAGCGGCGACAAACAAGCTCTCTCCAGATGCCGAGAACATCACGCCGACCGGATAGGGCTTCCCTCCGGGCTGTTCGGGCTGGACATCGATCTTCTTGATGACCTGTGGCTGAGCCGTTGCCGTAAACAGCACAACGCTCTGCCCAGCGTTCGAAACGGCGAGTTGCTTGCCGTCCGGCGACAATGCCATGCCAGACAAGGAAGCACCGCCGTCCAGTGGCGAATGTCCGGTTTCAGTCCAGGTGGCGACGTCGACAGCCCTGACGACCGACATGTCCTTGATGAAAAGTGTCTTGCCGTCAGCCGAGACAACGGCATCGACCGGCCGCCCGCCAAACTCCAAAAATTGGCCCGCCCCTTCTGCCCTGTGACCGCTCGGGAGAAAAGCCGCGTTGCCGAACCTCCCGACTCGCCGGACGGCGACCGGCGACAGCCCCAGACAGGCCACAGTTGCCAACGTCGCAAGCATTGCTCGAAATGTAGTCATCGCTATCCAGAAGTGTCGCAGAAAAATGCCCTGCAGAGTCTCCACCAAAGCGGTCCATTTACCACGCCGCCAATGCCCTTAACCAAAAGCCTCCCGGCTGGTCACTTGATACCGGTCGTCGCGATGCCCTGGATAAACGCCTTCTGCGCAAAGAAGAAGACCAGGATGATCGGAGCGATGACCAATAGCGACGCCGCCATGAGCAAGTTCCACGGCGTCCCGCCGTGCTGCGTCTGGTAAGCCTGCAAGCCGAGCGACAGCGTGAACGTCCGCTGGTCGACCAAGTAAATGAGGGGCCCTAAGAAGTCATTCCAAGCCCCCATAAACGAGAACAACGCCACCACCGCCAGCGCCGGCCGAGCCAAAGGCAGCACGACGTCAGTGAAGATCACCCACTCGCTCGCCCCGTCGATCTTCGCCGCCTCGCTCAGCTCGTTCGGGATCGTCCGGAAGAACTGTCGCAACAGAAAGATCGAGAACGCCGAGCCCAGATACGCTGGCACCCACAGCGGTTTGAACGTCCCCACCCAGCCCAGCCATTTGAACAGCGAGAAGGTCGGCACCATCGTCACCGGGAACGGCACCATCATCGTTGCCAAAGTCACGCCGAAGAACAAGTCGCGCCCCGGCCACTTCAGCCGACCGAACGCATAGCCGACCACCGCGTTCGACACAACCGACCCGGCCACCGCCAACGCTGTGATGATCACCGTGTTGCGCAGGTAGACCACGAACGGGATGAAACCGGCCTGCTTACTCCCGTACATAATCGCGTCCGGGAAGTTCGACCACAACACCTGGCTCGGAATCCACTTCGGCGGGTTCGACAGCGTCTCCCCGATCGGCTTCACCGCCGTCGAGAGCATCCACAGAAACGGGATCCCGAACACCAAAGCCGCCAGCACCAGGGCCGCGTGCGTCCAAAAGGTCTTAGCTGGTCTCATAGTGCACGTGCCGGTCAGAGAGTCGCAACGAGACCAGAGTCAGCCCCAAGATGATCAGAAACATGATCCAGCCCATCGCGCTGGCGTAGCCCATGCGCTGGAACTGGAATGCGTTGTCATAAAGGTACATCGCAAACATGTAGGTGCTCCGCGCCGGAGCCCCGCCCGGGAACATCACCTGCGGCACCGCGAACACCTGGATCGACCCGATGATCCCCATGACGACGTTGAAAAGGATCACCGGCGAGAGCATCGGCAACGTCACATGCCGCGTCTTGGCCCACGCCTTCGCCCCGTCAAGCTCGGCCGCTTCGTAAAGCGTCGGCGGCACGTTCTGCAGCCCGGCCAGATAGATGACCATCGCGTTCCCACACCCCCAAACGGCAATAGCGACCAACGTCCACTTCGCCCACATGGGCTCCCCCAGCCAGTTCGGCGGATTCATGCCGATTTTCCGGAGCAGGGCGTTCAGAATCCCGTAGTCCCCGTTGAACACCCACAAGAAAAGCGTCGCCTGCGCCACCATCGGCACCAGCGTCGGCAGGAACAGCAGCGTCCGGTAGACCGGCATCCCCTTCACCTTGGCGTTCAGCAGCAAAGCCAGCGCGATCGCCAACACAGTCCCCAGCGGCACCGCCCCCAAAGCGTAGAGCAAAGTGTTCGCAAGGCTTTGGTGGAACACCGTGTCCTTCGAAAGCTCGACGTAGTTGTCCACGCCGATGAACTTCGGCTGCCTCAGGATCGAGTAGTTTGTGAAGCTAGCCACCAGCGACGACACGAGCGGATACAGCATCAGCAACGTGAACCCCACCACCCACGGCGCCGCGAACAGCCACCCCACCCACCCCTCGCGCCTCTGCTTCACTTGGGCTTCACCTGCTCGACATAAGTCTTGTACAAGGTGTCCAACCGCTTCTGCGCGTCTTTCAAGGCCTGCTCCGGCGTCTTCGACCCCGTGTTGACTTCCTGGAACGCGTTGTTCAGTTCCGTCCCCACCTGCGGCGCAAAGCCCGACAGCGGCGGCGAGAACGCCTTCGGCGACCGCGCCAAGGAGTCAAACAGCCGGATCGCCTTGTTCGGGTGCGTCCGGAAGAACTCCTCGCTCACCTTCTCCAGCGGCGAGTTCTTCCCGTGCGACTTGCAAAGCCCCTCCATCACGTCCTGCCGCTGGACGTACTTGATGAACTCAAAAGCCTCCGCCTTGTGCTTCGCCCCGCGAGGGATGCACAGAATGTCCTGGCTCAGCACCGCGTGCCCCGCCAGGTCAGGCCGGTCAGCGGGATAAGGAAACGGCACCGCAAAGAACGGCGTCCCCGGCTTGTAGACCTTGATGTAATTGGCCTTCCAGACCCCGTTCATCTCCGTCGCCACCTTGCCGTTCATAAAGGGGTCTTGCGGCGAGGCAAAGTTGCCGAATCCGCTCTGGAAACTCTGCACCGCCTGCGAGCCGTACCGTTTGGCGTAGCCCGCGACCCAATTGAACGCCCGCCGCGCTTCCGGCGTGTCGACCGTCGGCCCGTGGTCGGTCAGGTTCTCGCCGCCAAAAAGGATGGGCCACGCGTAGTTCCACCACCCCGGGTTACTGGGCAGGAACCCCGCCAGCTCGATCCGCCCGTCCTTCTTCTTCGTGATCCGGTCGCTCAGGGCGTCGAGCTCCTCCAGCGTCTTGGGAAAGGTCTCCGGCGTCGCCACGTCGGCCGGCACCAGGTCGGGCCGCACATACAGCCCGATCGAGGCCGGCGTGCTCGGCAGCCCCCACAGGTGCCCGTCCTTGCTCAGCGCGTCGTAATAGGCCGGGATGTAGTAGTCCCGCGTCAGATCCGCCGCCGTGGCCATGTCCTCGAGGTCGGTCAGCGCCCCCAGCTCGGCAAAGGTGAACGCCTGGTCCTGCCAAATCCCCGCCACGTCCGGCGGGTTCCCCCCCGCCGTCGCCAGCATCGTCTTCTGGTCCACCCCCGAGATGCTCAGGTACTTGACAAAGATCTTGTCCTGCGAGGCGTTGAAGTCGTCGACGACCTTCTGCATCGCCTCCCCTTCCGCCCCGGTCCACTTCTCCCAATAGACCACCGTCACCCGGTCCGGCTTGGCGCTCCGCGTCACCACCCGCTCGCCCCAAGCCGCCACCGCCACCAAAGCGGCGGCAGTCACCAGCGTCAAAATCGTGGCCCGGACAGTCATCAGCGACTCTGCCCAGATTATGCCGGGCGATCAGACAAATTGTCGCACGGAGAACTTGTACGGTGAGAGTCATCGACCTCGGCAATAGGCACCCAAGCAACCAAAGAGGTACGGCGCCACATCGAGCGAAGCCACCTTCAAGCTGACGACGCAATCAACACAAGGACAGGCACACGGCACAAACTCGCTGTCCGATTAGGTCATCGATGACGCCGCAGTGACTCACGAATGTAAACCGCGAACCACGACGAGACACCTCAAGAATTCTCGAACGCCTCCGGGAGGTCATTTGGTATCTTTTGGTTCACAAATAGCTTTGACACTTTGTTGAGTTCGGCGACTTGACATCAGTTCCCTACTCCTCAAATAACACATGTATTGACCATATTTCCTATCTCTTTGCAAGACCCAAATGTGACTACCCGCAGTATCAAGAATACGGATTGGGGTGGATGAAAGGTCAGGTTACACACCAGACTAGACCATTTGCTTCAACCCGGGAGTCGAGCCGCCAATCGCCAGTGCGGCCCTCGGAGACATTCATTATGAGCAAACGTGCGTTTACCCTGATCGAACTCCTCGTCGTGATCGCGATCATCGCGATCCTCGCCGCCATTCTCTTCCCTGTCTTCGCCCAGGCGAAAGTCGCCGCGAAGAAGGCCGCCATGATCTCCAATGCCAAGCAGATCGGCCTGGCACAGCTGATGTACGGCGGCGACTATGACGACGTGTTCGCCCCCGTCGCCGGCTTCACGGCAGACTGGAACCTCCCGTCGTTCGCCGTCCTCTCGTTCCCCTACATGAAGAACGCGGGAATCCTCATGGACCCGTTCACCCCGGCCAAGCTCAGCGACAACCCGTTCGTCCTTAACAGCCAGTGGGCCATGCCGCCTCGGCGCGCCGCCAGCGACTGGTGCCCGCAAGATCCGTCCGACGACACCGCTTGCGCCATGGGCGTCTACAACCCCGAGGGCCGCAACCAGATCACCGGTGGCGAGCACTGGATCCGCGACGGCATCGGTGGTGTCTACAAAGAGCCGGGTACCTGGCTCTGGGCATCCTACGGCTTCAAGAGCTCCTATCCGTCACTCTCCCAGACCGCCGTCGGCCGCGTCGCCGAGACTGTGATGGTCACCCAAGCCAACCACTTCGACATGATGTGGCACATGGACTGGAACCCCGACGAGGCGTACCGCTACTGGGGCGATGGAGTCTTCAACCTGTTCGGAGACGCCAATATGACAGCCGGACCAGCCGGCCGGATCGGCACGGGAGGCACGAAGGCAGGTGTGTATCCGACATCAGTTTCCGAGCCCACCACGTTCCCCGAAGGCTTCAACACCTCGGTCTACACCGACGGCCATGCCAAAGCACAAGGCTGGAAAGCCATGCACAGCAAGTCGATCGTCGGTTCGGGCGGCAAAAAGTACCTGGCCTATGCCGCGCCTGAGGTCCCGTGAAAATGGCCAAACGAGCGCCGCTTCTCGTCATGGCCATCGGTCTGGCCCTGTCTGGCTGTGAACAGTCGGCAACAACTGCTTCGCCGGACGAGGACAAGAAGATCAGGGACGGCTTTTCCCGAAGCCTGACCCCGGAAGAGATCGGCAAGATGGGCGGCGGCAAAAAGGACACTTCCGCAGGCGTGGAGTCGCCCAAGAAGAAGTAGGCGTGTCTTTCTCCGAATATACGACAACCCCCTCTTCGGAGGGGGTTGTCTTGCTATCGATCTCGACAAGTCCCCCCAAACTCAACGGCATGTTGGGCAAGGTGACAAGACCATACCTAGGCTCCGGATGATTAGCCGACGGTAAGGCTACCGAACCTTGACTGGATTGATGACACAAGATAGACTTCCACAATCATGAGCGTCATCCCTCTTGCTTGCCTCGCACTCCTCGTTCAGCAAGGACGAGGGAACTATGATGCCTTGATGCGGCAGTGCGAGTCGTTGATAAAAGCTGACGACTACTCGCAAGCCGAGGCCGTTTTGCGCGATGCAGTTCACCTCCGATATACCGAAACCGCAATGAGTCAGTTGGCCTGGGTCATAGGTAGACAAGGGAGGTTCGAAGAGTGCTTTGAATTGTCGGCCAAAGCTTATGTTGACTTCGGCCCCACGGCAGGCTGCTGCCATCAATATGCGGAAGCGGCACTTGGCCTCGCCGAAGTTGATATCGCAGATAAAGTCCTTAAGGAAGCAGAAAGGCGCGGGTATCACAAGCGCACAGACTGGCTTGGAAAAAACCTTGCCTCATATCGCAAGCGTGTGGACGAATGGGGAATGCCCAGCGAATATGAGTTGTATTGGGATATTCCATTTAGCGCCTTCCCGACGAAACGCCCGCTCTATTTACTCTTGCCAACCGAAAGTACCAGCTATCAGAAGTTCAGCTATGAAGTAGATGGAGCAGCAAAGGTTGTGCGGACAAATATGGCAGGTGCCACGTTCGCCAAAATAACTCCAAAAGCCGGAAAGGGCATCCACATTAGGGGAAAAGCAATGATCTGGCCTCGTGCCACCCCGCCACGCATTTTGAAGTCGTTTCAGCCACGTCGTTCTGACAAGATCAAGTCGCAGTCAATCTACTACTACAACGAAGAGATGAAGCTGACGAACCCGGAGCTGCGTGGACTTTCAAAGTCAATCGACCGCAGTAGTTGGTATGACACGTCCGCAGCCACTCTGGATTGGATCCGTAAGAACATCACGTATGGTGATCCACCGGAAGGTAACGATCTAGAAGTTATTTTGCGCAGTCGGAAAGGTATCTGCCACCACATCTCCTATCTCTATGTTGCAATGATGCGGTCCTTAGGTTACGAGGCATATGTACGGGGCGGATACGTCCTGCCAGACCAAGGCGAATTCAAAGATGAAAAATCTGCCCACGGATGGGTGACAGTAATGATGAGTGACGGACGCTCGGTAGAAATGGATCCTCAGAATTCCAGCAGCCTCATCGACTTCTCTAGCGGCTCCCACTACTTGAGAGTTTACGGTGCTGACTACGAAGGCCCGATTTCAAACCACCCGGAATACGAAGGGTACGAGT
Source organism: Armatimonadota bacterium (assembly GCA_018268335.1). GTDB lineage: Bacteria > Armatimonadota > Fimbriimonadia > Fimbriimonadales > Fimbriimonadaceae > JAHBTB01. Next base: position 9,180 of record JAFDWT010000007.1, on the reverse strand, counting down.
CTATTCAAGGCTGGGGTGTCTCGGGGCGACGCATCAAGTAGGAACGGCTAGCCGTCCCGTCTCCTACCTTTGCAGACGGGTGCCCGACCGTATGATGAATTGTCGGCTTGGGACGGGTGGCCCGACCCTCCCTTGACTCTGGATGGGTGCCACTGGTGAATCCAGTGCGATCACCGAGTGCTCCCGGCGAATCCCGACCGACCTCCGGTTGACAATGACGTGTCCTACGGCCAACCCAGGGCCAGGCAATCAATTCCCACCCGAGACCGATCCACGAAGCGACTGTGCCGAAGTGGCATTTTTGCCAGATTAGCCGCGCAATCTTTACAACAGTTTTATATTCGAACTAAAGTAGGGTGCTATGTCGAATTGCTTGGGGTTGAAGGGGAACTTGAAGCTACTCAGTGCTCTTGCGGGCTTGTGCGCCCCGGTTTTTGCAGTATCAAGCGCACACACACTGTGGTCGCAGCGCGCCTATGGCGCAGGCGGCGCATCGATCAAATGGACGGACAGCGTCGTCTTGTCTACCGGCCGAGTCGTCGCGTGCGCCACCGAGTACGGCGCCAAGTCCACGCTGCTCCTGCAAGCTTGGGAGCCCGACGGCACCGTCGCCTGGGTCTATCGTTTCCCTGACGCCGGTGACCAGTACTACGAAAAGGCGGCCGTGCTAGCTACCGACGGATCAAACGTCTTCGCCGTCGGCACTCGTTCCGCATCGCCGACGTCAGACGACGACGAAGTCTTTGCGCTCAAGCTCAACAGCTTCGGCCTGCTGCTTCAAACTGAGCAGTTCGGAGCCAATCCCTACGGCTACGACGAGGTCGTCTGTGGTGCTGCGATCACCGCGTTTGGCGAGCTCTTCGTGACCGGCTATTCCAAACCGGCCATAGTCACCACCCACGAAGGCTGGGTCGCCAAGCTCGACAACACCTTTCGCTATGACGAGCTGACCCCGCTCAACTACGAAACGCGGGTGACACCAGGCAAGCCCTTTCCGCTGCCAGATGGCCGCGTCCTCGTTCCCAGCGAAGGAGACCTGGTGGGCGGCTTCTCCTACCGCACTCGCCTGTCTCGAATCAACTCGTTGGGCGTCGAGGACGCTGCCTATCAGGTGGCGAACACCACCGGAACTGTCCAACCGGTCGCCCGGACCTCGGCCGGACAGATCTTCTTTCTCGTCCAGGACGGCGGTGGCTTCCGGGTGTCCAAACTGACGCCCGACCTGGCGCTTTTGGGGACGACCGTCGTGAACGACCACTTCTACAACCGTGGCAGCATCCTATGGAGCGACGCCGCCCAAGCCCTATATGTCTGCAGCGACCGCTACACCGAAGACCTGCTCGACATGCGCAAGTACACGGTGAACGGTCAGCTGGTCTGGTCAGACACGCCGGCGAACGTCACCAACCACCTGGGCGACTACATGCTCAAGGCCGACCGGTTCGGCAACCCCGTCGTCGTCAGCAACGAGATCCGTGACAATGGCAACGTCAACTTCGTCGCCTGGTGCTGGGACTCGCGCGGCCTCCGGCAGTGGAAGAACGCTTTCACCAACACAGAAACGTCTGACGACATCCCGAGCTCTTTCACCCTCGACGACAAACTGCGCCTGATCGCCGTCGGACGCGCGGAAAACCCCGCCGACCCCCACAATGACTACAAAGGCGCCATTTGGCGGACTTCCCAGTTCTTCCACCGCACGCCCGACAACTTGACAATGCGGTTGGGATATGCCGTGGCTGGCAGCCTGGCCGACCTCGCCGAGCCGGATGGTGTGAGCCAGACCTTGGGTAACGATTCTATGGTCTTCGGACTGACGAGTGCCATCGTGGCGGACTACGAGACGAACTTTCCGATCGAGATAGTCGACCCGGCCACAACTTCGCTCGAAGTCCGCCTCGACATGTCGTGCAACGCCTCCTCGGGCTATGTGGCGCTCATGATGTACGACTGGACCGTCAACACCTGGCGCTTCGTGTGGGACGGAACTCTAAGCAATCTGCCCAACACACAAGTCGCGAACATCTCGAGTCCGCAACGGTATGTCCGGCCTGGCAGCCGCCAGGTCCGCACCCGAATCATCACCGCACCGTTGCGTCGGCCGCTAGTGCCGTTCCGGGTGTTCGTTGACTCGGTCGAGGTCCGCTCCGACACATGACCTCTTATAAGCGATCCAATGAGAAGGAGGCCGGGAGGCTGGAGAAGCTTGGCTAGCCCGCCCGACCTCATTCTCAGGATTCTGTTCGACTACGACAACAGACAAGCCAGGTGGCCCGACCGTCCCTCGACTTCGGATGGGGTGCAACTGGTGAGACCAGTGCGGTCTCAGAGCGCTTCCACCGTCCCTACAAACCAACCACTCCGCCCCAAAACCACGGGCCAAGTACATCCACCGCCGGTCCAATGACGCTATGGCCTGAACACAATGTGTACAAGTTCGGGGAAAACGGGTGGAAACATCTCATCCCAAATTGGGGTGTTCCGCACCACTTCACCCCCGACCCCATGTACAGTATGGACAAGGCGGTTGCCGACGAAAACCTGCTTCCGGGAAACCGGGAGAAGGTGCGAGACCGAGAAGACAGACCTGAGCGCTGATTGATCAAAACGGGACGCCGTGGAAACACGGAAGACCAAACCGGAAAGCGCACACCTGGTTCGCCAGGCGAGGAATGAAAGAACGGACTCGCGTCGTCGGTAGCCGCCCTTTTGTTTTATTCGTCCACCTCAGCGACGCTGCAGGGAATGTGCCTTGACCCGACGATAACGTGAAGTATCCGGATGAGGGCCACTGGTGCAATCTAGTGAGATGACCAACATAATGGGCAATTGAAAGTGGCGAACTTCAACGACTGCCTATCGGACGAGAGGAACCGGATGACCGGGTTCGGCATCTTGTTACGGCCAACGGCGCCCGATGACAGCCACACGAGCCTCGCCGACGGCCACACTCGCCCCTCACCGAACGAGTAGTACTGGTCAGGAAACGGCGCGGTATAGAGCCCTTCGCCAGCGCCGCTCTCAAGATATTCCCGACAAATCCCGGGATCAACATCTCCGAGACTTCAAGCTCACATTGAGCATGTAATGGGTCGGGCGGCATGGCCGAAACGTCGGCCATGCCGCCTAGTTTGCCTCTAGTAACAACAGGAGGTCGAACTAAGCACCCATGCTTTCGTTCTCTACGAGATCTGTCAGCGTCAACGTGCCGATGACTTTGTTCGTGTCAGAGTCAGGCCCGCCAATGTATCGGATACCCCATCCAGGCCCCTTCACGCCATTGTGTTTTTCGTTGTCCTGCGCGGTGAAAGTGATGAGGTTGGCAGGAATGACCCCCTTAAGCACAGGCGCAGAGAACCAAAACTTCCACTCCTCGATCGTACTTGTGAGTTGTTTCCACGAACTTGCGTCGACACCCATCAGCGACGTCGCCTTCTTCCAACCGATGTCACGCCCAAAGACGACCTCCAAGCTCGTGACGCGCTTCCGTGAAGCATCATTGATCTTGCTGGTCTCCTCTTTCAACGTGATCTTTGTCACTCCCAGAGTCCGAAGCTTTTCGGAAAGCGCTTTTCCCTCAAATGCGAGGGTTATGGCATCATCCATTTTTTGCCGTGCCCCTTGAGCTCCAAGGAATTTCTCGTATGCGGGAAAGTCCTTTCCGATGACCTCGGCAAGCGGAAATATGCCGACTTGCTGGGCGGACGTGGTGGACTGAGACCGCACGATGGCCGCACAAGCCACCAGGGAGGCAAGCCCGAACACGCTGCAGCAGGACACTTGTCGATAATTCGCACGACCGGATCGTCTGGTCGAGGAACGGAGTGAAGCGCGCACCATGAACCAATTATGCTTGGGCCACTTCACGCTCAAGCCGGCAAAATTCGACTAACTTATCGACAAGAAAGAGGTCTGCTGCCGCCACAATGTGGTGAGAGAATCGAATGGTCACGACCATCTTGCTAGCAACGCTGCTTCCCGCCCCTGAGTCCAACCTGGATTGGCCGGTGGTCGGCGGCGACCCAGGCGGGATGCGCTACTCCAAGCTCACCCAAATCAACCGGAGCAACGTCAAGAAGCTCAAAGTCGCCTGGACCTACCACACCGGCGAGAAGCTCGACCCCGGCAGCACCATCGAATGCACCCCCGTCGTGGTCGACGGCGTGATGTACATCACCACCGCCAAGATCCACGTCGTCGCCCTCGACGCCGCCACCGGCAAGAGGAAGTGGGAGTACACACCCCCCAAAACCGGCCGCGTCAACCGGGGAGTCGCCTATTGGACCGACGGTAAAGCCAAACGCGTCCTGATCGGCACCGTCAAGGGCCAGCTCATCAGCCTCGACGCCAAAACCGGCCTCCCAGACCCCAACTTCGGTGACAACGGCATCGCCGACACCCGCATCGGCTTAGACCGCGACGTCTCCGCCTTCGACTACGACATCACTTCTGCCGTCGCCGTCTACAAAGACCTGGTCGTCACCTCGATCGTCAGCTCCGAGGGCCAGCCCGGCGCCCCCGGCGACGTCCGCGCCTTCGACGTCCGCACCGGTAAGGAGGTCTGGGCGTTCCACACCGTCCCCCGGCCCGGTGAGGTCGGCAACGACACCTGGGAAGGCGACAGCTGGCGTGACCGCTCCGGCACCAATCCCTGGCCCGGATACACAGTTGACACCAAGAACGGCCTGCTCTTCTGCGGCGTCGGCTCGGCGACCTCGGACTTCTACGGCGCCGACCGCGGCGGCGCCAACCTCTTCGCCAACTGCACTCTGGCCCTCGACGCCGCCACCGGCCAACGCCGCTGGCACTTCCAGACCGTTCACCACGACCTGTGGGACCACGACAACCCGTGCCCGCCCGTCCTCTGCACCATCACCCGCAACGGCAAGAAGCTAGACGTCGCCGTCCAACCCACCAAGACCGGGTTCCTCTACGTCTTCGACCGCCTGACCGGCAAGCCTGTCTACGATGTCAAAGAGGTTCCCGCCCCCGCCTCCAGTGTCCCGGGCGAGAAAGCCTGGCCCACCCAGCCCGAGCCCATCAAACCGCCCCGTCTCGAGCCCGCCGGCATCACCGCTGACGACCTCACCAACGTCACCCCAGAGAAGGCCGCCTACGTTCGCAATTGGGTTAAATCCCTCCGCCTCGGCCGCGCTTACGAGCCACCCAGCCTCGAGGGCACCGTGGTCAACCCCGGCTACCACGGCGGCGCCACCTGGAGCGGTGCCAGCGTCGACCCAACCACAGGCATCCTCTACATCAACACCAACAACGTACCGGCTGTCCAAAAGCTGGTCGCCAACGGCAACGGCGGATACGACTTCGCCGGCTACACCTTCTTCTTCGACCAAGACGGCCACCCCGCCAACAAGCCACCTTGGAGCCACCTGACCGCGGTTGACCTTGGCAAAGGCACCTTTGTCTGGCGCAAAGTCTTCGGCGAACATCCGGAACTCAAAGCCAAAGGCATCCCTCCGACAGGTTGCCAGAACTTTGGCGGCACCATCGTCACCGCCGGCGGCCTCGTCTTCATCGGCGCGACCCAAGACGAGAAGTTCCACGCCTACGACAAGGCCACGGGCAAGCTGCTCTGGCAGCACAAGCTACCCGCCGGTGGCTACGCCACCCCCTGCACCTACAGCGTCAAGGGCCGCCAGTACGTCGTCATCGCCGCCGGCGGCGGCGGCAAACTCGGCACCAAGTCCGGCGACGCATTTGTCGCTTATGCACTAGGAGCTAAGTAGATACCAAATAGACCGGGCACAGTTGTCAACATCAAGTGCACATGGGGCGCAGCCCACTTTTGCTGCTGTCTGCCCTACAAGTAACCTATATATTTGCCAGCTTTCTATTCGACAGACTCGGCAATCATGCGCGACTTTTATGAATTCTTGACATCCCGCAGCACCGTTCATCTATAGTAATCGCATTAGGCTGCTTGAGAGATTCAGCAGAAGTTGACCATGAGTTCGATTCGTATTAATTTGCTGGGCAAAGCACTAGTGTCCGTGATTGGAGCATCGCTTTCGGCTATCACCTTCGCCTCCCCCGGCTTCAAGATGGTCATTGAGTCGCGGGAAGACTCCGCCGCGCCAAACGAGGTCTTCTTCGCCGCCTACAACACCTACGACGACATGCTCAACGGCAACCTCGGGCCCGGCTCGGGATTCTCCCAGATCGGCATTTCATCCGCCTTCCAGATCAACGGCTTAGCTTACGACGGTAAATACCGCCTGGTTCTCCAGTCGAAGGTTGACGCGGCCGCACCCAACGAGGTCTTCGTCGCCAGCTACAACACTTACGACGACATGCTTATCGGCAACCTCGGGCCCGGCACGGGATTCACCCAGATCGGCATCTCATCCGCCTTCCAGATCGTTGGCTTGGCTTACGACGGCAAATACCGCCTGATCCTCCAATCGAGGGTAGACGCGGCCGCACCCAATGAGGTCTTCGTTGCCAGCTACAACACGTACGACGACCTGACCAACGGCACGCTCGGTTCCGGCACAGGATTCACACAGATCGGCATCTCATCCGCCTTCCAGATTGCCGGCTTGGCTTACGACGGCAAATACCGCCTGGTCCTCCAGTCGAAGGTTGACGCGGCCGCACCCAACGAGGTCTTCTTCGCCAGCTACAACACCTACGACGACCTGATGAACGGCACGCTCGGGTCCGGCTCAGGATTCTCCCAGATCGGCATTTCCGCCGCCTACCGGATCGCCGGACTGGCCTATGAGACCCAAGCCGTGCCCGAGCCGATGTCGATCATCGCCTTGGGTGGCGGCGCCATCGGCCTCGCCCTGAAGCGACGCAAGAAGTAAGGCTCGCAAGCCCGGCTCGACCGGTGGCGGCAGATAGCTTCCGGGAATGCTCGCCACGATCGTCACCGCCGGCGGCATCGTCTTCATCGGCGCGACCCAAGACGAGAAGTTCCACGCCTACGACAAGACCACTGGCAAGCTCCTCTGGCAACACAAGCTCCCCGCCGGCGGCTACGCCACCCCCTGCACCTACAGTGCTAAGGGTCGCCAATATGTCGTCATTGCGGCAGGCTGAGGAGGCAAACTCGGCACCAAGTCGGGAGACTCCTTTGTCGCCTACGCCCTACCTTGAAGGGCTGACCGACATCTCGCACGGCCGGGCAAGCAATGCCCGGCCCGAATGCGACTATGCTACGAGCGAATGGTCGGTGTCCTTGTCGCTCTCATGTCTGCCTTAGCGCCTTCTCCATCTGACGATCCGACCATTGGGCCGATCAACTTGACGGGACGACCCGCCCTGGTCACCGATGCCGGGGTGCAAGCACCGGCAGGCACCACGCGTCGCTGCCAACCAGACACGGATTCCAGAAGAGGCGTTTGGATCTGGACTCCCGAGTCAGATAAGGCAGCCCCTGCTCGTTTCCGCCGTCACTTCACCGTCAATGGCAAGCCAAGGTCCGCTAGGCTCTACGCCTCCGCCGAGGCAAGCTACCGCCTTTGGATCAACGGTCGACTCGTCGCCCGGGGCCCCGCCGACGCTGGCCGCGACTACGACAGTTCCGCGCCCGGCCCCTGGTTCGACGACCTGCGTGACGTCACCCGGTTCATGCGCCAAGGCGACAACGTTGTCGCCGTCGAAGTTTTCCCTCGCGCCCTCGTCAGCAACGAGGGCGTCAGTGACCGGCCCGGGCTCAAGGTTGATCTCCACGTCGCCTCCAGCCAAGGCAAGTTCAGCATCGCCACCGACGCCAGCTGGAAATCTGCTGCCGCCGAGGACCTCCGGGGACACGAGGGCCCCAATGGCTTCCGAGTCGACCTCACTCGCGAGCCTGTCGGTTGGCAGTCTGTTGGATTCGACGACTCCCACTGGAATCGAAGCGTCACCAGCAAGGACCAGCGCACTCCGAACATTCTCAGCGACCTTGCTGCCCCCCTCGAGGCCGTGGTGCAACCTGTCGGGCTCGCGCGACTGACCGACGGCGTGACAGCAGGCGCCGGTCAGGGAGCCGCGCGATTGACCAAAGACGGCGCGTATTGCGTGCGCTTCCCGCGCGTGCTCAGCGCCCGCCTGGCAATGAGAGTCCAGGGCCACGCCGGTGCCCGGCTTCTCATCATGCCCAACGAGGCCGACGCCCCGGGCTACAACCGACGAGCCGAGATCCTCCTCCGCGACGGCGAGCAGGTGGTGGAACTCCCCTATCTCGACTCGTTCACGACCGTCAATGTCGAAGCCAAGGGCGTCAAAAGGCCAATCGAGATCAACGAGGTCCGCGCCATCTTCACCTCCTATCCAGTGCGCTACCAAGGCAGCTTCGCCTGCGACAATCCCGAGCTGAACCGGATCTGGCAGGTCGGCCGCTGGGTCACCCAGATCTGCATGCAGACGCACCACCTCGACTCGCCGCACCATCAGGAGCCCATTTCCGACGCCGGCGACTACTTGATCGAGGCCCTCAACAACTACTACTCCTTCGGCGAACCAGCCCTGGCCCGCCAAGACTTGCGCAAAATCGCCCGCACGCTCGAGCAGCGGCACATGCAGAGCTTCCACACCAGCTACTCCCTGCTCTGGTTGCGCATGCTCCTGCAACACGCCGATTACACCGGCGAAGTCGGCCTGCTGAAAGAACTGGCGCCGACCGCCCACCGCCTCATTGACCGCTTCACCAGCTACATAGGTAAGAACGGCCTCATATCTGAAGCCCCCAACTATATGTTCATGGACTGGGTCGAGATCGCCGGATTCAACGCCCACCACCCACCCGCCGTCATCGGCCAAGGCTACATGACCGCCCTCTACTACCAAGCCCTGGACGACGATCGACGGCTTGCCTTGATGCAAGGTGACACCGCCAGGGCCAAGCACGACGAAGAACTTCGCTCCCGCGTTAAGCAAGCCTTCGACCGCGAACTCTGGAGCGAAGCGCAGCGTCTCTATCGCGACGGCAGGCCGAACGCGACCTCCGTCGCACCCAACCAGTGGCTACCCGCCGACAAGGACGTCGAGACTTTCTCGACCCAGGTGAACACATTGGCGGTCTGCGTCGGCCTGGCCGGCCCCGACCGCGCGCACGAGGTCATGGGCAAAGTCCTCGCTCGGCCGGACATGAACTGCCAGCCCTACTTCATGCACTTTGTCTTCGAGGCTCTGGCCAAGTCAGGACACTACTCCCAAAACGTCCTGCCCCAAATC
>JAFDWT010000079.1 GCA_018268335.1 Armatimonadota bacterium | reverse complement strand
CGCCTCACTTCCCTTCCACATCCCTTTGGGCGCCTTGGTGCCTGTGCGGATGACCAACTTGCTGCCTGCCTGTAAGAATCTGGGCGTGACGCACATCACGAACGGGTGCTACCGACTGCACCCGGTGGAGTGGAACATCGGCGAGGTAGCGGGGTTGCTGGCTGCATATTGCCTTAAGGAAACCCGTACGCCACAGGAGGTGCGCAAAGACTTCTTGGCGGACTTCCAAGTGGTCTGTCGGCGAGAAGGAGTTGAGACCCACTGGCCACGCCTCAGGGCGCTATGAGTGTATGTTAAGGCACCCGACGGATGCGGACGTGGCGGGCTAGTTTGGCGGCGGCGGCTACGTTGGTGCGGTGGCCGCTCCGGTCGGCGGTGACGTTGAGGGCGGCGCACGGGACGCCACTGAGGGCTAGGTCGCCGATCAGGTCGAGCAGTTTGTGCCGCGCTGGTTCGTTCGGAAAGCGAACTTCTGTCAAGTAGCCCTGCTTGCCGATGGCCACCACGCCGCCCTCTTCGAGGCCCTGGCCCAGGCCGGCGGCGCGGGCGAGGTCGATCTCCTCTTCCAGGACGATCGTGCGGGCGGATGCGATCTCTTGGGCGTAGCTCGACGGGCTAAGGGCCACCTCGTACGACTGCTCGCTAGGCCAGCGTTCGCCGAGGTCGTAGGTGTATCGCCAGTGACCTTCGCCCGCGGCTATGGCGATCTTGACTGGGCCGTCGATGTGATAGACCCTGGCGAACGGTCCGTCAATGTGCAGCTCTCCGACGCCGTAGAAGCCGTTCGCCAGCAGAGCCTCGACGTAGGGTGCGGCGGAGCCGTCCAGGCCAGGCAATTCGCCCCCTTCGACTTCGACCGCGGCGTCGGTCACGCCCAGCCCCCACAGTGCACTCAGGCAATGCTCGACCGTCGAAACCGCACCGAGCCGTGTGCACCGGGATGTGTCGGACACGTTTTCGACAGTCGCCTCGATTGCCTCGCCGCCTGCGATGAAGTGGATGCCGTGGCCCGAAGGGCGGATCGTCACCCGGCACGGCGCACCCGAGTGCAGGCCGCGACCGGTGATCGTGACGTCAGCTTTCACCGTCGTCCTGGGGACGACTCTGGTCACTCGCTGAGCCTCTTTACTTCGGCTTCCAATTCTTTTAGCCGCTGCGCGAACTCCTGCAGCTTGCCGACCAGCGCCATCTGGCGCATGGTTGTCTTGATCGGCAGCGCGGGGGTGCCGAGATAGACGCCGGGTGTGTTCATGTCGCTCATGACCCCAGTCCGCCCTGCCAGGACGATGTCGTCGCCGATGGAGACGTGGTCGCTGATGGCCGCCTGTCCTCCGATGCTCACACGGTCGCCGACCGTGCTGCTGCCGGCGATCCCGGCGAGAGCGGCCACGACAGAGTGCCGCCCGATCGAGACGTTGTGCCCGACCATGACGAGGTCGTCGAACTTCGACCCGTCACCGATAGATGTGTCGCCACAGGTGGCCCGGTCCACGCAGGTGTTGGCACCGATCTCCACATCGTCGCCGACAATGACACCGCCCACTTGGGGCACCTTCTGCTGCTTGGTGCCGTCCCAGACAAACCCGAAACCATCGGCTCCGAGCACCGCCCCTGGGTGCACGATGCACCTCTGCCCCAGACGTACATCTTGCACAAGCACGGCGTGAGGCATCACCACTGTCTTTGCGCCGACCCGGCAACCCGGTCCGACATAGGCGAACGGCATCAGGACGGCTCCATCCTCGACGACCGCGCCTGGCTCGACGACCACATGGGCACCGACGCTGGCAGAGCCAGCCACTGCGGCTTCGGGGTCGACGACGGCGGTCGGATGGACTCCGAGCTTGGCCGATAAAGGCCTGGCTGACATGGCCAAATAGACACCAAAGGCGCGACGCGGTTCGGCGACCAGGATGCCGGGCCTGCCCTGCAGGTCGGCGTCCTGGCGGGCGATGACAGCACCGACACCGCTGGCAAGGGCTTTGGCCAGATGCTTGTCGTCGGCGGCAAATGTTAAGCCGTCGGGATCGTCCATTCCGGCGGGGACGGGCCGGACCACTTCCTTATCGGGGTCGTTGACCGCTTGGCCACCTACCTGGGCGGCGACTTGGGCTAATGTGTGCCGCTGTGCTTGCGGTTCCAATCGACAAACTCCTGCGTGACATCGCGACCTTTCTCACCTGGCTTGGCCAGGCGGTAGTTCCTGAGCTCAAGAAAGACGGTTGTCGCCGATGTCCGTGCCGGAGAGCTTACCGCTGGGGCCGCCCTCGGCTGGGTGACCGCCATAGGTGGCAAGTCCACTCTCTGCGACGGCAGTGCTGGAGCAAACACACCGAAGTCCACCTGCGGCGTCTCGATCTCGCTGCTAGCGCCGCTAAGGACGTCGGCCGCCTCGGCTTTGGCGTCGCTCAGGGCCCGCTCGGCGGCAGTGGCATACGATGCTGCGATCAACCGCAGCTTGTCCACATAGCCGCTGCGGGCGGGTGATGCAAGTGCCTCGACTTGGGCCCAGAACTCTTCTTCCTTCGAGGCGATGTGTTTGCGCAGCCCGGCCGCCTTGGCGTTCTCTGCCTGGCCGGCGAGGTCGCTTCTGCGTGTTTTTGCGCGAGACTCCGGGTCGGGGTCGGGGAAGCCGACTAGGCTGGTGAGCTGAACTCGGTCCTTGCCGATCGGCGTGGCGCGGTCTTGGAACGCGGCCTGGACAGCTTTCCAGACCGCCTCTCTGGCCCGCATGAACGACGCGTTGGCGGCAGCGACGTCCTCGGTGCGACTGGTTTGGAGGAGCTCCAGCTTCGCTTGATAGAGGCGCTCGGTCAGATTGGCCAGCTCGTCCCGCTGCTCGTCGCTCAGCCGTTCGAGAGCGTCGGCGATGTTGCGGGCGTCCAAGTGGGAGGCCACGGACTTTTCAGGTTGGGCTTCTATCGCGGACGAGGCGGCGCCGATCTGCTTAGTGACGTTGGGCGCCCCTGTTGCCGAGCGGACCGACGATGGTGGAGCGGGGACGTGGATGACGACCGGCTCAGGTGCCGGTGTGCAGCCCGCTAGGATCAATCCGGCGATCCCAGCGGACACGAGAGTTCGGTTCAGGTCACCCCTTGGCATTCATCGCCTTGACGGCGTCTTCGGTCAGGTCGTTGGCCGAGAACATGACGACACTGGACTCAAAGACCATTGTCACCGCCTTTTTTCCCGCCGCTTCTTTCACGGCTTCCTTGGCGGCCGCCAACAAGTCGCCCTGCATCTTGCGGTTGAGTTCGTTGAATTCCTCGTCGAACTCTTTCTGCATCGCCGGGATGATCTTTTCTTTGATCGCGCTGCGGCGGGCGTTCAGGGTCTCAAGGACATTGCGGTCTTCAGGGGTCGGCGAAGTTTTGAGATTGAGATCGTTGAAGTTCTTGACGGCCTTTTTGATGTCGTCTTTGACCTTTTCGACGTCAGCTTTGTCCTGGTCGCTGGGGTTCTCCTTCAGAGAAAGCTGTCGCAGCTTGGTAGCCTGTTCGTCGGTCGCGACGTCGTTGGCGTTCAGGAACTCGAGCACGCCTGTCCGCTGGCGGAAGTTCCCTTGCAGGAACTCGCGCGTCTTCTGACCCTTTTTGCTGTCGTTCATGACTTTGTTCATGTCAACGACGGCGAATTTCTCGGGCCCGCCCTGGAAGCCAGACGACACCAAGGCACCAATGCCGACCAAGGCGACGGCGGCCACTGCTAGAACACTGCGTTTGCTCATATCGATCACTACCTCTTGGACTGCTCTGTGTGATTCCCGTTTCAGAAACTCTGACCAAATGAGAAGTGCGTCCTAGACCCACCCTCTTGGTTGAAGGCCAGGTCGACGCGGATGCCGCCCAGGCCCTGGACACGGAAGACGACGCCGACACCATAGCCTAGGTGCAGGTTCGGCTTCGAAGACTGGTCAAATCCGTTCAACTCGCCATAACCGCCCCAGGCTCCGCCGTAGTCGCCGAAAGCGGCCAGGGAGAAGTTCTTTTGGACGGGGTACCGGTACTCCAGCGTGGCCAGGAAGGACTGGCTACCCCAGAAGCGCTGGTTGGTGTAGCCGCGCAGCGAATCCGAGCCGCCGACAAAGAGCTGCTCGAAGAAGGGCACGGTGCCGGAGATGTTGCCATAGCGGGCGCGGAACGCGATGACCGGCCTCGGCTTGATGTCGACGTCCGCATTGGGGTCGCCGGCCTTCTTCACCTTGGCTTTCGGTTCCTTGGACCAGTACTTCCTAAACTCAACCGTAGTCCGAAGGAAGGTGTTGGATCCGACCAGGTCTTGGAACGAAGCCACGTTGCCGCCGACTTTGGTGATGTTGCTGTAGCCAGGTTCCAAAGTGACTCGGAAATTGTCGCCAGCGTAGGGCTCTGCGCCACCACGGGTGGTGTCGTACTCGCCGCCGAGGCTCAGGCTGAACAGTGTGCCGTCTTGCTGGATGTAGTTTTGTGTGCCGGTCGTCTGCAGGTCGATCGTGCGGGCGTCGCGGCCTTGCACGCCAAAGTTGAACCTATACGACTTGCCAACCGGACGGCTGAAGCTGACCTGGAAACCGGTGCGGCGCTCGTCGAACTGGTCAGTTTGCTCGTCGCTGTTGCCGCCGAAGAGGCCGTTACCGGAGAAGTTGTAGATGACCTTGGAGAAGACCCGGACGCTCATGACCGTGTCTTTGGCATCGTAGAAGCGGTTGGTGAACCCAAACTCGCCGCTCGGCCCGCCGCCGACGGTGGCTTGGCTGAGTTGGACGCCGACGCTCTGGCCCCGGCCCTTGAAGTTCGTGTCGCCGTAGCTGAGGGTGCCGACAATGCGGCTTTGTGGGTCCAGGGCGACGCCCGCGTTGACTTGGGCGGTCCGGCCTTCCTCGAAATTGATGTTGACGATGTAGGCGCCGGGCCGCTCGCCGAGTTGCACGTCCGGCTCGATCTTTTCGAACCAATAGGTGGCTCCCAGGCCGTACAAGTCGCTCCGCAGGAGTTCGCGGTTGAACGTGCCGCCAGGCTTGGACTTCATCATCCGCTTGATCGTCTCGGCCTTGGTGCGGACGAGACCTTTAAAGCGGATTTGCTCGATGGTCGGCTCGAGGATGGCGATGGTCAGGGTGCCGGGCGATTCGAGTTGCGGGCCGACAAGTTCGAACTCGACGAAGATGCCTTCCTTCTCATAAAGCGACTTGACGGCGTCCTTGATCGGGGCGGCGCTGCGGCTCGACCAGATCTTGCCCATCTGCTGGACGTCTTTGACCACTTTCTCGATGTCGGCGGTCTTAATGGTCAGGTTGCCGGTGACGCGGATCTCTTTGATGACCGGGTACTCGCTGACTTCGACTTTGAGTTCAATCTCGCGGTCGTTGCTGGGCCACTGAAGGACCTTGACGTCGCGGAAGTAGCCGAGGTCGAGGATCTTGTCCTGGTCCGACTTGCGGGCCTCTTCGGTGAACGTGGAGCCGACCTTGAGGGTCATGGCGGCGAGGATCGCCACCTCACTGATCTCTTTGTTGCCGTTGACAGTGATCTTGGAGACCACCTTGGCCTGTTGGGCGAAAGCAGCCGCCGCAAGCGCGACCATCAGCACCACCCCCGAAATTTTGCGAAATCCCATGCCGTTCCCTGAGCCTGACTCGGACTCTTAGTTTAGACGAGCACCTTACCCCGGCGATACTTGCAGGGTCCCGAATCGCTAGAAACGGATCGACCAGCCGACGCCGATTTTCCACGCGACGTCCTGGGTTTGGCCCAGCGTAAACCTGACCCGGCTAAAGAACCGGTCCTTGAACGGAGGCCGGTAGCTGAGGGAAATCTCGTATTTCGTTCTACCAAAAGTCGGCTCGGACAGCTGGCGGACGCCTTGAAGCATGAGCCCCTTGCCGATCGTCTTGCCGGCGCGGAAGACGGCCTGATCGAGAGGATTGTAGTCGAGCAACAGGTAGTCCAGGCCGACGCTCTTGGCTAGGTTCTCGGTCAATCCTTGGGTCAGGGTCGGCACTGCGACCGAGTAGAAGCTGTCGCGCAGGTCTTGCGACGAGCCTCGACCGAGAGCGCCCTGGGCCAAGGACTCAATGAGCTGGCGCTCACCAAGGATCGCCTTGATTTGCTCGTTGCTGAGGTCGGGCGGATCGCTTGTGCCGTTGATCTGTAGAGGTTCTTCGCCTAACAGGTTGCCTTTAATATCGAGATTGATGACGTAGGTCTGATATTGGTCAGCAGTTTGTCGGGCGGTGGCGACCGTCTTGCCTGTGAGGTTGACGTCGACCCGCATGACGGGCGGGAAGCCTTCGGCAAGCACGCGGATGCGACCGTCGTCTTCAAGAGTGATGCGGTTGGTCGGCAGGCGGAGCGACCCACCGTCTAGCCCCAGTTCGGCCAAGAACCGAGGGTCGGACAAGGTGCCGGACAAGGTGCCGGTGCCAAAGAGGTCGACGCTGGCTGTGCCGATGTTGACTTGCGACCCGTGGTCGGTGACGACGGTGAGGTTTTCGAAGACAGGATCGATGACTGGTTTGGCGACTGTGCTGCTGGTCGGGGCGACTGGCGCCGCGTTCAGCGTCACCTTGCTCAGTTCCAAGCGACCGCCGACCGACGGCTCGTCCACCCGCCCCTTCGCCGTCAGGTCACCCTTCAGTGTCAGGCCCGAGTCCTTGTCCGCGCCGGCGAGGCGGCCCTTCCAGACCAAGTTGTCGAACGCCAGCCTGGCATCGACCATCGAGCCGGCCATCAGGTTCTCGATGCTGAAGGCCTGGTTGAAGGCGGCAGAGGCGTCGATTTTGGCGTTCAGCAACGCTGATCCGCCAAACGGGCCGGTCGCAGAGGCCTTGACTTCGGCGTCTTTGCCGCCGAACAGGATTTCCGCCATCAGCCCTTTCAGCGGCTGCGAGACCGACTTGAGTTTCAGGCTGCTCTGGCCTTTGTCGTCGGCGGTGATGCGGGCGTTGCCGCCGACTTGGACATCGCCCGGCTTGCCGACGACGTGGATTTCTGCCGCGACCGTGCCGACGGTGCCGTTTTCTTCAATTTCTGGCCATAGGCCGGCGAGCGAGGCCAGGGGCCGGTTGTCCAACGCGACGTCGACACCGACGGCCCGGTCTTTGTCCAGACCCCAGCCTTTGGTGGGAAGGCGGAGGGCGAAGGCACCAGTCACGCCACCCTGGATCTGCTGTGTGGCGACCAGGAAATCACCCGATCCTGCCAAGACTCCTTCGCGCCAAGTTAGCTCCGCGGCGTTGACGCTGAGTGGAATATTGACTGGTTTTCCCGTTCCATCTTGTAGCAATAATTTGTCGATTTTGGCTGAGCCGCGGGCTTCTGGGGCATCAGCCTTGCCCGAAAAGACGACTGAGGCGGACGCGGTTCCTTGGGAAATGTCGATGCCCGGAATGAACGCAGCGACGTCGGCCATTTCGAGCCCCACGACTTCCAGCCGGCCAGTCAGGTCGTGTGCGGTGGTCGCGCGGGCTTGGGCAATGACGTGGGCCTCCTGCTTGTGCCAATTGAGATTTTCCAGTGTCCAAGCTTCTCCTTGGATGGTGCCGCTCGCCAAGACGTCGCCCATCGGCCGGGCCGACACGGTCAAGTCGCGGACGCTGAGTTGGGGAACGCGCACTGTCGGTGACGCGACGTCACCGTCGATAACGACATGGGCACTGACCGATCCGTCCAGCTGGTCGACAAGGCGGGCCATGTCCAGGTCTGGGCTCTCTGATTGGGCGACCGCCGCCCGCACGGCCTGACGCAAGCCGAACTCGGCGACGTCTGCGGTCGCGAAGATCTTGTTCGCTTCTACATCATAGTCAAGGCCGACAAGTTGGACAAACCTACTGATCGATCCGACTGTGCCAGTGCCCGTGACATGACCGTCCGAAAACCCTAAGTCCAGGGTGCCGGAGCCGACATCGAGGTGGGATAGGGCCAGTCCGTCGATTTCCACATGGGCGGTGGCGCCAGGCGAGCCGGTGCCTGGATCCAAGACCGTGAACTGCCCGGAGGTCTTCCCCTCCATGGCAAGGTTCAGGGCGGCGGGAACCAACGAGTCCAACTTGACTCCTTCCCAGGTGCCATGCAGAGCACTTTCCATCGTCGCCAGGTCGAGGTTGCCTTCGGCCGCAACGTGGCCGCCGCCGATTTGCGCTATTGCTCCGGAAACCAGCACTTGCTCTCCCATGAGTGACAGTCCAGCTTCGACTTGGGCGAGCTTGACGCTGCCGGCGACGATCCCCACGGATGTCGCCTGAACAGTCATCTGCGGTTGGGACAGTGTTCCAGAGAGATGCCCGTTCAGCAAATCGACTTGGCCGACCACGGCATGTTCGGACAACCGGGCCACGTCGAGGTCTTGGGCGTTGAAGTCCACCGCCAACACCTGGTCGGCGATGTGCAAGGTGCCCTTGGCCGTCGCTCGGCCTCCCAGCAGGCGGACTCGCAGTTCGTTGATGTCTACCGCCTCGGCGTTGCCGGTGATTTCTGCGATGGCCTGCGGGATAGAGACACCAGCCACTTCCAGGCCGTAACCCTCGACCCGGCCCGCCATCGACCATTTGTCAAAAGGGCCGGATATGGAGAGGTGGGAGGCGACAGTGCCGTCTACTTTGTCGGAAAACGGCGAGAGGCGGAAGCCGGCGATGGAGGCCTCTAGCCGCAAGGTCTTCTTCCTGAGATCGGCGGAGCCCTCCAACTTGGCCGAGCCAGCTTGGCCGCGCACCAGGCAGCGGTCGATGGTCACGATGTCGCCTTTGAGGCTGGCCCGGGCGACGAGGTCGCCCAGCTCGGCGCTGGGGCGGCCGGTCGGCGTCCATCCGACTTTGGCCTGGCCGTCGACGACCGCCTCCAGGTGGTCGGTCGTGCCATTGACGATCACCCTGGCCGAACCTGGCAGATGCAGGTCGTATCCCTTGGCGTCTGGCCATAGCTTGGCTAGGTCGTCGTTCGTGTCGGCGAATCCCTTGATTTGACCAGTCTTGGTGTCGACGTCAATGCGACCCTTCCAATCTGTGCCCATCAGGCGTAGGCTTTGGGCTTGGACGGCGACCTGGCTACCGTTGACACCCAGTGTCGCGGCCACTTTGTCCAGTTCCAAACCGCTCGCGGCGACCATTTCGGCGGTGACGTCGCCGACGACGTTCGGCACGCCATCCGCCATGTAGACGCTGCCGGAATAAGCTGCTTTGCTGAACTTCAGGCCGGCAGGCATGGCCTTGGCCAACTCGGGCCAGACATCAGCCTGCGAGCGGACCGTGGCACTGAACGTGCCGCTCACCGACAGCTTCGGACCCATGACGAGGGAACCATCGAAAGACAAAGACCGGTTGGCCTCGCGTGAACTGGCCTTGACTTTGGCCTGACCCAGGTCGCCGTGGATTTCGGCGTCGATCGCCGCACCGACAAGCGTGCGGCCTACGGTGGCGCCGGACGCGTGCAGCTCGGCGTCGCCGGAGACGGCGATCTTGCCGGCGTGGCTGTCGACCGACAGTTTGCCTGCACCCGTGAGCTTGTCGACGCGCCAGTCGGCATACTTCGGATCCGTGGGGGCGGGCATCCAGGAGCGAGCCGGGGCGGTGAGCCAGGCCAAATCGCCGCCGGACAACCGGACGTCGGCCGACCAGTCGCCGTCGGCCTTGACCCACGCCGCCACCTGGGCCACACCTTGGGCGTCCACCCAAGCGAGGGTCTCGCCGGCGGCATGGGCGACTGAGAGTCCATGGAGCGGCACGCGTCGCGTGATGGGCGGCGACGCCGTCAGGTCTCGGTAGTCGACCACCAGCTCGTCGGCCTCAAGTTCGACCCTGGATTCGTCCTTCTCGCCGGTCGGCTTGGGAAGCAGTCCTTTGAAGTCGACGGCCCCGTCCTTGCCGCGTTCGACCGTCACGGTCGCCCCTTTCAGCCGGACATGGATGGCCGGGCCGGACATCTTGAGGATGACTTCATCGACTTTGGCGGCGACAGCACCGTCGGGCCGGGCCAACTTGACGCCGCGCAACAGGTAGCGGCCGCCCATGACATCGGCGACGTAGGAATCGGCGCTCAGCGTTGCAATGCCGGTGCCGGACTCGTAGCGGTAGGTGACGCCGGTACCTGGAGCCAGTGCGGTCAGCCAGCAGGTGCGGACATAGGCGGTGCCCCAGGCGGCCAGAGTCAGGGCGGGAACCCAGGCCACGCCGACCCGGACCAAGCCGAGAAACGAACGCCACAGAACCTTGTGCACAACGCTTGGGGCCCGCAGACGGCGGGCCTACGATGGTAAGACGGCTTGGGACAGGGGGGTGCGTCGTTTCATTTGTGCGTCAAGACGCTCCAGGCGCTCGCGCATGACCTTTTCGCTGAAGGCGATGGCGTTGTAGCTCGACCGGACGAACGGGCCGCTGGCGACAAACGCGAAGCCGATCTCTTCGCCGATCGCTTCATATTCCTTGAAAACGTCGGGGTGGATGTACTCGACGACGGGCAAGTGCTTCATCGTCGGTCGCAGGTATTGGCCGATCGTCACGGCGTCGACGCCGTGGTCGTATAGGTCGTGCAGCGTCTTGACCACCTCGTCCTTGGTCTCGCCCAGGCCAAGCATCAGGCCCGACTTGGTGTAGATCGTCGGGTCGATCTCCTTGACCATCTGCAAGAGTTGCATGGTCCGGGCGTACTTGGCTTGGGGGCGGACGATGGTGTGGAGCCGCTCGACAGTTTCGATGTTGTGGTTGTAGATCTCGGGGTGCGCCTTGCAGACCGTACGGATGTGCTCCTCGTTGCCCCGGAAGTCGGGGGTGAGCACCTCGACGATCATGCCGGGGTTCTCGCGGTGCAGGGCCTCGATGGTGAGGGCGAACTGGGTCGCGCCCTGGTCGGGCAGGTCGTCGCGGGCGACGCTCGTGACGACGACGTGCTTCATACCCATCGTCTTGGCCGTCTCGGCGACGTTGACCGGCTCGAAGGCGTCGACCTCTTCGCCCCGACCGACCTTGATCGCGCAAAAGCCACAACTCCGGGTGCAGGTGTTGCCTAGGATCATGAAGGTAGCGGTCTTCTTGGACCAGCACTCGGGCAGGTTCGGGCAGCGCGCACTTTCGCAAACGGTGTGCAGGTTTTTGGACCGCATCATCTGCTCCACGTCCTTGATCGTGTCCGGCCGGGGGAGCCGGATCGTCAGCCAGTCGGGGAGACGCTGCGCCATAGGTTCCTAGTTTACTTACGCCGCAGCGTGGTCCCCGGGGTGCAGGCATGGTCCGACTAGACTCCAGCCTATGCAGGCGCGGGTTCTTCGCTGGGTTCTGGTCACTCTTGGGGTGGTGGTTCTCGCAGCGTCTGTCGCCCTCTCGGCCTTGAAGCGACCGGTCTTGGCTGAGCCCATCAAATCCAACTCGGTCAACATGGCGCTGGAGCCGCGCCACCCGGTGACGGACGCGATGCGCCGTGCGGCCGAGGCGATCCCCGGCCAAGTCGCGCCAGAGATCGACCTTCCGGGCTCCGACGGTAAGAACGTACGCCTTTCCGACCTGGTGGCCAAGGGGCCGGTGCTGGTGGTGACGATCAAGGACGGCTGCCCCTGCAGCATCGAAGCGCAGCCGTTTTTCAACCAGTTGGTCAAGAACTATGCCGGCAAGGCGACGCTGCTCGGTGTCACCGATTCACCAAGGATCAAAGCTGAAAAGTACAAGATCGACTTCGATGTCCAGTTCCCCATCGTGACCGAGTCGGGCAAGAAAACGTTCGAGGCTTATCACGCGATGAACTCGGTCTACTCCACCTTGGTCGGCCGCGACGGAGTGGTGATCAAGCAGTACCCGGGGTATTCCAAGGCGATCTTGACGGACATGAACAAGCAACTGGCGCAAGCGACCGGAGTGGCGGCCAAGACACTGGAACTCGCCGACGCCCCAGACCGCGACAGCTCGGGCTGCCCGTTCTTTGAGGAGGCTCCGAAGTCCTGAAGAAGCTCCCGGCCGAGTGGCCTTTTTTGGTCGCGGTTTTCCTCGACATGCTGGGCTTCGGGATGCTGATCCCCGACATCGCCCTGAGGGCCGAGGCGTTTGGAGCGGACGGGCGGACCATTGGCATCGTGCAGTCTTCGATGTTTGTCGTGCAGATCCTGGTGTCTCCCCTTTGGGGCAGGGCCAGTGACCGGCTTGGCCGCAAGGGTGTTTTCATGGCCTGTACCGGACTTTCCGCCTGCAGCATGTTGGTCTACGGGGCTGCGTCCAGCGTCTGGTGGCTGTTGGCAAGCCGGATCGTCTCCGGCCTTGGGGCCGCCAACGTGGCTGTCGCGCAAGCGTCGGTCTCGGACATCACGACCACTGAGGACCGCACACCTGCTCTGGGCCGGATGAGCGCTGCGCTGACGACAGGGCTGATCATGGGCCCGGCACTGGGCGGATGGCTTTCCGCCACGTTTGGCTCTGCGCTGCTGGGTTACATCGGGGCGGCCGCCTCCGGCCTCGGTGTCCTGTGCGTGGGTTTCGCTGTCCGCAAGTCGGCCCGGGTCGCCGTTGACACCAGCAAGTCGTGGGGCAACTTTGCTTTCTTACGCGAAAACAAGGCAGTGGTGCCGCTGGTGGCCATGGCGGCGGTGGCGTGGTTCGCGCTGTCTTGCCTGGAGGGAACGTTCGGACGCCTGATTAAGCACAGCCTGGGATATGGTGCCCGCGAGTTCGGGATGATCTTCTCTTATGAGTCGGTCATTGGTCTTTTCGTGCAGGCGGTCGCCCTCAAGTGGCTGATCGACCGTGTGCCAGAGCGGCGGTTGTTGTGGGTGTCGTTTTTGCTGCAGGGAGTCGGTTTGGCCGTGACGCCGCTGGCACCGCACCTCGGGTTCCTGTTTTTGGCAAGTACCTTCTACGCCTTTGGCCAGGGCGTCGCGAACCCCACTGTCAGCGGCATGGCGAGCAAGCAGGTCACTGAGGAGCGGCAAGGTGAGCTTTTTGGCGTGATGCAAAGCGCCCGGAGCGTCGGATTCGTCTTCGGGCCGTCGCTGGGCGGCATCCTCTTTGACATCAACCGCGCGGCGCCATACTACATGGCGGGTGTGGTCTGTGCTGTCACGGCACTCCTTGTCGCGTGGTCTCCATGGGGTCTTCGCAAGCCTAGCCCTGCCGCGTAGAAAAGTGGTACGAACAGGCCGTGCTTTTGAAGTCCATCAACTACTGGTCTTATCCGGGCGGCCTGGAGGCCACCCTTGCCTTGCCGCAGTTTTTTGAGTGGGCCAAGTCGCACGGCTTTGAGGCGGTCGAGGTCTGCATATCCGACGACGGTGTCCTCGGACTCGACACGACTGAGGCCGAATGCAAGCAGGTGCTAGCCATGGCCGAGAAGGCGGGAGTCCAGGTCGCCAGCGTGGCTTCGGGCGTCTACTGGGGCTACAGCCTGGCCAGCGAGTCGGCGGACGACCGGGCGCGGGCACGCAAAGCACTCGACAAGATGGTGCGGATGACCTCGTGGCTGGGATGCAAGACGCTCTTGACGATTCCTGGCGCGGTGGACGTCTTCTTCTTGCCCGACCGGCGTGTCCAGAACTACGCCGATGTCATGGCGATGACCCGCGAGGGCCTTGCCGCGGTGGCCCCCGCCGCCCTGGACGCTGGCGTGCGGATGGGCATTGAGAACGTCTGGAACAAGTTCCTTCTGTCGCCGCTGGAGATGGCGCAACTGATCGACGACATCGGCGACAAGGCGGTCGGCGCCTATGTGGACGTGGCCAACATCCTGCCCTACGGCCACCCCGAGCAGTGGCTCCGCATCTTGGGCCATCGCGTGGCTGGTGTGCACTTCAAGGATTTCCGCCGGGCGGTCGGCACGGTCGAGGGGTTTGTCGACCTGCTGGAAGGCGACGTGAACTGGCCGGAAGTGATCACCGCGATCAACGGCATCGGCTACTCCGGGCCTGTCGTGGCCGAGTTGATCCCGCTCTACAAGCACTATCCACTGGTAAGGGCGATGAACACCTCGAACGCCATGGACGCGATCTTGGGCCGGGCCTGAGGAGCAGCAATCGTTTGACATTTCGGCTTGTGGAAAAGTCGCTTTGGTGACTTTTCTGGCCGTTTTGGACGTTTCTTGCCATGGCGTGGGCGGTGGCGGACGACTTGCGGCCCGAGTGCCTAGCCAGGCGGGCTGCGAGAGGTAGAAAGCCGTATGGGAAGGCACCACTACCTTTTCAACGGCCTCCGCCTCAGCCCCGCCGCCGTCCGCAGCATCGTCACTGCGGTCCCCGACTCGCTCTACGACACGGCTCTGGACCCCGACCGTTTCACGCTGCGCTTTGCCCTTTCCCACCTGGTCGACTGGGAGCCGATCATGCTTTCGCGGATCAAGGCCTGCGTTGAGCAGCCTGGCACCATGATCTACGGCATCGACGAAGGCCAGCGGGCCATCGACGAGCACTACGAGAACTGGGATGTGCTGGAAACCCTGGACCGGTTTGACAAGGGTCGGGCCGAGATCGTCGCCTATTGTCAGGGTCTGAGCCCGGAAGAGTGGGCGCGGACGGCTGTCCATAACGAGCGCGGCGAGATGTCGGCTCTCGATTGGGCCTGGACCATCGTCGGGCACGACATGTATCACATCGAACAGTTCGCGGCGTACTTGAGGGCGTAAGCGTGGTATGCGGGGGCTCTGGCCGACTCTGGAGGTCCCCCACCCGGTTCGCCTGAGCTCACCGACCTCCCCCTTCCGGAGAAGGGGGAGGTGTCTGTCGGTCTCACATCATGTTGTACGGGTCCACGTCGACCACGGTTTTGACCTTCGGCGACTCGACGGCGGCGACGGCGGACTGGATCGGCGACAGGTCGGCGTCCGGGGCCAGTTTGATCAGGATGTGCTTGCGCCACTGCTCGTTCAGGCGTTCGAGCGAGCAATCCACCGGCCCCAGGATTTCGGCGGCTGGGAGGGCTTGGCGTAGGCGCTGGGCGGCGACGGCGGCATGTTCCACCACCGCCTGGCGCACCGGGCCCGAGAACACGATGTTCACCAGCCGACGGAAGGGCGGGTAGTCGACGGCCTGCCGCTCTTCCTTCAGCGCCGCATAGAGCGACTCGTAGTCGTGGCTCTGGGCGGCGATGACGGAGGGGTGCTCGTGGCTCAGGGTTTGGATATAGACCCGACCGGGCTTTTGCCCGCGGCCGGCCCGGCCGGCGACTTGGGAGAGAAGCTGGAACGTCCGCTCGCTGGCGCGGAAGTCGGGAATGTTGAGCGAGATGTCGGCAGCGATGACGCCGACCAGCGTGACATCAGGAAAATCCAGCCCCTTGGCGACCATCTGGGTGCCGACGAGGACATCGAGCTCGCGGCCGCGGAACTTGGCCATGATCTCCTCCAGCGCGCCCTTGCGACGGGCGATGTCGCGGTCGAGCCGGGCGAC
>JAFDWT010000078.1 GCA_018268335.1 Armatimonadota bacterium | reverse complement strand
GTGCGGTTGGGGGCGCCGGTTTTGATTTGGCCACAGTTGGTGGCGACGGCCAGGTGGCTGATCGTGGTGTCCTCGGTTTCGCCGCTGCGGTGGCTGAGGACACTGGTGTAACCGGCTCGGGTGGCCATGTTGACGGTGGCGAGAGTCTCACTGAGGCTGCCGATCTGATTGACTTTGACGAGGATCGAATTGCCGGTGCCAGTGGCGATGCCCCGGCTCAGGCGCTCGACGTTGGTGACAAACAGGTCGTCGCCCACCAGTTGGACGCGGTCACCCAGTTCGTCGGTGGCTGCCTTCCAGCTGTCCCAGTCCTCTTCGTTGAAGCCGTCTTCGATGCTGATGATCGGGTACTTCGCGGCGAGTGAGGCCAAGTAGGCGACCTGCTCGGCCCCCGTCTTAGCGGAAGTCGTTTTGTAGACGTACTTGCCGTCTTCGTAGAACTCAGACGCGGCGCAGTCCATGGCGAGCCACATGTCGCCGCCGGGGGTGTAGCCGGCTTTTTGGATGGCCTCGATGATGTAATCCAGCGCGAGCTCCTGGGATTCCAGGTTCGGGGCGAATCCGCCTTCGTCGCCATAGGCTGTGTTCAGACCCTTGTCGTGCAGGACCTTCTTGAGGGCGTGGAAGACCTCGGTGCCAGCGCGCAGGGCGTCGCTGAAGGAGTCGAACTTGACCGGCATCACCATGAACTCTTGGAAGTCCACGTTTGAGTCGGCGTGCTTGCCACCGTTGAGGATGTTCATCATCGGCACGGGCAAGGTTTTGGCGCTTGCGCCGCCGACGTAGCGGTAGAGGGGGAGGCCGATGGACTCGGCCGTAGCCTTGGCGCAGGCCAGAGAGACGCCGAGGATGGCGTTGGCGCCGAGATTGGCTTTGTTGGGCGTGCCGTCGATCTCTAGGAGCAAGGCGTCGATGCCTTCTTGGTCGGCTGATTCGAAGTCGGCGAGGGCACCGGCCACTTTCTCGTTCACATTCTCGACCGCGTTGAGGACACCTTTGCCGCCATAGCGCTTTTTGTCACCGTCGCGGAGTTCGACGGCCTCGAACTGGCCGGTGCTGGCACCGCTGGGGACGGCGGCGCGGCCTACCGTGCCGTCTTCGAGGGTGACGTCGACTTCGACGGTGGGGTTGCCCCGGCTGTCCAGGATTTCGCGGGCGGTGATGTCGACAATGGCTGGCATAAGTTCCTCGTACCCAGTGATCTTATCTGGTCACTGGACCTCCGTACCGGGCCCGTGAGGGCGGGTACTCTGCAACCACACGCGATGCGCGAGAATTTCGTTCTGCACCGTCTCCATTCTCTTTCGGGGATCGTTCCCGTCGGCTTTTACATGGTGCAGCACCTGACGCTGAACTCGTTCGCGCTGCTGGGCCCGGACCGGTTCAACGGCGTGATCGGCTTCTTTGCTGCCATGCCGGCCCATATCTTGTTGGCGCTGGAGATCGGTGTCATCGCGGTTCCATTGCTGTTTCATGCTGTCTACGGCCTGTACATCGTCGCGAGGGCCGAGCCGAACTACTCACAGGCGGCCTACAAGTTCCGCGAAAACCGCTACTACATGTGGCAGAGGTGGTCGGGGATCGCCGCGTTTCTATTCCTGTGCACGCACGTGGCGACGACGACTATGAGGGCCAAGGTGCAGGGCCACGAGGCCATTCGGTTCCACGCGATGGCCGAGACGATGGCGTGGCCGAACAACTTGCACCTTGGCCTGGTTTTCTATGCGCTCGGGGTCGCGGCTTGTTCGTACCACCTGGCTTATGGGATTTGGAACTTCTGCATCCGTTGGGGCATCACGATCAACCCCAAGTCGCAGGAGGCGACCGGGCGGTTTGCCGCAGGGGCATTTGTGGTGCTGACGTTGATCGGCTGGAGTTCGCTGGTCGGGTTTGTGAACCCGCGGTTCCAGACGGAGCAGGCAGTGGTCCGATCAACGGGTGTCAGACAGGCGCCGGCTAGCTACACGCCGTAGACAGGCAGTCGATCTTCTGCAATGTCCTTGAGCCTTGGCAGTTTGGCGTCTTTGTCGCTGACTTGGACGTCTCGGCTTGGCCAATCGACGGCAAGATCGGGGTCGTCCCAAGCCACACCAGCGTCGTATTCTGCCCGGTAGGGCGCCGTACATTTGTAGGCAAAGACGGCTGGGCCTTGGGTGACGACAAATCCGTGGGCGAAGCCTGGGGGCACCCAAAGTTGCCGGTGGCTTTCGGCGTCCAGAAGAGTGCCGTACCATTGCCCGAACGTGGGCGAACCGCGCCGGATGTCGACGGCGACGTCCCAGACCTCACCCTCGACGACGCTGACCAGCTTGCCCTGGGGCTCGGGCCACTGGTAATGCAGACCACGTAGCACTCCGGGGGCCGACTTCGAGAGGTTGTCTTGCACCCATGGGCCGTGGATCCCGTGCTCGGCGTATCGGCCCTCGTTGAACGTTTCGAGAAAGAACCCGCGCGCGTCGCCGTGGACACGTGGCTCGATGACGAGGACGCCAGGCAACGGCGACGCGATGACGTTCACAGGCCTTCCTTGGCCACTTGGAGAAGATAGGCGCCGTAGGGGTTTTTCGCCATGGGGAGGGCGAGGGATTTCAAGCGGTCCATGTCGATCCAGCCGAGCCGGTAGGCGATCTCCTCAGGACAGGCGACCATTTGTCCTTGCCGCTGCTCGATGGCGGCGACGAAGTTCGAGGCTTGGAGCATCGTCTCGTAGGAGCCGGTGTCAAGCCATGCGAATCCACGGCCGAAGGTGACCACGTCCAATTCGCCCCGCTCCAGATAGGTGCGGTTAAGGTCGGTGATTTCGAGCTCGCCTCGGGCCGACGGCTTCTGCTGTTTGGCGTATTCAACGACCTTGCCGTCGTAGAAATAGAGCCCGGTGACGGCGTAGTTCGACTTTGGCTGTTGCGGCTTCTCTTCCAGCGACACCGCTCGCCCGGCGTCGTCGAATTCAACCACGCCATAGTGCTGTGGTTCATCGACATGGTAGGCAAAGACCGTCGCACCGCTTGATTGACTGGTGGCCCGTCGTAAGAGGCTAGTCAGGTCGTGTCCGTGGAAGATGTTGTCGCCCAAGACCAAGGCGCTCGGATCGCCGGCGAGAAACTCTTCACCGATCAAGAACGCCTGGGCCAGGCCGCCAGGGTGGGGCTGAGCCTCGTAAGTGAAGTTGACTCCCCATTGCGATCCGTCGGCAAGAAGGCGCTTGAAGGCGTCCTGGTCTTGCGGCGTGGTGATGATGAGGATGTCCCTGATCCCAGCGAGCATGAGGACGCTGAGCGGGTAATAGACCATTGGCTTGCTGTAGACCGGGATGAGCTGCTTACTCACGCCACGCGTCATCGGATAGAGCCGCGTGCCGCTGCCTCCCGCCAAGACGATGCCTTTACGCACTGGCTCCGCTCCGGTGGGCATAGTTGGCGTCGATCCAGTCGCGGTAGCTACCTGAGCGGACGCTGTCGACCCAGGTGGTGTTGTGCACGTACCAGCGGACGGTTTCGCGGATGCCTTGTTCGAAGGTCGTCGTTGGTTTCCAGCCCAACTCGTCTTGCAGCTTGGAGGAATCGATGGCGTACCGCCAGTCGTGGCCAGGGCGGTCCTGGACGAAGGTGATTAACTCCTCCAGGCTGCCGCGTCCGGTCTCTTCGCCGACGATTTGGCAGATCGTGCGGACGACGTCGATGTTGCTGCGCTCGCTGTTGCCGCCGACATTATAGGTTTCGCCGTTTCGCCCGCGATGGGCGACTTCCCAGATGGCCCGGCAGTGGTCGCCGACAAAGAGCCAGTCGCGCACATTGCCGCCGGTGCCGTAAACGGGGATCGGCTTGCCTTCCAGACAATTGAGCGTCACCAAGGGGATCAGCTTTTCCGGGTACTGGTAAGGGCCGTAGTTGTTGCTGCAGTTGGTCGTCTTGGTGGTCAGTCCGAAGGTGTGGCAGTATGCGTTGACCAAGTGGTCGCTGGCAGCTTTAGTTGCACTATAGGGGCTGCTGGGGTCGTAGGGAGTC
>JAFDWT010000077.1:2168-25504 GCA_018268335.1 Armatimonadota bacterium | reverse complement strand
CACGATCGACTGCATCGCCAGCGACCACTCGCCGTACGCGCACTTTGAAGTGGAAGTGCCGTTTGAGGAGGCTCCTTTCGGCCTTGTCGGCCTGGAATCAACAGTGGCAGCTTCTCTGACCTATTTGACGCAAAAGGGTGTGCTTTCTCCTTTGGAAACGATCCGGAAGCTGAGCACGGCACCAGCGGAGGTTCTGCGGCTGGACGCTGGGACCCTTCGGCCCGGACGGACGCCGGTCGCGCAGATCACGGTGATCGACCCGAACAAAGAATGGACTTTTGACGTTGGGCGCACGTTTAGCCGGGGGAAGAACTCGCCGTTCCATGGAACCACTTTCCAGGGTAAGGCCGTTGTGACCTATTGCGGCAATGAGATATTCCGTGACTCTGGCTTCAGTGACGAGAGGTACCGGCTTGCGCTGGCTTAGGCCGGTCGTCTTGGCTGTCTCGTTCATGGCGTTGGCGGGTTGCCACGTTGTCCAGTTGCCCGACCCGAACGCGACGGTCGGGGCCGACATGCACCCGGAGATCGTCTTGCGGAACATCCGGGAGTCATACCGGATCATGCAGAACCGCATCAACCGGGGAGAGATCACTACCAGCCAGCGGGACGAGCTGATCCGCACATTGGTAGAGCAATACGCGGCGCAGGTGGACATGGACAAAGTGCCGCCGGCCAAGGCTTGGCAGTTCGCGGACATTCTCCGGCAGGCTGGTCGGTGGGAAGACACATACAAGCTGTTGCAAACGGCGGTCAAGGTCGCTCCCGACGACGACCGCTTTGTCAACGACTCTCTGCAACTCGCCAGGGCCGCTGCGCATCTGGGAAAGGTGGACGAGGCGATCAAGGGATGCCGCTCGACCTTCAAGGTGCCAGAGAACCAGAAGGCGCCGATCATGATGGCGGTGCTGTACGAAGTCGTCCCGGAGGGCAGGGGCAAGGGCAAGGACATTGAATTGGCCAAGCTGCTGGAGGACGCGATCCAGCAACACCAGGCCACGATCGTCGATGCGAATTCGGAGGCGGGCAAGGAGTTTTTGGCGGGGCGCCCGCACCACATCCAGAACGCTTGGGCTGAGATCGTGAAGCTGTATTCCTCCAACAACCGTCAGGACTTGGCTCGCGAGGCGCTGCAACGTGCGGAAAAGGCCACCGGTTCCGGGGCTAGAGTCTGAGGGGCTTGACGGTCCGGGGTATCCTGACCGGCCTTACGAGGAGCGACCAGTCCGCATGAGAGTCCGCAACAAAGAACTGAGGAACCGACGCCGCCGCAAAGAGAAGCGCGTCAAGGAATTGATCAAGGAAGCTATCGCCGACAAGAAGTCGGCGGGCCGGAGCAAGGCTGCGCCCAAGGCTCCGGTGAAGAAGGTCGAGGCAGCGGTGGCAGAAAAGCCCAAGAAAGCCGCTAAGCCTAAGAAAGAAGCGGCCGAGTGACCCTGCGTCTGCCGGGACTTCTCCTCACGTGACCGAACAGGACGGCGATTAGGCCGTCAAGAACACCATGGCCCAGGCTTTGGAGAGCCTTGAAACGCAGCCGGACGGGCTCGACCCGTATTCCCGGCTGGCTAGGTACGTCCAAGAGTCTCCGGGCCGGATCCACGAGCCTGCCGCAGACCTGGCTGCTCGGTTTGGGCTGAGCGAGGCGTTTGTCCGCGACGTCCAGGAATCGTTGGCGGAAGACAAGGGCGAAGAGTCGGCATTTGCTTCGATCGGAGACGCGCTACGTGGGTTCTGGCAGGGCGCGCGCCGATTTGTCAGGTCAGTCCGCAAGGCCGTCGTCAAGGTCTGGTGCGTCCTGACGGACAAGCCGCTTCGGTTTGTCTTGGTCTCTGGGCTGGCGTTCTTTGTCATCCATTTTGCCAGCGCGACTTATGCCAACGGCAAGCAGTTGGAAGTCTCGTCGACGCGGCTCGACGGCGCGATTGGTGTGCTGTTCGTGACTGTCGTCGCCAGTCATCTGGCCTGCTTTGCGCGGCACGGCAACGTGCGGACGCCGCTGGTGGCATCGGCGGCCTTGGCTCCCGGGCTCTTAGCGCTCGGTCTGACTCTGCCACTCACATCGCCGGACGAGCGACAGTTGCACAAGGTGGCGTTGTCGGCTTTGGCCTTGACAACGTTTTATGCTTTGGCGTCGGTGAGCGCGGCGGTCGTGGGGGGGTTGATCCGGATGCGGCGTGACGCTAGCCGTCAATCCAGGGTTTCTCGCCAAGAGCAGTTGGACAGGCTATTTAGTCTGGAGCGTCGGTTCCAGGAGATTGTTGCCAAGCGAAGCGGGGCCAATCCTGCGTTGAGTTGGGTGACGGGGATGCGCCGTTGGGCGGGTTACCCGCTGGCGGCGTTTTTGGCAGGTGCCGGGTTTGGGATTTTGCGCGTTTTGTTGGTCACCTCGATGGAGGCGCTTCTGCCGCCCAATTCGGGTCTGCTGATGATGCTGCGGATGCTGCTGGCGGCCTTGGGGTTCGCGGTCTTTGGCATGGTCGGCTATCTGGCGGGCGGCGTCCGCAAGTCGATCGCGGCGATGCTAGTGGCGTTTGGCGGCTACGTGCTCTCTTCGGCAATACCACTGGGGCAGTTCGGGCCCGATTCGGTGCTGAACTTCTTCAGATCAGGTCAGGCGCTATCGTTTGTGGCGGGATTGTCGGCCCTTGGACTCTTGGCTGGGCTGGCCTCTCGGGTGGAGGCACAGGCGTTGCGCACCCATCGGCTTGACCAGAACGACCCGGTGGCCCTCTATGCGGAGGTCTTGCAGCTGCAATGGAAGCTACGGCCTGCGTCGCTAGCGACGAGTGTGATGGTGGTCGACGTCGCCCGGTCCACGATGATGAAGAGCGAGGCGGACCCGCTCAAGATTGAGTACAGCTTCCGGGCGTATCAAGACTTGGTCACCAAAGTGGCCGAGACGCACGGTGGGACGGTTGTGTCGAGGGCCGGCGACGGTGCTGTCGTCACGTTTCCCGAGGCCTCCATGGCGATCCTCGCGGCAAAGGCGGTGCAGACGGCCATGCAGGAGTTCAACGCCCAAGTCAACTTGCTCGACCACCGGTTCCGGCTGAGGATCGGCATCCACAGCGGGCAAACGACGGCAGGGCTTGAAGAAGTGCCGTTCAACGAACTGATCGACATCGCTGCGCATGTCGAGCGGGTGTCGCCGGTCGGCGGCATCGCGCTGACTGAGGCGGTCGCCAAGGCGGCTCCGGAAGAGCCTACCGCCGCGTTGCAGGACGCGGTTGACGGCCACAACGTCCGGATCGTCCTGAACCCGGTTTTGGAGGGCTGACGGTGCTCGTCGAAGACTGGGGCCGCCTCTCTTACCGGCCCGCTTGGGAGCGGCAGACCGCGGTGGTCGAGCGCGTCTTGGCCGGGGGTGAGGACACGTTGGTCCTGGTCGAGCATGAGCCAGTCATCACTTTGGGGGCCAACTTTCACCCGGAGAACCTGAGGCTGCTGGAAGCCGAATATGGGCGGCGGGGCATCGAGGTCGTGCGCAACGACCGGGGCGGGGACGTGACGTACCACGGGCCCGGGCAGTTGGTGATGTATCCGATTTTTGACCTGAAGAGGCACGGCCAAGACCTGCACAAGTGGATGCGCGACTTGGAGGAGACCATGCTGGCGACGTGCCGGACATATGGTCTGGAGGCTCGCCGTTTTCCGCCGCACACGGGAGCATGGGTCGGGGACCGGAAGATCGCGGCGATCGGGGTGAAGGTGCGCAAGTGGGTGAGTTTCCACGGCATCGCTCTGAACTGTCTGCCGCAGGACCAGGCGTTTGCGACCATTGTGCCGTGCGGCATCCATGGGTATGGGGTCACGTCGCTCACCCAATGCTTGGGCCGAGATGTGGAGGCCGCCGACGCCAAGCAAGCGGTGTGCGAGGCTTTCCGGCGTGTCTTCGGCTAAGGCTCAGACCCAGGTCGAGGCGCGGCGGAAGATCTTGTAGGACAGGGGCCGTCGGAGGCTGGCGAAGACGAAGTCGGGGAAGCCGGCCATGAAGTCGAGCTCGTAGTCTTCGGGCGGCGAGATCAGGACCAGGGGGGTGGCCGACGCGATCGGGTGGGCCATCTTGGCTTCGGCGAAGTCCTCATATCCGGCGATCTTGTGCGGCTTTTCGAGTGTGGCTATCAAGTCGACGAACATCAGGTCGGCACCGTGGCAGGCCTCGAGGGCGTGCGCCCAGTCCTCCGTCACGACCAACTCGTCGTCCGATTGAAAGGCACCGACCGTGGCGGACACGACTTCGGGGTCTTTCGTGACAAGGACGAACTTCATGGGTAGCACTATAGACCCTGGGCAACGTACGATTCAACGGCACTGCACCTAAGCCTGGCACAACGAGCAACCGAGAATGAACCTATGCGGATCGGTGCGTCTTCTTATGCAGTCCAGGCTGCTTACCGCACCCAGCAGGCATCGGAGGGCGAACCCGTTTCGGGCGCCTATCAGGTCGATGTTCTGAAGAAAGCTCTGGACGGACAGTCCCAGGCGGCCCAGGAACTGCTGAAAATGCTGGAGCCAAAGGGACGGGTCGTCGATATCCGAGCCTGACCACCAGGTATCTTGGTGGGTCGTGGGCAACAAGAAGCACTCCAAGCCGACTTGGTGGAAGAACACGTTCTTCTGGTTTGGCGGAGCTTTAGGTGTCCTGGGCGTGGTCGCTCTGGTGGCGGGTGACAAAGTCATCCGCGATCCTGGCCAAGTCGTCGAAAGCAATCTCGCCCTGTATTACTTGATCGGTGCCGGCATCATGCTGGTGAACGGCTGGATGTCGCACAAGCAAGCGGTCCAACACTACGAAGAGGCCGAGTCGGACTCAGCCGAACGCCCGGTCTGAACGCCTCCACAAGGAACCCCATTTATGGTCACATGCGTCTGCGGTAAGTCTATTGAAAAAGTGCCCGACTGGCTGCAAGCCGTCGAAATCCAGTTTGTCTGCACCAACTGCCCGAACCGCACCGTGAAAAGCATCGCTGATGTCACGTTGGCCCCGGCAGTGACGGCTGCAGGTGACACCGGTGCGATCGAGAGTGATCTCCCGGAAGACGAAGACGACGAAGACGAAGACTGACGTTTATGCGGCCAGCCGCAAGCCCGTGGGCTTGATCTTTTCGAGCAAGAGTAGGTCTGGCGTCAGTTTGTTGCCAAGCGCCTCGCGGCATGCAAGTTTCAGTTCAGCGCCATCGAGCTCCGTCGATTCTAGGACGACGACGCGGCCAAGTACGTTCGAACCTCGTTGCCACACCTGAGCGCTCACCACGCCTTCAATCGAGGCCAGAAACTGCTCGGTGGACGTGTAGTTCGTCGGGACAGATGGGGCCACATTTGGTTTTCGGTGCGTCAGTGGATTTTCTGTAGGGGCAAAACGGCTTCGTACTGGGTCAGGTTGTCGATGTCGGTGCCAATGTCGGCGAAGGGGCATACGACGGCTTTCGCCTTGAACTTGAGAAGTCGGGAGACCTTTTTCTCTAGGTATGCAAGGCTGACTAGACTGGCCAGCGCCTGCCCGGTCAAGAACCGCAGGATGAACAGCGGCCCAACCATGGCGGCGAGGGCGAAGGGGCTCTTGCGCTTGGCGTAAGTCTTGGCGACGAGCGGCATGTTGGCGAGCAGCATCTCGCGCTGGCACAGGCAGACGTTGCCTCCGGTCAGCTTGCCTTCTTTTGTTCTGACGGCGGTGCGGCGGAGCATGGGAAACTCCTTGGTGCACGTGTCCAGCGGGACGACAGCGAAGTTGAGGGCGGCGTCGGGGTCGCACTGGGCGGCGAACGCTAGGAGCGACTCTTCGCGCAAAAACGGCAGGTCGGCTGTCACGAGGAGGACTTGCTGGCTCGTCGTCGCTTGCAGCCCGGCAGTGATGCTGCCGACGAAGTCGGCGCCTTCCTCGACTGTCCGCTGCTCGGTCGGGCCGCCGACCACCACCAATCGGCCCAGTGGCTCGGCGGCGGCCCGGACATGGTCGAGCATCGTACCGTCCTGCCAGGGCAACTGGCAGCGGTATTGGATGCCGTAGGCTGCGGCCATCTCGTCGCTGGCTTTGCCGCCAGCCAGGATCACGACGTCCATAGGCTCTCCTCCCGGGTGATCGTGCGGCAGCGGAAGACCGTGCCTTGGTTTTCAATCTCGGCGGCGGCTTCGTTTGCGGCGATCGAGTCCTTGAAGACGCCAAAGACAGCAGATCCGGACCCGGTCAGTTGGGCGACTTGGGCGCCGAGTGACAAGAGTCGTTCAATGGCATCCAACGAGTCGCATCCGGCGACTCGTTCGAAGTCGTTGTAGTAGCTTTCTGCATTCAGTTCGGCCCATGGCCTTGGTTTGGAGTCGAGCGCTTTGTAGGCGACGACTGTGCTGCTGCCAGACGGTGGTTTCACTACCACCAGCTCTCTTGGTGGAAGGTCTGGGAGTGGCTCAAGGCTCTCGCCATAACCCGTGCCGATCGCGCGTCCGCCGACGAGGAAGAAAGGGGCGTCGGCGCCGACGGCGACGGCGACCTCGTGGCAAAAGTGGGGGGCGAGTCCGCCGGGGACCAGCCGGGACAGCAGCCGAAGCAGACCGGCGGCGTCACTGCTGCCGCCGCCGAGTCCGCTCTCGGCGGGGATGTTCTTGACCAGGCGAATGTGGACGGGCGGAACTGGCACCAGCTCGCGGACCAGGGCCAGGGCCTTGGTGACCGTGTTGCTGGTGGGGAGGACCATGCCCACGGCCTCGACCACGTCTTTGTCGGCCGGCGTGACCTCAAGTTCGTCGTAAATCGAGACCGCCTGGAACACCGTTCGCAGTGGGTGGTAGCCGGTGGCGTCGGGCGGCCCGACCGAGAGGAAGGTGTTGATCTTGGCGGGGCAACGGGTGCTGCCTGACCTCACTGCCTACCCTCTGGGTGTTCCTCGACGACGGCGGTCGGGATAGGGGGCAGGAAGGTGACAGTCTGGGGATACGGGGTCATCTCGAGCTCGTCCAGGGCCTTGTCGATGGCGGCAAACTGCATCTTGGCCTCGGTGATCACGCCCAGGAACTCTCGGTTCTCGACTTCGGGCGACCGGCCCGCCAGGCGGTAATTGAGCATCCGGATGCGGAGAGCGTCGAGGGTGGTGACGAAGACGACGGATTGGGCTTCGGTGCGCTGGATGCCGCTGACGACGGACTTCCAGTGCTGTTGGTATTCCGCGATGTTCCGGTCGGCCAGGCGATAAAGCTCTTGGGACTGGGCGTCTGGCATGCCGGTCGGCATCTGCACGTTGGGGACGCGCAAGCTCCCTTCGCTTTGGACGACCTCCTCTTGGATGAGGTCGGCCTTGCGCAGGGCGATGTAGATTTCCTTTGACAGCTTTTCGACTGTGACTGGCAGCTCTTGGAAATCCACTAGACCACGCTTGCGCAGCGCGCCAGCGGCATCGTGGAACCGCTTGACGCGCTCTTCGCAGAGCGCCCATTGCTGGCGCAGCCGCTGGCTATGGAATCTTTTCTCTTTGGCCTCGCGCGAGGCGGCGGAGGCGATGGCACCGATCACGGCAGCCCCGGTGATGATCCCCATAAAACCAGCGACCGGGTTGTGGGCTGTCAGTGTCAGCGCGGCCAAGCAGACCATAAGCGCCATGACGACGACGCGCCCAGGAGACAGGAACTGCCGACGGAACACTTCCTCGTCGCGTCGGCGGATTTCGTCCATTCTCGGCTCCCTGCCTTATAGGATAGGCGGTCTTCGGTAATCCCGGCCCAATCCACGCTCGACGCTGTAGGCCGTTTGGAGCAGTTTCTCGTCGCCCATGACCGGCCCGGTGAGCAGCATGCCGACGGGAAGGTCGTTGGACAGGCCGCAGGGAAGGCTGATGCTGGGGAAGCCACCCATGTTTGCAGGAATGGTACAGAAATCGATCAGCTTGAGTTGCATCGGGTCGTCCACCAGGCCGCCGATGGGGAAGGCGACCACAGGGCTGGTGGGAGACAGAACGGCGTCGAACTCTTGGAACGACTGTTCGAACTCGGCGGCCATGAGAGCCCGGACTTGTTGGGCCCTCAGGTAGTAGGCGTCGTAGTAGCCGGCGGAAAGGGCATAGGTGCCGACCATGATGCGGAGCTTGACCTCCGGGCCGAAAAGCTTGCCGCGGGTTTCGGCGACATTGCCGATGTGGCCCTCGCCCTCGAGACGTGGTCCGAACCGGATGCCGTCGAACCGGGCCAGGTTGCTGCTGGCCTCGGCGGGGGCGATGATGTAATACGTTGTGACACCGTAGGCGATCGACGGTAGGCTCACTTCTTGGAACTGGGCTCCCTCGCGGGTGAGGGTCTCAATGGCCAACTCGACGCACTCCCGGACGCCGGCGTCGATTTCGTCGGCAAAAAGCTCTTTGGGCAGGGCGAACTTCTTCCCTTTCAGTGTGCCTTGCTTGACCTCGGCTGCTGAAATGGCGGCATTGGGCAGCGAGGTGCTGTCCATGGCGTCGTGGCCGCTGATCGCCTCGGCGAGGAGGGCGGTGTCCTCGACATTGCGGCCCATGGGGCCGATCTGGTCGAGGCTGGAGCCGAACGCTACGAGGCCGTACCGGGAGACTCGGCCGTAGGTCGGCTTGAACCCGACGATGCCGCAGAGCGAGGCGGGCTGGCGGATCGAGCCGCCGGTGTCGGAGCCCAGGCTGAGCGGTGCTAGTTCGGCGGAGACTGCCGCCGCCGAGCCGCCTGAGCTGCCGCCGGGGACGAGGTCGGTGTCCCAGGGGTTGCGACTTGGGAAATAGGCGCTATTCTCGCAGCTGGCGCCCATGGCGAACTCGTCTAGGTTGGTCTTGCCGAGGACGGGGCATCCGGCGGCGTGCAGCCTTTCGACGACGTGGGCGTCAAAAGGCGGGACATAGGTGTCGAGGATCTTGCTGGCGCAGGTGGTACGCAGCCCGTTGGTCGAAATGTTGTCTTTGAGGGCTACCGGCACGCCAGTCAACGGGCCACCTTTGCCGTTGTCTAGGAGCGCTTGCGCCGCGTCGGCGTCGCGGCGGGCACCTTCGGCATCGACGGTCAGGAACGACTTGTAATGGGCGTCCTCGCTTTCGATCCGAGACAGGAAAGCATCGACGACTTCGCGGGCGGAGACCTCGCGGGCGCGGAGTGACCGCGCCAGCTCTGTCGCGTTGAGTTGGGTCAGCGACACTACTTGTCAGTCCTCGATGATAGTCGGCACGATATGGAGGCCTGCCTTGGTCTCTGCGGAGAGCGCCAGAGTGACCTCGCGGGGGAGGCACGCTCCGGGGACGTCGTCGGCGAAGACGTTGCTTAGCGAAACGGCGTGCGGCTTGGGCATGACGCCGGCAACGTCGAGGTGTTGGATGTCCTCAAAGTGCCCGAGCAAGGCGTTCAGTTTGCCCTGAAAGCTCATGAGCTCAGCTCCGTCCAGCTCGATCCTGGCCAGTTTGGCGACGTGCCTGGCTTCGTCCAACGATATCGACATCCAGCCCATGTTACCGCCCGACCATAATGATGCTGTATGCCCTATCAGGCAAGGCGAAACTCCTTCGGGGCCACGGCGAGCACGGTGGCTTACTGGGTACTGATAGGGGCAGTCGTTTACTTTGTCCGACCTCAGATACCGCCGGTGGTCAACTCGCGGCTCGTTGGCTCCAAGTCGGGTTTCATTCGGGAAGCGGCGAAGCAGCACATCGAGTGGCAGGACATGTCGCCGGACATCTTTGCCCAGGCAAAGGCTTCGGGCAAGCCGGTGTTTGTGTTCATCGGCTCCGAGTGGAGCGAATTGTCACAAGAGGTCGACGATCGGGTCCTGAACTCTGTCGACGTGGCAGAACGGCTGAACAGAGACTTCATTTCTGTGCGGCTGGACGCGCAGCGACAGCGCAAGTGGACGTCTTGCATCGTGCAGATGACCCGGGCCGAGTCTGGCTGGGAGCCACACAACCAGCTCGTTTTCTTTTCGCCCGAAGGCAAGGTGTTGCGGGTGTTGGACTTTGCTCCAAACACCAGGGCGATTGACGACGTCAGGTTCATCAAGATTCTGGATGAGGTTCGTTTCCCAGCAGCCGATGCCCCTTCAGTGATCGACGCGAAGACTCAGAATTCCGAGTATCAGACGCTTGTCGGCGGTTACGAACAGGCTGTACCTAATCCTGAGGCCTATGGTCAAGAGCTGGACAAGTCGCTCAATGTCGACCATCCTGGCCTGTTGATCGGCAACTCGCTGATTCTGCAAGCGCGAGACTACGCCTTTTTGATTGCTTCCGGCAGAAGCGACACAGTGCGCGGGCAAGTTCACAGCCTGTTGGCCAAGTCGGCTTTCTGTTGGCTCGACGGAGCCTTCTTTCGGTCGTCTCGTGACCTGGAATGGAAGACCATTTCGCTGAACCTGTCGGCGGGACGCAACGCGGATATGCTGGAGGTGATCGGCAGCCTGAACCAAGCTAGTGCCGATCCTGCCGACCTGGCGGTGGCAGACCGCTTGTTCTCAACACTGCGGGACCGCTTTGTTGCCGACGGACAGTTCTACGCCGCGGTCTATTCGGACATCGGCGACAACCGCCGGTCGCCACGATACAGTGTCTCCAGCGCGTTGGTCCGCAAGTTGTTTGGTGGGGACTATGGTCGTACGGTCGAGTTGCTTGGCCTTGACCCTCGGTCGAACCCTATGATGATTCCCAGGGCCGGACACTGGCCCCTTGAGGGCAAGTCGTACTACGAGTTTTCCGAGAGGATTGACAAATTGCGCGCTGAGGGCAAGCTGCAAGACGCCCGCTCGGCAGGTCCTTCCAGCCTGGATGTCGGGGCCCGGGTTGTCACTGCGCTCCTGCGCTACGCGGCATTGACGCAGAATGCTGCTTATCTTGATGACGCCCTCAAGGCGGCCGGGCAGGCGCAGATCATGCGGTCTGGCGACACCGATGTCCGTCATAGCATTGACCAGGATGTTGAGGAGCCGTACCTTGGCGACTATTTGAATTTCGCCGAAATGGAACTCACGCTCTACCGGGTGTTTGGCGATGTGGCCTCGCTTGAAGTCGGCCGGTCGGTGTTGGACCGGGCGCAGTTCTTGTTTTCGACCCAGACTCCTGGCGTGTTCGTCAACGGCAAGTTCAGTGAGTACGGCCCCATGGCCGAGCAGTGGGCGGTGCCGAAACTGGTGGACGACGATCTGCCCGCGACTTGTGCGCAGATGGCTGACCTGCTGCGGGCCTATGCTTCAGTCGAGAACGACCCTGCGGTCCGTGCCGCCATGCGCGGCAAGGCCGACCTGATCATGAAGACTATGGCGCCCGCAGCGAACAAGCTCAGTAAGCAGCTAGCCACGTTCAACATCTCGGCCCTGATGGCACGTTCGGACTCGGCAGTTTTTGCGGTGGGCAAGGACTGTGTGCAGCAAGCCAGAGGGTGGGACTGGATGT
Organism: Armatimonadota bacterium; assembly: GCA_018268335.1. Lineage (GTDB taxonomy): Bacteria > Armatimonadota > Fimbriimonadia > Fimbriimonadales > Fimbriimonadaceae > JAHBTB01. The sequence goes on along the minus strand of JAFDWT010000077.1, from coordinate 14,138 downwards.
CCTCGCTGTCTTGGAGTTATCCAGCGCTGGCCTCGGTGCGGCCTGACCTGCAGGCCAGGGGGCCGGGCTACTATTACGAGTCTCGCGGCAAGTCGGAGGGTCCGATGAGCAGGGCTGAAGCCGCAGCGAGAGTCCGTAAGACGGACGCCTTGGCCGCTTCACCCTAGGTACCCACTTGATCCATGGGTCATAATCTTGGGGCCCGGACAGGTCGCATAGTGGTCTAGTGCGCCGCACTCGAAATGCGGTGAGGTGCAAGCCTCCGTGGGTTCGAATCCCACCCTGTCCGCCACTCCTCTCTCAGAGCTCTTGTTGCTGTTGCTGCTGCTGGCTCGAGAGGTCGCCTTGGACGTCCGGCAACCGACTAGCCCTACGGTCGGGAAGCTCGCTGTAGACGGGCAGCGCGATTTCACGGATCTCTTCCCGGTGGGAAAAGGCCTCGGGAGCCTGGACTTCGCGAGTCCGGACGACGGCTTCCAGCTTCTCTTTGGCTGCCCCTCGGTAGACACCCCGGTTGGGTGGGACGTCGTCGTAGTGGCGGCCTGTGCCGACCACGACGTGGTGTTCTCCTGGTTGGACGTTGCCGGTGGGGTCGTAGCCCACCCAGCCGTATTGGAGTGAGTAGAACTCCACCCAAGCATGGCTTTCGGCGGTCACCTTTTCTTCGCGGGCGACGTGTAGGTAGCCGTTGACATAGCGGGCCGGGATGCCGCGCAAGCGGAGCAGGCCGATCATGATCTGGGCGATGTCCTGGCAGACACCGGCGCGCTGGGCTAGGGCGTCGTCGATGGTCGAGTGGTAGCTCGTCACGTTGGGCATGTATTGGATCGCGGAGTGGACGGCCTCGCCAATGCGCCAGACCTCGTGTCCCAGAACATTGCTTTGGCCATGGTCGATTTCGCGGGCCAGCCTTTCTAGGGCCGAGGAATCGGTGATCGGCCCGCCAAAGGCCAGGTAATCCACGGTCGCGCCAAAGTCGGCACGGGCAGGAACCGGTTCAGTGATCGCGTCAATGAGGACTTCTGGGGGCTTCGTCTCGACCAGCGACCGAGCTTTGACCTGGATAGCGTCGTGGTACTCGGCGATGGAGAAGTGCCGGACCGCGTTGCCGCACCAGTCGTGGTAGCGCGAGACCTTGGTGCGAGGGCCGACGGCCAGAAAGAAGAGGTTGACGGTCTGCCGGGCGTTCGACTGGGGCTCCATGCGCAGTTCCACCCAGGACTCGCTGATGTAGTCGTCATAGGTGAAAACGATGTCGTGTTCGATGTCCAGGTGCATGGTTCAGCGCCTCTTGGTCGGATTGGAGACCGCTTCGTGGACGTGGTACAGCTCGGCGAGCACGTCGTCCATAAAGGTCAGGGTCGATTCACCGGCCATGATGTCGTCTTGCTCATATTCCAGCCTGGCGGCTAACCGGCCCAGCCTTCTGCGCGCGTCCTTTGCGGCAGTCCCCGAGTCGGCCATGCCATTGAGGTAGCCAATCATCCGGCGCACGCCACAGTAGACCGAGCGGGGCGTCGTCGGATGGAACAGCAAGAACCGGACGACTTGGTCTGGAGTGAACCGAGGGCCGTTCTCCTGGCGGTAGTTTTCAAGGGATGCCAGGGTACGCAAGACACTCCGCCACGAGGCGTAGTAGAGGGGGTCTTCCGTGTTCTCTTGCCATCGCAGCAAGTTAGGGAGGCGGGTGCGCAGGACGAGGACAGAGCGCTGTGTCCGCTCGATAGCCTCACCCATCTTCATGTAGCTCCAGCCCTCGTCACGGGTCAAGGTGTGCTCAATGGCGCCCAAGGTTGTCAGGATCGAGTTGTGGGTGCGCCATCCGATGTCTTGGGCGACACCCAGGTCTTTGATCGAATTGGTTCGGTGCGAGCTCAGTCGGCGGTGTGCCTCGTTGAGGTTGGTCGTGACTTCGACCGTGATCGACTCGGCGACGGTGCGGGCGTTCTCGCGTGCCTTGCCGAGCGACGTGACGACTGCGTACGGGTTCTCTCGGTCGACCAAAAACGAGACCATGTAGCGCAGAATCGACTCGGGCTGGATTTCCGACTGGCCGTGGATGGCAGCTTCGGTGCCGGTCCGGGGCAGGGAGGACACGAGGGACTCCCACTCGCGGACGGCGATCTCCTCGAAGATGCCTTCCAACTCGACGGCGAACTCGCTCGACACGAGGACGTGGCGGTTGACGTTTTCGGCCCGCTCGATGTAGCGGCCGATCCAGTAGATCGAGTTGGCGACGCGCGAGAGCAGCATTACTGGCCTGCCCCTGGGGTGGACTCGAGCACCCACGTGTCTTTGCTGCCGCCGCCTTGACTGGAGTTGACGACGTATGAGCCTGCCTCAAGGGCGACCCGAGTCAAACCGCCGGGCAGGATGCGCACACGGTCGCCGTAGAGCACGTAGGGGCGCAGGTCGAGGCGACGGGCCTTGTACTCGCCGTCGATGTAGGTCGGGTGGGCGCTAAGTTCGATGAGCGGCTGGGCGATGTAGAGGCCCGGCTCCTTCTTCATCTTGGCCGCGTAGGCTTCGCGTTCCTTGGTGGTTGCTTGGGGGCCCATCAGCATGCCATAGCCGCCTGAGCCGTCGGTGCGTTTGACCACCAACTCGTCTAGGTGCTGAAGCATGTGGTCGAACTCGGCCGGACGGAAGCCCATAAAGGTCGGGACTTGGCCGAGAATGGGGTCTTCACCCAAGTAGTAGCGGATGAACTCGGGAATGAAAGGATAGACCGCCTTGTCGTCGGCGACGCCGGCGCCGGGGGCATTGGCCAGGGCCACGTTGCCGGCCCGGTAGGCGTTGATGAGGCCAGGGACGCCGAGGATCGAGTCTTTGCGGAAAGCCAGCGGGTCGATGAACTCGTCATCGATGCGCCGGTAGATAACGTCGACCGGCATCTTGCCGGCCGTGGTGCGGACATAGACGTAGTTGTCTTCGACGACCAGGTCCGACCCCTCGACCAAAAGCACGCCCATTTCGCGGGCGAGGAAAGTGTGTTCGAAGTACGCGCTATTGGCACGGCCGGGGGTGAGGACGACGGTCAGGCCCTGGCCATAGCCACGCGGTGCGATGAACTCGAGAGACTCGCGGAGCATCTCGGCGTAGTGCCGGACGCCGCGGACGGGCAGGTCGGTGAAGAGCTCGGGGAACGTGCGCTGCAGGGCGACCCGGTTCTGGACGACGTAGGAAACGCCGCTGGGGCAGCGGCAGTTGTCCTCCAAGACCAGGAACTGGCCCTTGTCGTCGCGGATCAGGTCGCTCCCGACGACGTGGGTGTAGATCTTGTGCGGGGGCTCGACGTTGAGGAGCTCTCGCCGGTAGTCGGATCGGCTGAAGACCAGCTCATAGGGGACGATGCCGTCCTTGAGGCAGTGCTGGTCGGAGTAGACGTCGAGCAGGAAGAGGTTGATCGCGGTGGTGCGCTGGATCAGGCCCGCTTCGATGACGGCCCACTCGTCGGCGGTGATGATGCGGGGGACGAAGTCGAAGGGGAAGACGCGCTCTTCGCCTTCGTCGGAGCCGTAGACGTTGAAGGTGATGCCCTGGTTGCGGGCGGAGATCTCCTGGAGGCGGCCGCGGTACTGGATCTGCTCGTCGGTGAGGACACCGAGAGCGCTGACGACTGACCGGTAGTGCGCCCGTGGGTTCTTGTCGGGGCCGAAGGCCTCGTCAAATCCCGTGAAAGTCGTCGTCCACCTCATGTCGCTTCGTGCCTGGGCAGGCCAGGTTACCGGAGCGCCGTCGGTCCGCCGCCCATTCTATCCGCCCGTGCCGACGGATTGCCCGAGCGTGCGCGCCCAGTCTTGCAAGGCGGCGTACTTGGGCGAGTTTGCCCGTGTGCTGTCGGCGTACTCCATGGATCCCCACGAACCCCACTTGGAGGAGCCTGCGACCGACGAGAAGTTTGCGAACAGGCCGCCGCCATTTTGTTGCCAGAGCTTGAGGTACTCGCTGTAAACCTGGCCCATGCGCGGGTCGCGGTTGGCTCCGGTGAAGAGGGCCGTGAGCTTGTCGTTGTTCTCTGCGCCTTGGATGCCGACGAGGTGCTGGCCCCCTTCGTAGGCGATGAGGGTGAGCTTGTGCTGGTCGGCCAGCGCCTTGTGCTCTTGGACCATCTTCACGACCGCAGGCAGCACCTTGCTCCGCATGTGCTGGAAGATTTGGTCCTTCGACCATCCGGCGACCTCGTCGGCGCTAGGCTTGTCGCTAGGCGAGGGGGTGTAGCCACAGTAAGGGGCTATCGCCAGGGCGTCGGCCTTCTTTGCCGAGTCACGGAAGGCGAGGATCTGCTTGGCTGGTTCGCTCCAACCGGCCTGGGCGGCGAGGACGCGGACGGTGCGGGCGCGGGGGAAGGCTTGGTTCCAGGCGTCGAAGACCTGGGTGGAGCGCACGGCGTACCAGCGCCAACGGTTTTCGAAGCCGTTACCGAGGTTGGCCGCCTTGCCCTGTTGTTCGGCATAGGTGCTCTGTTCAAAGCCGGGGTTCCAGACCTCGTTGCTGAGTTCCAGGTACACGCGGAGCTTCTTGTCTAAGGTCTTCTCAACCAGGGTTGCGAAGTTCTTGACGTAGTCGTCATCGGCTCGGATCGGCATACAGAACCAGGCGTCGGCGCCGAGGCGGTTGGCTAGGTCGACCATGACATCGGCAGGGACGCCTTTGCGGCACCAATTGGCGTCGTCGATCTGGGGACGCTCAGCCCACGACTTGACCTTGTTGCCGTTCGTCTCCATCCAGTCCATGAACCGCAGGGCGCTGACGCCTTTCCATCGGGCAAGGAACGTGGGGTTGAAAGGGTTCTGTTTGTACGTCTTCTCTGAGCCTGGGATGAGGACGCGGATGTTGCGGACGGGGTCGGCGGGGTCTGTCTTGGTCAGCCGGACGGAGAAATGGCCTTTTGTCGAATCGACATGGACGACGTAGCGGCCGTTGCCGCCCTCCTTTCCTCGCGGGCCGCCGGCACCGAAGTCGAGCTCGCCCTTGCCGTCATATAGCACGGTGTAGTCGCCGGACGGATAGTGGGTGTCGTAGCTGGTGACGAACGTTTCGGCCCAGCAGCCTGGGGCCAGGCGCTTGACCCAACCTTTGGCGTCGGTTTCCAGCTTCGGGCCCTGGCCCCAGCCTTTGCCGTCCTGCTGGCTGATCCAGTCGCGGCTGAAGTGGAACATGTCGACGAAGGGGATCTCCGTGTTCCAGTCGGCGGGGCCGCTCAGATTGGTCGCTAGCGACGCCTTGGCTGGGGCCGGGTTGGCCAGTTGGCCCTGTGGCGCCTGTTGGGCGCAGGCGGCGATGGCGAAAGCGGCGACGATCAGCACAGTTTGTTTTATCATGCTTTGGGCGTCAGCGCACGTAGGCCGCCGGGACGCCGCCGTCGACGGTGAGCACACCACCCGTCGTCTTTTTGCTCTTGGGTCCGGCAAAGAATGCCACGGCCTCGGCGATGTCTTCGGGGGTGACGTTGACCTTGAGAGTCGTCCGGTTGCGATAGAACTCTTCTAGTTGGTCAGGCTGCAGGCCGTAGGTGGCGGCGCGTTCGGCGCGCCACTTGCCGTCCCAGATGCTGGAACCACTCAGGACGCCGTCGGGCAGGACACTGTTGATGCGGATGCCCGCGCCGCCGCCTTCTTCGGCCAGGCAGCGGGCCATGTGGAGCTCCGCGGCTTTCGCCGCGCTGTAGGCGGCGGCGTTCTTGCCGGCGGCCACGCTGTTCTTGCTGCCGATGAAGACGAGGTTGCCGCCGACGCCCTGCTTGCGCATGACCCGGAACGCCTCGCGTGAGACCAGGAAGTAGCCGGTGCTGAGGATGCTCTGGTTCCGGTCCCAGTCCTGGAGCGTCGTCTCTTCGATCGGCGCGCTGCTGGCGATTCCGGCGTTGTTGACAACGATATCCACGCCGCCGTAGGTCTTGACCGTTTGGTGGAAAGCGGCTTGGACCGCCTCCTCGCTGGTGACGTTCATCGAGACAGCAATGGCCCGGTGGTGGCCGGGAATCGAGGCCGCGACCTCTTTGGCTCCGTCCATGTTGATGTCGGCGACGACCACGTGGGCACCCTCAGCGGCGAGGCGCTTGGCGGTCGCCCGGCCGATGCCGCTGGCGGCACCGGTGACGAGGGCGACTTGGCCCTCCAGGTCGCGTGGGGCAGGCTTGAGGCTCAGTTTGTAAAGCTCCAGAGGCCAGTATTCGATGGCGTAGCTCTCTGGAGCCGACAGTGAGACGAAGCCACCGATCGATGTCGAACCCTTGATGACGACGATGGCGCGGTGGTAGAGCTGGCGCGACACCTCGGCACCCATGGCGTCTGGACCGCTTGTGACCATGCCGACACCTGGGATCAAGACGACGCGCGGTGCGGGCGTGAACATGGTGTCGCCCTCGGTCTTGTTGGCGTCGAAGTACTGCTTGTACTCCTCTTTGTAGCGGGCGACCCCGTCGGAGATTTTCGCTTGAAGAGCCTCTACTCCCTCGGCAGGCTTCCAGTCGATGAAAAGGGGCACACGCTTGGTATGGACCAAATGGTCAGGGCAGGCGGCACCGACTTGAGAGAGCTCCTTGGCGTCTCGCGAGTTGACGAATTCCATGACCTCGGGCGAGGTGTCCACCAAGAGGATGGACTTCTTCTCGGCAGATGCCGCACCGCGAAGTACCGGCAACACTTGGCCAAGAAGAGCGTCGCGATCGTCGTCGGCCATGGATTCGACCACTGGCCCACCATATGGTTGGTCTTGGCGATGGGCGTCGAGATAAGCCTGGGCTTCGCCGATGATGCGAAGGGTGTTGTGGTAGCAAGTCTTCGAGTCCGGTCCCCAAGTCACGAGCCCGTGCTTGCCCATCACGACGCACTCGATCTGCGGGTTTTCCCTCACCGCTGCGCCAATCTGTTGCGACAGCGTGAACCCTGGCCGGATGTAATCGACCCAGGCGGCACGGTCGCCATAAATCTCGCGCATCACGGCGGGCCCGTTTGGCGAGCAAGCCACGGCGATGATCGCGTCGGGGTGCGTATGGTCCACGTGCTTGGCTGGGACAAAGGCGTGCAAAAGAGTCTCGATCGACTGCCGCGGCCGGCCAGTCTCGAAGGCCGTCCGGTCGAGGTAGGCGATCATCTCCTCGTCGCTCATCGACGGACGGTCGAACAGGGGTAGAACCTCGTCTAGCTTGAGACCCGCAAACCCTTTGTCGGTGATCGACGCGATGTCGGAGCCGGAACCTTTCACCCACAGAACCGTGCACGGTCGCCCCAGGTGGTCGGTCTCGTCCCCTTTGGTGCTTGTGTTGCCGCCGTAGATATTGACGAGCGTACGGTCGGAACCCAGCAACCGGGAGCGGTAAGTGAGTGATGCAAGGCCGTCTCCGGCGGGGGCGTCAGAGTCGTTCCAGAGGTTCGTGGGTGTCATATATGGCCTGCACTAGGTGGGATACCCGCCACCGGTTAGGGCGACGCCGCGTTCCTGGGCCTTCCGCTCGGCATAACCGCTCTCGCGGTGGGTCTTGATGGGGTCGGTCGGCAGGCCGTGGCGGCGTCGGTGCTCCTCCAGCAAGGGCCGCACGTCAGTCCGAAAGGCATCGGTGAGCACCCGGTGGGCACCGAGAACGTCGCCCGTCATCTGGGCATGCCGCAGCGCTTCGCGGTCGACGAGCAGCGCCTTGAGGAACGCCTCCTGGCAGTTCAGAACGCTCTGCAGCATCGCCTCCATCTTTGGCTCGATGTTGTGGCTTTGGTCGATCATGTAGGCGATGTCGCCCTCGCCGCAGGTCTCCACGAAGATGCAGAAGAGTTCGAACGGGTTGGTGGTGCCGACGATCAGGTCGTCGTCGGCGTATCGCCTGGCGTTGAAGTGGAATCCGCCAAGCCTCCCTTCGTCAAGCAGGAAGGCGACGATGGCCTCGATGTTCGTCCCTTGGGCGTGGTGGCCGAGGTCGACGAGCACCTTGGCCTTGGGCCCGCACGCCTGGCACTGCACCAGAGCCGCTCCCCAGTCGAAGAGGTCGGTGAAGTAGAAGGCGGGTTCGAAGAACTTGTATTCGACCAGCATCCGCTTGCCGTCGGGCAAAGCGGCGTGGACCTGGCGCAGGGCCTCGGTCATGAGGCCTTTCCTGCGACGGAAGTCGTCTTGACCGGCGTAGTTGGTGCCGTCGGCAAACCAGAGGGACAGGTCGCGCGAGCCCGTCATCGACATGATCCCGACGCATTCGAGGAGGTGGTCGACCGCCTTCTCCCGAATACGGGGGTCGGGGTTGGTGACGCTGCCCAGCTTGTAGTCGGGATCCTGGAAGACGTTGGGGTTGATCGCGCCGATTTCGACGCCGTGCTCGCCGGCAAAGCGCGCCAGGGCGGGCCAGTCGTCGGTCTTGTCCCAGGGGATGTGGAGGGCGACGGAGGGGGCGCAGCCAGTCAGGCGGTGGATCTCGGCGGCGTCGGCGACCTTCTCCCAAACATCACGCGCCGCGCCGGGCCAGGCGAAGGTCTTGAAGCGCGTGCCGCTGTCGCCGTAGCCCCAGCTGGGGGTCTCGATGCGGAGGCGGGGAAGAGCGGACAGGGCGTCGTCGGGTGTCATGGCACTTGGGCTGAGGTTACTCTAGGCGGTGTGCGACCCTTCAGCCAAGATAGAGGGATGGCAGCTCCGCGCTACCACTTTGTCACTCACTGGCACATGCCGGCGACGTGTGAGGAAGTCTACGATGTCCTCGGGGACCCGATGGACTTGCCTCGCTGGTGGCCGGACGTTTATCTCAACGTCCGCGAGGTCGAGCCGGGGGAACCAGGCGGCGTCGGGAGGGTGATCGAGCTGTTGACGAAAGGATATTTGCCCTACCGACTTCGATGGTCGTTCCGGGTGACCGAGACTGACCGGCCCAACGGGTTCGCCCTCGAAGCCTGGGGGGACTTCACTGGCTCGGGTCGGTGGACTTTCTCTCCCGACGGCGACGGGTGCGCCATCACCTATGACTGGAACATCTCCGCCGACAAGCCCCTTCTGCGCAGCTTGTCGTTTGTCTTGAGGCCTGTGTTCAGTTGGAACCACCGGTGGGCCATGGCCCGGGGCGAGGAGTCGCTACGGCGCGAGTTGGCAAGGCGCGCTTCGGTGAACCAAATTTCCCCACCCTGAAGGGATGGGGGAACGTGATCGCGGACTAGCTGATCGAGCGGCGGTAGAGGCGGCCGACGATCGGATATTCGTAGTCTTCGCCGCGGGCCGAGTGGATCGCGCCCATGACGGGCAGGATGATCGCGGCCAGGCCACCGATGGCCAGGAGAATTTGGCCGATGAAGCCGACGACGGGTAGAAACATGATCACAGCCGACACGACCGACCACAGGAACAAAATGAACTGGAAAGTCAACGACTGGACAGCATGTCGGGTGACGAAGTGCGACTTGTCCTTTTGGGTGAGCAGAATGACAAAGGCCACCAGCCAGCCCAGGTAGCCCAGGCCGATCATCGGGGCCAGGTGGGCGACTGCGCCCATTCCACGTTCGTTGCTAGTTGCCATGATCAATCCAATTCACGGGTCGAACCCGTGTGAGGTTGCGCGGTCACGGTGTGGCGGACCAACATCGCCTCGATCTCGTCTGGTTCCAGTATGACGACGTTGGGCTCGACGGCCACCAAGAACGCGTCCAGTTTGTCAGGCGGGACCAGGCCCTCGTCTTCGAACTCCTGGTACATCGAGGCCAAGACGTCGCCCGCCGAGGGCCGGATGGGGAAGGCGTCGACCCAAAGCCCCGGCTTTGGTTCGTCGCTTTTGTAAGCCACCGCACCGATCCAGACCTTAGTCCCTTGGTCTTCGGGCATGCCGTCTTGGAACCATGCCCCGTCGTGAGCTTCGACGCCTTCTTGCTCCAAATAAGCCTTGGTCTGGCTGACTCCGCCTTCGGCGTAGGCGTGAACGACGGTGTCGGTGTCTTGCCTAGCGACGGTGACGACCGTCCGGCCTTGTTGCAGCGAGACGTAGGCAGGCTCGGTGGGACACTCGGTCTTGACGATGTCGATGAGGCGGCGAAGGGTGGTTTTGAGTGTCACGGTGTCGCTCCTGGTTCGACGGCGGCGAACGTGCTGGGGGCAGAGGCGTCGGCGCCCCATGTGACGCCGAACGGGTCGCGGATCCGCGGTGGCGACGACGAGACTTCGTGGCAGCCGACGGCAAGGAGGGCTTCGAAGCAGGCGTCGCTGGCTAAGTAAAGGAGGGAGCCGGCGGTGCCGCGTTCGATGCGCATGCGGCACGCGCCCGAGTCGACCGTCCATGACCCGGCGACTGTCTTGGACGGCGCGGCGTCGAACAGGCTGCCATAGAAGTCGGCAGCGTCGTCCGGCTCTTCGCAGACGACTCCGACCCGGTCGGAGACCAGGCAAGGGCCGGTGGGCTCCAGTTCGTCCATCACGGTTTCGCCCGCCTCAAAGAACACGTTCCAGACTACTCCCCAGGGGTCGACGACGAGGCACGGCTGACGAGGGCCTCGCCATAGCTTCTCTTCAAAGCCGTGCCGACGGATGCGTTCCCGTGCCTGTGGGCCTTCGTCAGTGACCATCTCGAGCACCGCCGGGCCTGGCGGGCCGGGGTCGATGAAAAGCCGCAGCGAGCGAGCCCGCATCTCCAAGCCTTTCTCGTATCCGATGACGCGCAGCTGCATGTGTTGGGCGTAGAAGTCCCGCGCTTTGTTGACGTCGGGTGCGGTGACTCCGACGCAGCGGCTCAGGCGGAACGCCATGGTCGCAACTGTACCCCTGGGCCCGCTTGGGTAAAACACACGTTCGCCCTAAGGAGACCACGCCGCCGTGTCTGAGACCATTGATACCCTGCTCCAGGAGGAGCGTTCGTTCCCACCGTCCGAGGCCTTTCGCGCCGCCGCCAACGTCTCCGATCCTTCGGTCTATGCGACGGCCGCTGCCGACCCTGAAGCCTGGTGGGCGTCGTGGGCGCAGAAGCTGGACTGGTCGCAGCCCTGGCACACCGTCTTGGAGTGGAAGAGGCCGTTTGCCAAGTGGTTCCTGGGCGGCAAGCTGAATGCCTGCTTCAACTGCGTCGACCGACACGTCGTCGCAGGTCGCGGTGACCGTGTGGCCTGGATCGCCGAAGGTGAGCCGGGCGACGTGCGGGTTTTCACCTACTCGGCCGTTTTGCGCGAGGTGCAGAAGGTGGCCAACGCCCTGAAGGGACTTGGCGTGGCCAGGGGAGACAGGGTGTGCATCTACATGGGCCAGGGGCCGGAGTTGGTGCTGACGATGCTCGCCTGCGCCCGGATCGGCGCCGTGCATTCGGTGGTCTTCGGCGGGTTCTCTGCCGAGTCGCTAGAAGAGCGCATCAACGACGCCCAGGCTAAGGTCGTGGTGACGGCTGACGGTAGTTGGCGGCGCGGCAGCATTGTTCCTCTCAAGAAGATCGTCGACGACGGCATCGCCAAGGGGTGCCCGTCGATCACGCACGTCTTGGTCAACCGGCGCGTCGGTGACCCGGGCGGGTCTGTGCCGTCCTACGACCAAGGCACGTGGCACGAAGGCCGTGACGTGTGGTGGCACGATCTGGTCGACACAGCGGCAGCGGACTGCCCATGTGAGCAGATGGACAGCGAGGATCTGCTCTACATCCTCTATACCAGCGGCTCAACCGGCAAGCCAAAGGGGATCATGCACACCACGGGCGGCTACCTGACGGGCGTTTCGGCGACGGCCAAGCTGGTGTTTGACCTCAAGGACAGCGACATCTTTTGGTGCACCGCCGACTGCGGCTGGGTGACGGGGCACAGCTACGTCTGCTACGGGCCGATGGCCAACTGTGCGACCCAGGTGCTCTTTGAAGGTGCACCCGACACGCCGGCCAAGGACCGGTTTTGGGAGATCATCGAGAAGCACAAGGTCACGATCCTCTACACGGCCCCAACGGCGATCCGGACGTTCATGAAGTGGGGCGACAACTGGCCGCAGGGGCGCGATTTGTCGTCATTGCGGCTTCTGGGCTCGGTCGGTGAGCCGATCAAC
>JAFDWT010000077.1:0-2139 GCA_018268335.1 Armatimonadota bacterium | reverse complement strand
GACACCTGGTGGCAGACCGAGACCGGCGCGATCATGATCTCGCCACTGCCAGGGATCACAACGACCAAACCGGGTTCGGCGACGCAGCCGTTCCCCGGCGTCGGGGCGACGATTTACAACGAGGAAGGAGAAGACCGGCTGGCGGGGGTCAAGAACAAGGAGGTCGGCGGGCTGCTCGTACTGACCAAGCCGTGGCCCTCGATGCTCCGCGGCATCTGGGGCGACCCCGACCGGTTCAAGAAAACGTACTGGAGCAAGTTCGACGACGCCTACTTTGCTGGAGACGGGGCCAAGGTGGACGCGGAAGGCTACTACTGGCTGCTGGGCCGGGTCGATGACATCATGCTCGTCAGCGGTCACAACATCTCGACCATGGAGGTCGAGTCGGCGCTCGTCGACCACCACGCCGTCGCCGAGGCCGCGGTCATCGGCCGGACGCACGACGTCAAGGGCCAGGCTATCGCGGCGTTTGTCATTCTTCGAGGTGCCGGACATCCTTCTGAAGAACTGGAACTTGAGATCAAGAAGCATGTAGCGGCCAAGATCGGGGCCCTGGCGCGGCCGGACGACATCTTCTTCACTGCGGAGCTGCCCAAGACACGGAGCGGCAAGATCATGCGGCGACTTTTGAGGGACGTCGCTGAGGGCCGGGCCCTGGGCGACACCACGACGTTGGCCGACCCGGCGGTCGTGTCGTCGCTAAAAGAGCAGTATGAGGATAAGGAGGGTTAGGGAGTCCTCTGTCTTCGGTCCTCAGCCCTCGAGCTAGGGGCTGCCTGGCTTCATTTTTTTCTGTGCCGATAGGTCGCTTTGGTTTTCCAAGTGCCGTCCGGTTGCTTCGTCACTTCGGCAGTGCCCCAGCCTTGGGCGGTGATGAAGGGGAAGCGGTTTTTGGTTTTGCCGGTCTTGGGGGTGAATGACAGCGTCTTCTTTGGCCCGTGGGTGTGGAAACCGGTGAGGGCGACGAAGACGCCGAAGGATGCCATAGCGCGGCCATAGTGGTCGCTACATTCGATTTCGTTGTAGGGATTGCGCTTGGCCGGGGCGTACCGGTCGTGGATCGCCCGAATGACGGCGAGGCCTTCGGTGACGAGCCCTTCATGGACCATCCCCGCCGCCGCCTGGTGTTCGAAGCCCGACATGCACTCGTTGAAGTACATCCCGGCCCAGGCGTCTTGGCCTTTGCCGACGGCCATGTCGGCGCCGCCTTTGGGGAAGGTCGTCATGATCAGACCGGCTTCGCCGGGGACGGCGTACCAGCGACCGCCGGGGATCGTCTTCATTCCCTTGCGATAGACCCCGACGTCGGGGGCGAAGTTGTACTTGTAGAGGGCGGCCATGGCTGACTTGGCCGCTTTGGCCGGGACGACTCCGCCCAGCCCGACTTGGTGCGCCCATTGGTGGCCGTAGAGCTGGTCGATGTGGCAGCCCTTGTTGGTGTTGTTCCGGTCACGATGCGCCGGGTCCGCGATGTTGATGAAGTACTCGCCGTCGAAGAGCTGGCTGACCATCGACTTCTCGCCAGCTTTGTTGATGTTGTGGCACTCGGCGGCGAAGTCTTTGTCGCCCATTTCTTCGGCCATCGCACCCGTGGCCTTGACGGCGGCCAAGTAGAGGCCGGAGATCCAGGCCAGCTTGCCGAACCAGGCGGCGTCGAGGGTGTTGTATTGGCCGCCTTCCAGGATTCCGTCCCGGTCGGGGTCTTGCTTCATCAGGAGTTGGGTCGCCTTCTTGACCTGGGGATAGACACTTTTGAGATAGGTGTCGTCTTTGGACATGAGGTGCTCGCGGTAGGCGCGGAGGATGCAGCCGGCTTGGCCGTCGTGGGCGACTTCTTTGGCGAACTCGCCTCGATAGTCGATCGCGCCAGTGTCGGGGTGGAAGTAGGTTTTGAAGTCGATTTCTTGGCGGAGGTAGCGCTCGACCTCGGGAAAGACGCGGCCGATGGCCTGGGCGTAGCCCCAGACGTGGGTGCAGGTGCCGTGGCAGCAGCCGACGCCCTCCCAGAACCAGAAACGGCCGTCGGCGAAGCGGTGGCAGGTGCTGGTGGCGAGGATGCAGGTGTTGGCGAACGTGCGGTCAAGGAACCAGTGGGGGAGTGTCGAGTCGTACCAAGTGTCGCGCCACTTGAGGGTGGTC
>JAFDWT010000076.1:44947-65245 GCA_018268335.1 Armatimonadota bacterium | reverse complement strand
AACCCGGGCTCTTGGCCGTAGAAGTCATTGAGCTTCAGCAGAGCGCCGCGCTTGGCGTAGCGCTGGAAGTTGCCCGGGTCGAGCATGGCCACGTCGGGGGCGGTGTCTCCGGCGTACTGGGCCAGGAGCTTCTGGAAGTAGTTGTTGTAATCGACGTGCTCAAGGTTGACGGTGACGCCTGGGTGAGCGGCCTCAAACCTCTTGATCGCACCGCGGAGGACTGTCAGCGACTCGTCCCCGTCCCACACGACCATGCGCAGCTTCACCTGGGCCTGCGCTAAGGCGGCCAGGAGACAGTAGAAAATGGTGATGGCGGTCCGCGCTGTCCTCATCGACGGCTGTCCAGTCCAATAAGATTGAACGGTAAATCAGCATTGCCTTTTCGACCCGTCGAAGTCAAGTGTTCTGGCCGTCACTCACCCTTTGCCAGTTGAGATGCGGGCGTCAAAAGCTGACCCCAAGGGATAGGCTCAACCTCTTCCCTGCGATGTAGACCAGGCCGAGAGAGGTGTCTTGCCATCGGTGTTGGACAAACGGGTTGTGGTCGCGACCGTCGAACTGGTTCCCCACCGTCCACGGCCCCGACACGTTCCACTTAAATCCACCGACCGGGCGCAGGCGACCGTCGTTCGTCTGCACTGATGCCCCTGCGAAAGCGTTGAGGGGGCCCTTGTTCCACTCCAAGGTAGTGGACGCCCCTGTAGCGCCGCTCTCTTGCGACTCGATCCCGTAGCCCACGTTCAGGCTCAGGTTGTCGGCCAACCGTGGGACGAGCTTGTAGGACAACAGACCCCGGACAGCTTGCGATGTACGGTGATAGCCGATACCGACCTGGAGCCGGTCGATGCCCGTGTGCCAGACCGCCCCGCCGGTCGAGTTGGCCGTGAAGAACCACTTCTTGTCCTTGGAGTCGGTGGTCGCCGAATATCCGTTGGCCACGCAGATCGGGCAGAAGACCTTGCTGGTCTGGTCCAGGGCCTGATGTTGATGTAGGTTGTTCAGCAGCTCGAGCATGCAAGTGGTAAGGACTCCTCACCACCGACCCGTCCAAGAACAGGTACTTCTACTCGACCTTGTCCGGGCGAGCACCCAGCTTATAGAGCTCCCCGCTGAGCTTAGCGGCGAACTTGGGGTCGAGGGCCGCCAGCAGCTCGGAAGCCTTTTCGGGGTCCATCCGGCTGACAACCAAGGGGAGCCCGTCTTCCGGATACTCCTTGGCGACTCTGGCCAGCTGGGCGACCTCCATGTTGTTCCAGACTGATGCCAGCTTTTTGGCACCTTTCTCGACGTCCGGAGCCGGCGCTACCGCGACTGGCGGGGCCTTCTTAGGTTTTTCCTCTTCCTTGCCAGCAACCTTCTCTTCGGGCTTCTTGGTCGCCAAGTCGCCCTTCGGCGGCTCCTTGCCTTCGCCATAGGTGGAAGGCGGAGTCGTCCCCTTCTTGGCCAGGAACGGCAGTTTGCCCATCGCCGCCATCGCGCCGGCACCGCCAATCGCCAGGACGACGACAGCGACAATCACGATCACCAGCCCGCCCTTCTTCTTCTTGGCCATTACCTCACGCCTCCGCTACGCAGCTTGTCGACATTGGCCATGATCTTTTGGACGTAGGCCTTGGTCTCGGCGTAGTCGGGGACTCCGCCAGCACGACGGACAGCTCCCGGCCCGGCGTTGTAGGCGGCCAGAGCGAGCTTGACGTCGCCAAACTGCTTCATCATCTGCGAGAAGTACCGGGCCCCGCCGTCAAGGCTTTGCTGCGGGTCGTAGGGGTCCGAGACGCCGAGTGCGCGGGCGGTGCCTGGCATCAACTGGGCCAGCCCCATCGCGCCGGCACCGCTCAGACACTTCGGATCAAAGTCACTCTCCTGCTGGATCAAGGCCTGGAAGAGCACGGGGTCGACACCGTTCTTCTGGGCCGCGGCGCGCACCATCGAGAGGATTTCTGCCCGCCCGCCCACCGGTAGACGTCCGAAGCCAGCGGCCGTGGGATCCAATGGCGCCACTTCCCCGTTCGGCTTGCCGATCTTGCCTTCCAGCATCGCGCCAAAGGAATTACCGCCCGCTGCTGGCATCGGCTTCGGCGCGACGCCGCCCCCGGCATCCGACATCAAGCTGGCGATCTGCTCCTGAATCTCCCTGATCCGCGAGAGAGCTCCGTCGGGTCCTTTCATCTGGATGTTCATGCGACTCTCCTGAGGACGGCCCACTCGTCCAGGGCCTTCTGCTCTTCCCTCTCTTCAAACTTCTTCCAGTCCGCCAACGCGCCCTCGCGCAGAATTTCCAAGGCGTGGGCTTCCTGCCGCGCGGCCAACCAAGCTTGGCGAGCCTCCTCCTCTTCGTCTTCCAAGATCGCGACCAACGCCTGGTGGGCGCGCTCTTGGTCGTCCAGGCGGGTGAGATACCTCTCCAGCGCCTGATGGTCGGCCAGAGAAAGTGGCTTGGACTCCATCATCCCGGTCCGCTCGACGCGGACGGCGTCGATGTCGCGCTCCACGTCGATCCGGCGGCGCTGGGCGTCGAGCCAGGCGTCCTTCGCCCACTTCTCTTGTAGGCGGCGGTAGTCGAGCAGTTTCTGAAGGCGGAATCTAAACCTGGGCATGGATGATCTCCCTGAGCTGCTGGCGAGTCACTTCGAAGTCGCCGCGCTCGGCTCTGTCTTGTCGCAAAAAGGCGTTGATCGCTGGCATCTTGGCGATGGCCTCGTCGGAGAGCGGCTGCGTCCCCGGCTTATACGCGCCGACGCTGACCAGATCCTCGACGTCGGCGTAAGCGGACATCAGCTCGCGCAACGCGTTCGCTTCACCCACGTGCTCGCCGTCCACCACCATCGGCATCGTTCGGCTCAGGCTCTGCTGGACGTCGACGGGCGGATAATGGCCGCGGCTCGTGAGCTTCCGGCTGAGGACGATGTGTCCGTCCAAAATGGCGCGGGAAGCGTCCGCGATCGGCTCGTTGGTGTCGTCGCCGTCGACGAGGACGGTGTAGACAGCGGTCATCGCCCCCTTGGCGCTGCACCCAGCGCGCTCCATCAGGCGTGGCAGCAGAGCGAAGACACTCGGCGTGTAGCCCTTGGTGCTCGGCGGCTCGCCAACAGCCAGGCCGACTTCGCGTTGGGCCATGGCGAAACGGGTCACGGAGTCCATCATCAGCAGCACGTCATGGCCCTCGTCGCGGAACGACTCGGCGATGGCGGTAGCGGTCAGAGCGGCTTTGATCCGGACGAGCGCGGGCTCGTCGCTCGTGGCGACGACCACGACGCTCCGGGCCAAACCGTCGGGCCCAAGGTCGTTCTCAATGAACTCGCGCACTTCGCGACCGCGCTCGCCGACCAGGGCGATGACGTTTACATCGGCCCGACCAAACCGGGCTACCATGCCGAGCAACGTGCTTTTGCCGACACCAGAACCGGCGAAGACGCCGACGCGCTGGCCGACGCCCATCGTCAGCATGCCGTCAATACAGCGGACGCCGGTCGCGAACGGCCGGTCGATCATCTTGCGCTCCATCGGCCCTGGCGGCGGGGCGATGTTGGGGACGGTATGGGTGAAATCGAGCGGCCCCTTGCCGTCAATCGGACGCCCCAACCCGTCGAGCACCCGGCCCAACAAGCCGTGCCCGGCGGGCACGCGCAAGCAGGTGCCGGTCGACCGCACCAGGCTCCCCGGCTGCACGCCGAGCATCTCGCCCAACGGCATCAAAAGCACGCGCTCGTTGCGAAAGCCCACGACCTCGCAGGCCACCTGGTCGCGACCGTCGTTGGCTTCGACCATGCAAACATCGCCGACGCGCGACGACGGGCCGTCTGATTCGGCGATGAGGCCGACCACCTGGGCGACCCTGCCCAAAACGACATGGCGCGGCGTGCGGTCCAGGGCGTCGAGCATCCTGGTGTCAGTGGCCAAGCTCATACGGTGGTCCCCCTTGCTTCCTGCGCGATGCGGTCGAGATACGACTCCACCCGCGCATCGACCAATCCAAATTCTGATTCGACCTGGCACCCAGCCACCACGCTGCCGTCGGAGACGATCTCGACGCTCTTGATCCCGGCCACCGCCTGCATGATCTCCGCGCGATGCGATTCGATGAAGCTGGCGTCGCCTGGGTTGACGCGGAGGCGGACGGTGGTGCCCGCCTTGAGTTCCGACAAGGCGTCGGTGGCCAAAGCGATGACTGACTCGCGGTTCAGGTGGAGCTCCGCCCCTATCGCCCGGCGGGCGATCTCGATGGCGACGCCGGCATAGTGCTCGGCCGCGTCCTCATGCCACTTGTCGATGGCCCTTTCGGCTTCGACGACGATGCTGGCCAGGCGTTCGCGGACCGAGGCGACCTCAGTCTCATAGGCGGCCTTGGCGGTGTCGAAACCCTCTTCCCTGCCCACCTCAAAGCCGTCTTGGTAACCCGCGCCATAGCCCTCGATCTTGCCGTCTTGAAAGGCCTGCTCCCGCATCTGCCCGATTTCGAGCTCGATACGCGACAGCCGCCCGGTGGAGGCACCCAGGATGCCGATGGGCCGCAGCTCATCGACGAACTTGGGGAGTTCGCCGACCCCGCGCAGGACAGTCGGCCTAGATAAGGACATCCGCTTCCCCGCGTCCGATCGTGATGTCGCCGGACTCTTCCAGACGCCGGATGACGGCCACAATGCGCTGCTGCGACTCTTCGACCAAGCGCAGCTTGATCGGGCCCATGTAGTCCATGTCCTCCTTCAGCATGTTCATCGCACGCTCGGACATGTTCTTGAAGACCTTCTCCTGCACCTCGGTGCCGACGCCCTTGAGCGCGGTCGCCAGGTCCTTGCCGTCGACTTCCTTGAGTACCGACTGGATGGCCCGGTCTTCGAGCACCACGATGTCTTCGAAGACGAACATCATGTTCTTGACCTCTTCGGCCAGCTCGGGGTTGTTCTCCGTCAGGTTCTCGATGATCAGGCGCTCGGTCTGGCGGTCGACGCGGTTGAGCAGGTCGACAAGCGCCTTCGGGCCGCCAGCCTTGGTCATCTCGGTGTTCAAGATGTTGTGCATCTTGCGCTCGAGGACTTTTTCGACACCCCGGATGACTTCCGGCGGCGTCTGGTCCATGGCGGCGATGCGCTCCGCGACTTCGGCGCGCAGCAATTCAGGCAGGCGGGTCAAGATCATCGCGGCCTGGTTGACCGGCATGTAGGCGAGGATCAAGGCGATGGTTTGGGGATGCTCGTCTTGGATGAAGCCGAGCAGCTGTTGCGGGTCGGCACGCTTGAGGAACTCGAACGGCACGACCTGCATGGCGGTGAGGACCTTGCGCACCATCGCTCCAGCCCGCTCTTCGCCGAATGCTGCTTCCAACACCTTGCGGGCATTGTCGATGCCGCCCTCGGCGATGAAGTCTTGCGCCTGGGCGATCTGGTGGAACTCCTCGATGATCTGGGCCCGCTGGTCGTGGCCGATCTTCTCCATCCTCGCCACTTCGAGCGACAAGATTTCGACCTGGTCGTCGCTGAGGTGGCGGACGACGCCGGCGGCCAACTCGGGACCGAGCACGGTGAGGATGACGGCCGCCTTGCGGCGAGGGGTCATATCAGACGGGATCTTTCTCATCGGAGTGCGGGTCCTTCCTCAGTCAGCCAAGTCTTCAGCAGCATGGCCACGATCTCTGGCCTCTTCTTGGCCATCTTCTTAATCTGTTCCAGCGGCACGTTGATCTTTGCCTTGATGGCGGCGACGTCGACTGAATTGTCGTCTTCGTCAATGCCCAGGGCCGCCATGACTTGGGCAGTGGCCTCGCTTTCGCGGATCTTCTCTTCGATCTCGCGTTCGCGCTCACTGGCTTCAGCCTTGTCTTCTTCCAGGGCTTGCAGGGCCTGAGCGGCTTCGGGCGTCATGTGCACCGATCCGCCAGGGCCGATTTGGACGACGTTGCCCGGCAGGGCCATGCCGTTGCTGGCCGCCAGCATCGGCGCAGGCGCCTGGGCGGACAGATGCTTGCCCAGTGCCTTGACGACCATGAATCCGGCGATGAGGAGGGCGGCGGCCGGGAGCAACTGGACGATCTGGTTCATCCGCTGCGCGCTGGCGCTCTCGGCGGCCATCTTCTCGGTGGCCTTGGCTTGCTCTTGGCTGTATTCGAGTTCGGTGACGGTGGCGGTGAACCCGGCCTTCCCGAGGTTGTCACCAAGCTTGGATTCCACGAACTTCCGGAGTGAAGGCACATCTTTGACCGTCGCCTTATTGGCGGTCACCGAATACGTCATTCCGACTATGTCGCCTCGAGCCTTGGTCACTTTCGTGTTCTGGGTGCTGATGGCATACGTCGCGCTCTTGACGGTACTGTCGTACTTCTGTCCGTTTGTCCCGACGGCGGTGTTGTTGGCCGTTGGCTGTGGTGTGTTGGAATCTAGTCCGGCCGTTCCAGTCGGCGTCGCGCTATTGCTCGCCAACCCTTCCTTGCCTTGTTCAAGTTTGGCGGGAGCGTCGCTGGGAGTCTCAATGTGTTTCTCCTCGACAGTGGGGTCCATGTTGAGGGTGACCGCGACGTCGGCGATCGTGTTGCTCTTGCCGAACATCAAGTCCAACTCCTTCTGCAACTGCTCGGTCCGTCGTTTGGACTCGTTCCGCTCGGCTTCGAGTTTGTTGTTGGCGACGGCCCCTTCGGACTGGTCTTCCGAGCCGTCATAAAGTGTTTTGCCCGTTGCCAAGATGACCTTAATACCCTTCTGGTCCAGGCCCGTGATGGCACCCTGGATCAAGTTGGCGATCGCCTTGCCTTCGACCTTGGAGAGCTTGCCCGGCTGCGACTCGATGATGTTGACCGACGCGGTGGGGTTCACCTTTTCATCCACGACGGCCGACTCTTTGCCCGGGGCGATGTGGACGCGCGAAGTCTGCACGCCCTCGAGCGTGTTGATGGATTCAGCAAGCTCGCCCTCCAACATAGCGAGCAGTTTTTGCTTCTCGACGTTGGGCGTGTCGAATGCGCCCGGCCCGCCGCCGAAGACACTTGCGCCACCTCCGCGGGGCAGCTTCCCGGCACCGGCCAGAGCCATCTTGGCTTTGGCGAGTTCTTTCTCGGGCACCACGACGTTGCCTGACTGGTTGACTTCAACGCGAAAGCCCTTCTTTTGGAGTTCTTCCAACATGCCTTGCTTTTCGCTCTCGTTCGCGCCGACAGCGACGGGCTGCATCGTGGGCGAACTCGCCATGAGGACAGTCACGCTCATGACAGCCGCGAACAGCGCGACGCCGACGACGCTGACGACCCGCTGCGTGCGGTCGGCTGCGTCCCACCAGTCTCGAATTTTCTGAAAGATTGAACCCATTTCGGCCACGGACCTTGTCCGGCCGAGCAGAGAGCTAGACGTTCATTCTGCTGATCTCTTGGTAGGCTTCCAGCACCTTGTTGCGCACTTGCAGCGTCAGCTGCATGGCAGTGCTGGCCTTCTCCATCGCGATCATCACGTCGTGGAACTCCACCGGCCGACCCGCCATCAAGTCGTTTTGCATACGCTGTGATTCCACTTGCGTATGGTTGACTTCCTTGAGGGCGTCCATCAGCATCTGGCCAAAATCCTCGGACGGTTCTTCGACCGTCGTCGGAGTGGCCACCGGCGGTTGGCTAGACTGGGTGAGCGCAGCGATCTGGCTGTTGTCAATGCGCATAGTGTCGATGTCCTAGGGGCTTAAACTTTGCCGATCTGCAGGGCCGAGCGCATCATGCTCTTGACCGAGTTGAAGGCGGCGATGTTGGCTTCGTACGACCGGTTGGCCGTCATCAGGTTGACCATTTCTGTCACCGGTTCGACGTTCGAGTAATAGACATAGCCCTTGTCGTCGGCGAACGGGTTGCTGGGGTCGGGGACGGCGCGCAGCGAGCCCATGTCCTTTTGGATGCCACTGACCTTCACCCCTTGGTCGGAGCCGGTGAGGATCACCGACTGGCGCCGGTAGGCGTCCTGGTCGGGGGTCTTCATGCTGTTGGCGTTGGCGATGTTCGCGCTGATCACGTCCATGCGCGTGCGTTCGGCGTTCATGCCCGAACCGCTGAATTTCATGGCTTGGCCTAAAGTCATCACTTACCTTCCCTGATCACGTTCTTGAGGCCGCTGAAATAACGGCTGGTCATCTCGGTGAGCATGTTGTAGCGGAGCTCCGTCTCGGAGATCGCGGTGACCTCCTTTTCCAGGTCGACGCTGTTGCCGTCGACGCGGACCTTGGCCATCCCGGTGGAGACACCGTGCATGCCGAGTTTCTGTTGGATCGATTTGAGCTTGGCGCCCGGCTTGTTCGACTCGCCTTCCAAAACGGCGTCGAAGTCGACGTCACGCCGTTTGTAATTCGGCACGTTGACGTTGGCCAGGTTATTGTTGAGCACGGTGGCGCGCATGGAGGTGCGCCCCATGGAGCTACCCAGGTTGCGCGTCTGCGCCCCAAACAGTGAGTCCAGTATTTGCACGGTCGGTCTTCTCCTTCCGCGCGTCCGTTCGCTCGTGAGAGCCCACTCCTTGGGCTCCCGGTCCGGCGCTACTCCGGCCCATCTGGATGTTCGGTGTTTTTGCTGGGGTTTTGTAGGGCGGTTCTTTGGAGTGCGGTGGCTCCGACACCGCTTTGTCCGGCGCGGCTATGACGCGCGACAACCGGGTGGCACTGGATAGAGCGAAGCGGTTCCAGTACCGGACACCGAGCGCTCCCGGGCCAAACATGAGAAAAACGGGTGGCACTGGATAGAGCGAAGCGGTTCCAGTGCCGGACACCGAGCGCTCTCAGACAAGCCGTCAGGAAGGCCGAGTGCCGGGCTTGGTGATAGGGATAGCCGCCAGCCAATCCGGCACAGCGTCAGGGGCATACGACTCCGCTTCGACCCGATAGGCCGCGAACAGAGGCACCGTGAAGCCCAAGTCTCCGGACGCCCGGTCGATCAAGACGCCTGCCCCGATGCACTGCCCACCCGCCGCCTGCACCACGTCGATCGTCTCTTTGACCGAAAGGCCGGTGGTCAAGACATCGTCCACAACCAACACCCTCGCTCCAGCTGCCACCGCTCCGCCTCGGCGCAAGGTCTTTTTGCCGTCGACACTTTCGACATACAAGGCAGGGACACCCAGCTGCCGGGCCACCTCAAAGGCGATGATGATGCCGCCAGTCGTCGGGCCAGCGACCACATCGACTTCGACGCCTTGAAAGTGCGAAGCAATGGCCGTGCACAGTGCAGACAAGACGTCCGGTCGCTCCAACACACGAAACTTCTCGAAATAGACCTCACTGTGCCGACCGCTGGTGAGCAAAAAGTGACCGTGGAGGACGGCGCCGCTCTGCTCAAGCAGCTCGCCGAGGTCAACCGGTGACGCTGAAGGGGGTGAGGTCTCGGACAATGTTGTTTCCTTCGTCCAGCAGGACGACCTTGGGGACCACCGGCTCGTCGCTCAGGCAGAACGCGGCGACCACGATCCGGTCGCCTGGCTTGAAGAAATGTGCCGCGCCACCATTGAGCCCGACGACGCCCTTGGGGCCGCTGAAAGCGTAGGTCTCGATCCGCGACGTGTGATCCACCGCCCAAACGTGCACATGCTCGCCTTCCATGAGCCCGACCGCCGCCATCAGGTCGGCGTCAATCTGGATGCTGCCCACGTACTCTGGGTCGGCATAGGTGACCCGGGCGTGGTGGAGCTTAGCCTTGAGAAGGTTGTTCAGTCGCATCGGCGTTGGGATCGGCTGGCCGCTTGGAGGCCGCTCGGCGAGACCAGCCAGAGAGGAGCCCGCCAAGGGTCATGATACCGACGCCCCACCAGACCGCCCGGACCAACGGTTTGTAAAACACTTCGACGGGATAGGCCGGTGACCTGAACATGACCTGGACTGTTACAGCTTTGTCGGCGGCGTTCATAGCCACCAGGCGCAAGGAGTAGTTGTCGTCGATCACGGCGTCGCCATATTGGAACTCGCCTTGCCCGGCCATCGTCAAGCTGGGCGAGGCGGTCTCCACGACACCGCCGACCACGTCAAAGTCGGCAATGAACTTGGCACCGGCCGTCCCAAGCTTGCCCTCGGTCCGCATGCCTTTGTAGCGGAACTCGGTCTCGTGGAACCTGCCCGCCACGCCGCTCTTGAGCTCCAAGGGGTCCGAAGCCTCTAGGCTAGGTGGATGGATAGCGAAGTAGAGGTCGTGGAGCGGGAAGCTCTCGATCCACGGCCAGGTCATCGGCGCCGGCTTGCCGCCCATCATCGTCAGGTACATGCCTGGCTTCGCCTGGAAGTTGCCGTCCGGCCCTGTCACGTCCATAACGACCCGGTTGTGCCGGTCGGCAAACGAGCCGGTGGGGCCGACCAGCTTGATCTTGCGCCCAAAGAACTCGGCCTCGCTGGCCTTGGAGACCATGATCGTCTGCTTCTTCTCAAAGCCCCGTGAGAAAACAAGCCCGAGCAACGTCACCGCCAGACCGATGTGCGTCAGGAACCCACCTACCGACTTCCAAGACTTGCCAACCGTTCCCAACAAGCGGGCCATGTTGGCAACCAGCGCAAAAACGCACAGGAACGCCAGGAACACCACCCATGGCGTCGCGGGAACCTCGACCCCACGGGCAAAAGCGATTGTCCGGTTTGGATCTGCCAAGAACCCAGGGTCGCCCTTCTTGACCCAGAACAACAGGCAGCCAGCGAGACCGATGCTCACCGCCAGCGAATTGGAGACCTTGGCGAAAACTTCCTTGAAACTAAGGCTTCGCCAAGTCAGGAACGGCGCGATGGCGATCACCAGCATCAGGGGTACGAACGGGTAGGAGACGACCTGGTGGTACAGGTGCTCGTCGACCACCTTCGGCTTCTGCCCGCTCAGACTCTGCAGCAGCGGCACGCTCATGCCGGTGCCAGCGACCAGCCCCAGTGAGCACAGGAGCCATATCCCGACCTGGTAGAAGAAGTCTCTCGTCCAAAAGGCCGGCTTGGGGGCAGCCTCGCCGCCAACTTCCTGAAGCTCCCGGTATCCACGAGCAAAGACAACGCCAAATGCTAGGGCCGCCAACGCGCCGACACCCACGAGGATCCATAGTGCCGACCTGTCCATTTCGGCAAAGCTGTGGACACTGGTGTCGCCCAAGAAGCCGCTGCGGGTCAGGAATGTGCCGTAGACAAAACTGACAAACGGCACCGCTGCGCCGATGAGGTTGACCAAGTAGCCCCGCCGCTTGGCCGCCTGCAGGAACACGCCGTGGATGAACGCCGCCACCGCCACCCAGGGGACAAAGCTGGTGTTCTCGACTGGGTCCCACATCCAAAAGCCGCCCCAACCGAGCGTCTCATAAGCCCAGAACCCACCCATGCACAGCCCGACGCCGAGCAGCGACAAGCTGACCAAAGCCCAAGGCCGGACGAGCGGAATCCACGAATGCGGATCGCGCCGGAGCGTCGCCGCCATCGACCAAGCGAACAGCGCCGCCAAAGAGCCGAAGCCCAAGAAGATCGTGGGCGGATGGACGACCACCCAGTAATTGAGGAGCGACGGCGCGAGGCCGTTGCCGTCGGGCGGCACTAGCCACTTGCCGTCGACCAAGTCGATCGGCTTGAAAGGCGACTCGAAAGCCAAAATGCCGACAAGCGCCGCCAGCATCGTGGCGTAGACGACGCTAAACCAACGCCGGTCTTGCCCGGTACGTGGCCCGACCAAGAGAAAGAAGACCGCCGAAGTCGTCGCCCAAAGGAGAAACGATCCTTCTTGGCCACTCCATATCCCCGCGATCTTGTACTGCAACTCGTGGTCGTGGGCGGCGTGGGCAAAAACGTATTTGAACTGAAACTGGTCGGTGACAAACAAGGTGCCGACGCACGCGAAGGCAGCGAACAGGGCCAGGGCGCCGACCCAACCGGCCAGCTTCGCGGACTTTTCTTTCCTAGGATCTGAGCCCGAAAGCCACCACAACACGGCAGCAGCCAAAAAGCCGACGACAGAGCAAAACACGAAAGCCTGCCCTGCGTGCCCGACAAGGGCCGCCCAGTCTGGCGCCGGTTTGAGATCCATCGCGAGGTCACCCACGTTGACTGCACCACTGGCCAAGGGCCAGACCCATTCATTCTACGTCAGCCACACTTTCAGGCCCAGACTGGCAAAATAACAGACAAATTTCAGTAGACACTTGATATTGCACGAAGAAACTTGTATAGAATGTCTACGGAGAGCAACGGCTTCCAAGAAGGGAGAGCTTGGAACACATACCATACATCCGTCTGTTCGGACGGGTCAGCTTGTCTTTCGGGACGGCGACCACCGAACGATTTTCGACGATCAAATGCCACGAGCTCGTGGCGTTTCTGACCATGGTGCGCGGGCGAGAACTCGGCCGCAACACCATCTGTCGGGCCCTGTGGCCCGATGAACCGGCGTCGACGTCTAGCCGCAACCGGCTGAGCGTGACGACCTATCTCTTGCGCAAGGAATGCCAGGCGCACGGCGTGCCGCTCGGCGTCTTCATCCGGTCCGACCGGTCCACCCTCACGATGGACACCGAAGTGACCAGTGATTACGACGACTTTATGGCGGCCGGCCACGCCATGAGGAGCGAGCAGTCGCCGCAGGCCAAGGCAGAACACGCCCGACGCATCGTTGAACTGTACAAGTGTCCGCTTTGCGAAGGCATCGAGTCGCCCTGGTTGGTCGCTTTGCGCTCCGACGCACGGCAGACTTTCCAGGACGCGGTGATGACGCTGGTGCAGACCCAGAGTGCCGCAGACGCTGTCGAGACCGTGCGGCACGCAGTCATGGTCGACCTTGACGCCGAGGGTGCCGTCGGCACCTTTCTGCGCTGGATGGCGGCCAAGGGGGCTTGGGAAGCGGTGGACGACCTGCTGTGGCGGTTGGAGAGCGCTTCATCGTCCCGAGCACGGCGCATGGCGGCGGAGTTCCGCAAGTCTGCGGCTGACTCGAGGCCCAGGAACCCGAACGATTGGACCGACCGACCGACACTGGCCGTCTGTGTCGTGGACGCGCCCGCGCGGGACAGCCTGAAGAAGCACCGTGGCAAGGGACCGGCCCGAGAGGACTTTGTCCTTCTCGCCAACCCGGTCACTGCTGAAGAGACCGCCAAGGAGATCCTCACTGAAGTGCCGGGAGCCAAAGTGTCCTTGCACTTGGTGGTCATGGACCCGTCGGACGACCTGCCGGACTATGTCCGCCGTCAGCACAAAGAGGCGATGGCAGGCAAGCTCTGGTTGTCAGCCTGCGTTGAAGGGCTGATCCTGGAGACAAGGAAGGCCTACGGCCAAGACGACCACCGCGAAGCGTCGCCCTCGGCCTAGGCCGAACAGAGCCCGCCTCCAGGCGCCGACCGTTGCAGGCGCTCAGGAGCCGGGCTCTTTCTATGTGTCGAAGCCGCAAGACCGGCTAGACCGGTGCCCGGCCAGCCATAACGAAGGTGGCAAGCTCGTCAGTATGGTTTTGAAGTGGTGCGGGTATAGAGACTGCCTGCCCTGTCACGACCTGTAGCGCCTCGGCGGCTTGGACGTTGGCCCAATTGGTGAACCTGTCGGCTGCCATCTGTGTAGCACCACCCGCTTGCTTCGCCCGTAACCGTGCCGATTGCACAGCAAACGCCAGCATCAAGAGGTCGCTCTGGGCTCCAACAATGGTCTGGTGGACTGGCTCGACGGCCATGGCCTTAGCCAGCGCCTCGAAGACAAAGCCGTCGCCAACTGGCATCTCGGCACGTCCCTCCTTGACCCTGCGCAGGAATCGGGACGAAATGAAGACCCTGTTGATCTCGTTGGTGCCTTCATAGATTCGACTGACCCTGGCATCCCGGTAAATCCGAGCGACCGGAAACTCCTCCGTAAAACCATAACCGCCATAGACCTGCAGGGCCTCGTCGACGATACGGTCCTCGGCCTCGGTGGCCAGCACCTTGCAGATCGAGCACTCGACCGAAAACTCTTCACTCGCCGCCTTACCCCCCTCGATCGACCCGTCACTGGCGGCAAACGCTTGGTCGATCAAGGCTCCTGTGCGCGCCAGGCACGATTCGGCGGCAAAGAACCAGGCGGCCATATCGGCAAACTTCTTGCGCACGAGGCCAAACTCACCGATCGCCTGGCCAAACTGGTTGCGCTCCTGGGCATATCCGGCTGCTTGGAAGATAGCCTCGCGGGTAGGGCCAAGCGACATGGCCCCCAGCTTGTATCGGCCCAAATTGAGGGCGTTAAACGCGACCTGGTGCCCCTTGCCGACCTCATGGAGGACGTTCTCGGCCGGAATCTCGGCGTTGTCTAGCACCAGACGGGCTGTCGACGATCCTTTAAGTCCCAGCTTATGTTCTTCCCTCCCCACGCTGACGCCTGGGTGCGCCCGCTCGACAAGGAACGCCGTGACGTGTTCCCCATCGACCTTGGCCATGGTGAGGAAGAAGTCAGCCCATTGCGCGTTGCTGATCCACATCTTGGTGCCGTTGAGCACCCATTTGTCACCGCGTTTCTCGGCCCGCGTTGACAGCGAAAGGGCGTCGCTGCCGGATTCGGGCTCGCTAAGGGCGTAAGCGCCGATCCACTCGCCGGAGGTTAGCCTGGGAAGGTAGCGCTCCTTCTGTTCTGGCGTGCCAAAAACCGCCGGGCCGAACTGGGCGATGCCGCTCGTGATGCCGACTGTGACGCTAAACCCGGCGTCGAGCGACAGGCGCTGCAAGATGGCGGCGGCGATGTTCTTGCCGAGGCCCAGCCCGCCGTAGGCTTCGGGAGCGTCCACACCGCAGAACCCGAGCTCTCCGGCCTTGCGGACCAGGGCCGGCATGAGGCCTGGCTCTTGGGTGTCGAGTCTGGCCGCCAGTGGCAGGACTTCCTTGCGGCTGAACTGGTCGGCGGTATCGACCATCAAGCGTTCGTCGGCAGAAAACGACTCCGGAGTGGCTATGGTCGCCGGCTCGATGGAGGCAAAAGAACATCCTCGTTCTTGTGTGGTCTCGCTCATGGGGCCACCGGGCATTATACGGAACTCGCGTCGCTTTCAAGAGGGCGTAGAATAGACAAGCTATGTGGGTCGCCGCCACGACATTGCTTATCGCGTCTTTGCAGGACAATCCAAAACCAACTCCAGTCGACCGGTCTGGAGAGGGCTACCTCGCCAAGCTCCTGGACTCCTACAGCAAGCTGCCGCCCTTCTATCTCTGGTTCGACCGGTACAGCCGCGACACTGACTCATCCGGCTTCGAGAAGAGCGGCACCGCCCAGCTGTGGTACGGCGGCGGCAAGAAGTTCCGGCTCTATTCCATGGGCCAGTTCGGCGACGGCATGCTGAATGTCTGCGATGGCGACACCTGGCTCCGTGACCCCCTGGACCTCAGCCAGCCCGTCGAGCTCGACGCTGCCCCGAAGACGTGGCAGGCCATGTACCCCCAGGCCAGCCCCAACCAAAACGGTTGCCTCATCTTCTGGCTCATGGACGGGAAGGCCTCGCTGAACGACTTGGCCGAGAAGGACAAGCCCATCACGATGCTCCGCAAGGGCAACGCGATGGTCGTCAGCTTCACGAACAAGTCAGTCGGCAAGATCCAAATCGAGATCGTGGAGGGTTGGCTAAGCGCCAGTGAGTTCGTCAGCTCGTTCGATTTCGACGGCACTCACTTTGAATTTATAAGTCGGGACGAATATAAGCCGTTCGTTTTTGGATCCAGGTTCGACAGGGGAACCTTTGACGTGACGCCAGGCAAAGGAGTCAGGATCCAAGACTTGCGCAAGAAGAAGCCCGCGACGTCAGGATTGGCGGCGCGGGCTGGGGTTGCCGGGTCAGATCACTGATCGACCGGCGGTTCCGTCGGTGCCTCGCTGGGAGGCGGAGACATCGGCGTCGAAGGC
Organism: Armatimonadota bacterium; assembly: GCA_018268335.1. Taxonomy (GTDB): domain Bacteria; phylum Armatimonadota; class Fimbriimonadia; order Fimbriimonadales; family Fimbriimonadaceae; genus JAHBTB01. The sequence goes on along the minus strand of JAFDWT010000076.1, from coordinate 49,447 downwards.
GCGTAGCTGTTCATGCCGACGTACACGACGTCGCGGTAGCAAATCGTGACCGCCAGCATGGCCATCGGGGCCGTGAACAGGATGCCGACGCCGCAGGCAAGGATGCCGAGCAGGGCGATTAGGTAGGCCACGAAGTAGAAGACACCGGCCATCAGCCACTCGCCCTTGAGGGCGTTGAAACTCGCCTTGATCGCGTCCCAAGGCCCCATCTCCCTGTCCACCATGAACATGGCCGAAAACATCAGAAGGCCAGCCACCACGATGCTGCCGACGCACAAGCCGATCACGCCTAAGAGCGTGAAGAAGGTGTACAGCAACCCGAACAGCATGAAGAGGTGGGCCTTGGAAAACACTTTCATGAAGTCGTTGAACGACGCCTGTCCGCCCCGCAGGGTCACCAAGGTCATGTTGGCAAAGCCTCCCAAGATGATGCCGGTCAATAGACTGCTGACAACCTGCTGCACCAACATGCCAGGCAACTGGATGGCGATCAGGGCAGCGGGGTCGTTGATCTTGTCTTGCAGCACTGCTTGGCTGACAGCGAACGGCATCTTGACGACAAAGGTGATCGCAAAATTCGCGATGCCGACCAACAGCATGGTCAACGCATAGGGCGACCAATTCGCTTTCATCAAGTCCCATGCTTCGCTGATGGCCGCTAGATCAACGGCACCACGGGGCGTGCCAATGAAGGAACCGTTGCCGCCGCTGCCACCAGAGCCACGGGGATATTCGACATAGGGTGAACCCATTTCTTTTCTGTCCTCTGAGAATAGACGACCGGACGCGCAAGGAAGTCTCTGGTCAGTCGGTATGGGTCTCGGAGGGCAAGCATTCTTACCAGGAATTCTAGTCTTTGGCTTCAATTGCCCGTGAACTTAACACAGTAATAATACAGTTAGGGCACACTTTAGCCATTGTTGATTGGAGCCATTTCATGTTGAAGAGAACACCCCTCGCTCTTGCCCTTGTCGCCATTGCCGGTGCTGCGCAGGCCACCGTCATCACCCAATGGAACTTCAACTCGGTTTCGCCTGACGGTACGTTAACGACCGGTTCGACTGATCCGTCCATCGGCACCGGCACCGCCTCCTTGATCGGAGGCACGACAAGCACTTTTGCCAGCGGCACCGGCGGCAGCGACCCGGCCGCTTCGGACAACACGGCCTGGAACTCGGCCAGCTACCCTGCCCAGGGCGTCGGCTCGGGCACTGCAGGCGTCAGGTTCCTTGTGTCCACAGTTGGAATGCAGGGAATCACGGTGTCGTTTGACCAACGGCACAGTGCCACGGCCTCTGCTTGGACGATGCTCCAGTACACCACCGACGGCACCACTTGGAACAACAGCAGTTCGTTCCAAGTGTCAGACACGGTCTTTCACAACCTCAATATTGTCGACCTGTCTGGGGATTCCTCGGTGAACAACAACGCCAAGTTCGGCGTCCGGATCGTCTCCGTGTTTGCCCCTGGCTCAAGCCAATATACTCCCACGACGTCGACTGCGACCTACAGCATTAACGGCACGATCCGGTACGACATGGTGACCATCAGCGGGACTCAAGGAGTGCCCGAGCCGATGACGATGTCGATCCTTGGCCTAGGTGCTCTGGCTCTAGCCCGGCGAGCCCGCAAGTAATCGACTAGCTCTCTCACACAAAAAGACGGCGGCACCCTAACAGGTGCCGCCGTCTTTTTGTGTCCTGTCACTTCCCCGAGTAGAACTTGCGCAAATCAGCGACCAGCGACTTCCGGCTTCCCTCTTCCAGGTACATCATGTGCCCGGCTGGATAAAAGCCGCGGACGATGTTGCCGCGCAGCCGGTCGTCCAAGTGCATAGTGTCCAGTGTGTGTTCGGCTGTCGCGGGGGCACAGGCCAGGTCGTAATAGCCCATAGCGACAAAGACCCGCAGGTGAGGATCCGCGTGCATAGCGCTGACCAACGAACCGCTTTCGTCGGCGGTCTCGATGCCGTTCCAAGGCTCGGTCACTCCTTCGCCCAACACGTAGTACGGTTGGGTGGAGTTGTAGCCCAATTCGCGATAGTAGTCCATCATGCACGAGACAAACGGCTGGGTCATCGCGTCGCTGGCCGCGTCGGAGTCCGGGTAGTTGCCAGTCCAAAGAGCGTCAAAACGGGTGTAGCGCGAGTCCAATCGGCCGATAGAAAACCGGTCTTTCCGGCCAAGTTCCTTGAAGAAGTCGCCGTCACGGACGCCCAATTTAGTCTGCAAAAGAAACTCGCGGCTGAGCCCAGTGTAGTGCTCCAACTGCCGCAGGACGCTCTCCTTCTTCTCTGGCGACAGCGCAGCTCCGCGCATCAGGGCTGGCATGTAGACGTCATAGGCCCACTGCTTGGCCTCCTGGTAGACCTCGCCCACCGACTTGGCCAGCATGTCCTTGCCCAGCTTCTTGTGGTACCAGGCGGTCGTCGCGTAGGTCGGCAGAAAGAGCGCCTGCCCTAGGGGCTTGCTGGTGTCGAGGTTGGGAAACTCGATGGCCGGCGAAATGTGGACGACCCCAGCGAGCCCGACACCATGGTTCACCAGCCAGTTCGCCAATCCGGAGCCGCGGATCCCGCCGTAGCTTTCGCCGAGGATGTAGACCGGCGAAGTGAACCGGCCATGAGACTTCAAGTACTGGAAAATGAACTGGCCGACGCTTTCGATGTCTTCCCGGACGCCGAAGAACTTCTTGGCGAACTCGGGTTTGACCGGACGGCTATAGCCAGTGCCGACAGGATCGACCATCACAAGGTCGGTGACAGGGAGGAGCGTCTCTTGGTTATCGACGAGCCGGTACGGCGGAGCGGGCTTTTCGCCTTTGGGTTGGATCAGATCGACCCTCTTTGGGCCGGCTAAACCGAGGTGGAGCCACAGTGACGCGGAGCCTGGGCCTCCGTTGAAGACAAAGGTGATCGGCCGCTGACTTGGTTCGGCTTTGACGGTGTATTCAATCGCGACGAAGTCGGCGACGTGCTCCCCGACGCGGTCGGTGACAGTGTGGCTTTGCACCGTCGCTTTGTAATCCAGCTTTTGGCCGGCGATGGTGATCGAGTGGTCACTTGAAAATGGCGGTGGAGTGCCTTGGCCGAGGCTGACGGCGGCCAAAACGGCGACGCTGAACAAAATGATGGGGCGAACCATGACGATGGGGACATTATCCCACTTAGGCAAAATCAAGGTGCCAGGATGCCGTCAAGCTGATCGTTTCCTGTCGGATAGCCTGCCTTACTTCTGTCGGCTCCAGCACTCACCAAATACCTGACGACATCGATTTGACCAGGCATGGGTTGGTTCAGCAGACACCAGACCGTGCAACCGAGGACCGTTCCGCCGTAGTTGTTCAGCGCTTCCATGTCGGCACCTGCGTCGACAAGTGCACGAACTGTATGCAGGTGGCCACGGTTGGACGCCCAATGTAGTCCGGTCATGCCAGTCGCTTGTCCGCCGTCAACTTGCGCCCCATGCGCCCGCAGCAAACTCACGAGTTCGGTCTGTCCATTGAACGCGGCGCAGGAGAGGGCTTCGTCAATGGCATCTTGGTCGTCCTTGAAAGCACCGTCATCCAACCAAGCGGTGACCAACCCGTGTGCTGACTCAAGGGCTGAAAAGTCACCATGCATCAACTGTGAGCGATAGCTTTGGAAGTCCATTTGTCAATGCCTCATCGCCGACACATCAAGAGCGCGGCCCCGGTGACTCGTCGTCTCCAGGGCCGCGCTGCAGGTCATTCTTCCGTCGCTTCGTCGTCGGATTCGTGATCGTCACCTTCGTCAGGTGAGACCACCAGTCGCGCCATCGAACCGATGGTGTCGCCGTCGGCCAGGTTGATCAGCTTCACGCCTTGGGCGATGCGCTTGACCAAGCGGATCTCCTTCACCTTGACCCGGATGCCCTTCCCGAGGGTCGTCAAGAGGATCAGGCGGTCGTCGTCTTCGACGACTTCCCCGCTCACGATCTGCCCGGTCTTTTCGGTGACGTTCATCGTCAAGATGCCGAGCCCACCGCGAGTCTGGACACGATACTCGTCCAGCTCGGTGCGCTTGCCGAAGCCATGCTCACCGACGACCAGCAGAGTCGAACCCGGACGCACGACGTCGGCGCCGACCAAGATGTCGCCTTCGCGCAGAGTGATGGCGCGGACGCCACCGGCGGCGCGACCACGGCCACGGGCATCGGTCTCGTTGAACCGGATGCTCATGCCGTTGCGGGTGACAAGGACAATGTCCTCGCTACCCTTGGTGACAAGAACCCAGCCGAGTTCGTCGCCGTCCTCGATGTCAAAGGCGCGCAATCCGTTGGACCGGATGTTGCTGAAGGCCTCTAGCGCCGTGCGCTTGACTTCGCCCTTGCGAGTGACCATCGTCAAGAAGCCTTCGCCCTTGATGTCCTTGACGCTGACGGTCGCCGTCACCCGCTCGTCGCTCTCGATGGCGATGTAGTTGATGACCGGCATGCCGCGGGCGTAGCGCGTGCTCTCGGGGATGTCATAGGCGCGCAA